>JBFGFY010000058.1:0-17213 GCA_041579355.1 Longimicrobiales bacterium | reverse complement strand
CCGCGGTAACGGGCCGTCGCACCGCCCGCGAGCTCCAGCGTCTCCGTGGTGACGTCGACCTCTCCCGCGCCGCCACCGCTCCTCAGCTCGTCCAGGAGCGCTTCGAGCTCTTCCTTCTCGGCCAGCAGCTGGGTCGCCCTTTGGGTCACGGCAGTCGGCTGGGTTCGGAGCACCTGGGCCGCGTCGATTAGCGACTCCTCCTTCGCCGCGAGGTGCTGGAAGGCACCCCGGCCCGTGAGCGCCTCGATCCGGCGTACCCCCGAGGCCACGCCCGACTCCGAGACGATCTTGAAGAGGCCGATCTCACCGGTCGACGCTGCGTGTGTGCCGCCGCAGAGCTCCATGCTGACCCCCGGCACGCGAACCACGCGCACCTCGTCGCCATACTTCTCTCCGAACAGGGCCATGGCGCCCGCGGCCACCGCATCCGCGTACGACCGGTGATCGATCTCGACCGGGTGGTTCGCCCAGATCCCCTCGTTGACGATCCGCTCGACACGGGCGCGCTCCTCGGGCGTCATGGGAGCCGTGTGGGAGAAGTCGAAGCGCAGCCGGTCCGGTGCGACCAGCGACCCCCGCTGCACCACGTGCTTGCCCAATACCTCCCTGAGCGCGGCATGAAGGAGATGCGTCGCGGTGTGGTTGCGCACCGTGTCCAAGCGAACCGGTCGCGCCACCTCGGCGACCACAGATGGGGGCGCCGGCGCCGACTCCGGAAACGAGCCCGTCAGGGGTCCGAACACAGCGGTGCCCCCGCCGGCCGCGGATACGCTCTGCACGGAGACGGACCAGCCTTCGCCCCGGACTTCGCCCACGTCGGAGACCTGGCCTCCGCTCTCCAGGTAGAAGGGGTTCTCCTCGAGCAACAGGCCGACGCCGCTCTCCGCGACGCGATACGCGAGGACCCGCGTGTCCACGGCGAGTGCGTCGTATCCCACGAAGCTCTGATCCGCTTCGGCGATCGTCACCCATCCCTCCTCGCCCGCCAACTGCTCGAGCGCTACCTGGCTGGCCGCACGGTCGGCTCGGGATCGTGAGCGCTGCTCCTCGAGGGCCTGCTCGAAGCCCGCCAGGTCCACTTCGTACCCGCGTTCAGCGGCCATGAGCTGCGTCAGGTCGAGAGGGAAGCCGAAGGTGTCGTAGAGCATGAAGGCGTCCTCGCCCGCGATCGTGCCTCCCTTCCCGGACGCGAGCTCGTCGAAGCGGGCCATCCCGCCTTCGATCGTGACCAGGAAGCGCTCCTCCTCAGCCCGCGTCGAGCCCGCCAGGTGGTCCCGTTGAGCGAGCAGCTCCGGGTAGGCCTCACCCATGCTCGTGACCACGGCGTCGACGACGTCCACGAGCGTCGGCTCGCGGCGACCGAGGAGCCAGGCGTGGCGGACGGCTCGCCGCAGGATACGCCGTAGCACGTACCCCCTTCCCTCACTCGACGGGAACACCCCGTCAGCGAGCAGGAACGCGACGGCGCGTGCGTGGTCGGCGAGCACACGATAGCTGACGGCCTCCTCCGACGCGGCATCGTACGGAGATTCGACGAGCTCGCCCACGCGCGCCACCAGAGGCGCGAAGACGTCGGCGTGAAAGACCGAGTCTTTCCCCTGCAGGACCGCCGCCAGGCGCTCGAGCCCCGCGCCCGTGTCGACGCACGGCGCCGGAAGCGGTGTGAGCACCCCCTCGGCGTCCCGATCGAACTGCATGAAGACCAGATTCCAGAGCTCGACGATCGTACCCGCCTCGTTCAGGCGGATGAACTCGTCGCGCCCCAGCGTCTTCGAGCGCTCCTCGCGCAGGTCGTAGTGGAGCTCCGAGCACGGGCCGCACGGGCCCACGTCGGCCATTTGCCAGAAGTTGTCCTTGTCCCCGAGCCGGAAGATCCGCTCGGGTGGGAGGCCCACCTCCTTCTCCCACAGCTCTGCGGCTTCGTCGTCGGTGTGGTGCACCGTCGCGAAGAAGCGCTCGGCCTCGAAGCCGTAGACCTCGGTCATCAGCTCCCAGGCGTAGCGGATCGCGTCCTTCTTGAAGTAGTCGCCGAAGGAGAAGTTGCCGAGCATCTCGAAGAACGTGAGGTGTCGCGCGGTGCGACCGACCTCCTCGAGATCGTTGTGCTTGCCGCCGGCTCGGACACACTTCTGCGAAGTCGTGGCGCGCTTGTGTTCGAGCTCGACTTCTCCCAGGAACACGCGCTTGAACTGCACCATGCCCGCGTTCGTGAAGAGCAGGGTCGGGTCGTCGCCCGGCACGAGCGAGGAGCTCGGCAGGACGGCGTGGCCCTTGCCCCGGAAGTACTCGAGGAACTGGCTGCGGATCTCTGCGGTCGTCATGTCTGGTATGTCGATCGGCCCCTGGCGCCCGTCGGGTGGCTCGGCGAATTCAGCGCAGACGGTAAGGATAACCGGCCCCGCGGAGCTTCGGAGCCCCCGACCTCAGCAGGTCGCTACCCCCGAGTTGGCCGCCGAGGTCGCCGAAACGCAAGAAGCCGCGGACCGGAGTCCGCGGCTCTTGGCCGGTAGAGGGGCGTGGCTACCCTCAGTAGCGACTCAGTCGTCGGTGGCTTCGACGGTCGTGTCTCCCCTGCTCCCGGACTTCCCTTCCCCCACGATGCCGAGCGCGGCCTTCACGCCCGCCTCGACCTCCGCGGCGATGTCGGCGTTCTCCGCCAGGAACTGCTTGGCGTTCTCCTTCCCCTGCCCGAGCCTCAGATCCCCGTACGAGAACCACGACCCCGACTTGTCCACGATGCGATGCTCCACACCCAGGTCGATGAGCAGCCCGTTGTGGCTCACGCCCTCGTTGTACTGAATGTCGAACTCCGCCTGCCGGAACGGCGGCGCGCACTTGTTCTTCACCACCTTCACGCGCGTGCGGTTGCCGACGACGTCCTGGCCGTCCTTGATCGCGCCGATGCGGCGGATGTCCAACCGGATCGAGGCGTAGAACTTGAGGGCACGGCCACCCGAGGTGGTCTCGGGGCTCCCGAACATCACGCCGACCTTCTCGCGGATCTGGTTCGTGAAGATGACCGACGTGTTCGACCGGTTTACCGCGCCCGTGAGCTTCCGGAGCGCCTGACTCATGAGGCGCGCCTGTAGGCCCACGTGTGTGTCGCCCATCTCGCCCTCGATCTCCGCCCGCGGGACGAGGGCGGCGACCGAGTCGATCACCACCACGTCGATCGCGTTGCTGCGGATGAGCACCTCGGCGATCTCGAGTGCCTGCTCGCCCGTGTCGGGCTGGGAGACGAGGAGGTTGTCCACGTCCACGCCGAGCCGGCGCGCGTAGTTGACGTCGAGCGCGTGCTCGGCGTCGATGAAGGCGGCGATCCCCCCGCTCCGCTGGGCATTGGCGATGACGTGGAGGCAGATCGTCGTCTTGCCGGAGGACTCGGGGCCATAGATCTCGCTGATCCGACCCCGCGGGATCCCGCCGATGCCGATCGCGGCGTCGAGGTTGATCGCGCCGGTCGAGATCGCCTCGATGTGGGTCTTCATCCCCTCGGCGCCCATGCGCATGATGGCACCCTTGCCGTACGAGCGCTCGATCTGCGTCAGCGCCGTGTCGAGGGCCTTCTGCTTCTGTTCCGCCTTCTTTTCGTCGCTCATCTGGGCCGTCGCCATCTCGCCTCCGTCACGGGCGCCTTTTCGGTGGTCTCGGCACCCAAGGTATCGAACCCGAAGAGAAAGCGAAAGTCCGGTGCCTCTCCCCTCGGGGCGACCGGAACGTAGGGAGGACGATCCGCCAGCGGAATGCCCGGACGAGCCACGTGGGTCCAGCGAGGACGGACGCGACGCCGCGGCACGGATTCTGCTGCGAATTCGACGAATTTCCTTGCCACCCCGCACTCCGTCGGAGCAGCTTTGAGATGTCCCCCCCAGGCACACAGTCGGGACCGAATGGAAACAACGGGTAACGTTCGCTCCCGCCTACGCTTCGACAGCCTAAACCACGTGAGGACCCCTGACGGCTCCGGACGGGTCTCCGTGCGGCTCGAGTGGGGCGGGAAGATGTACGAGGGGACCGTCTCCTGCCTGGAAACGCAGCAGGGGGTCATCAAGGCCGCCTCTCAGGCAGCCTTACGCGCCACCCTCGCCTCGCGACAGGGCAACGGAAACGGGCACGCCAAGATCGAGCTCGAGGTGGTCGGGGTGAAGGCCGTGCGGGCGTTCGATGGCTGGGTCGTGGTGACGCGGATCAACGGCACCAAGGGGGAGGAGCGCTACCGCCTGCTCGGCGCCGCACCCTGTGAGGGGGAGGACGACCTCCCGGGAGCGGCCGTGAAGGCCGTGCTGAACGCCAGCAACCGCCTGATAGAGCAGCGCATCGCCCGCTGAGGGCGCACCCGCGTCAGCGGAGGCCGCGCTCGTAGCGCCGCCACACGCCCGGTTGTGCCGGAATGAAGATCATCACGAGCGGGCGCTCGGCCGCGACGTCGGCGAACACGGGTATTCCCTGGTACACGCCGACCCTGAGGATCTGGTTGCAGTCGACCGGGAAGAGGTCCGGCGCCCGGCCGAAGACGTTGCCCTCGAAGGTGATCGGCTCCCCGCTCTCGTACCAGAACGCCCCGGCGGCATAGTTGCCGGCGAAGTCGACGACGGGGCGCAGGGCCGACAGCGGCACGTACGCGGGCGCCACGAGCGTGTCCCCGGCCGCCGTGATCCGGACCGGCGCGTTCTGACCCGTCGAGAGACACACGACGGCGTCCTCGCCCTGGGGCTCCGGGGGAGCGGTCGGCCGGATGACCACCGTGTCGGGTGGGGGCGGCGGGATGAAGATCGTGTCGGGCTCGAAGCGCCGCATCATGCGGGGCCGGCACCGGAAGCCACGCTCCATGGGGCAGATCGCCACAGACGCGAGGATCCCGATCTTCGGCTTCTGATACTCGGAGGCGTGCCCACCCCGCGGCGGAGCGTGGTTCGACGCCAGCCAGTGGGCCCCGACGCGGATGCCGTCCCAGTCGTACTGGGCACCCACGTTGATGTCGAATCCGTTGTGCTCCGCCATGAGCGTGAGCACCGAGCGCTCCGACGTCGCGACGTGGAGCGAGGTGCCGAAGAACCAACCGTTGGCGTGGCCGGCCGAGTACATGTCCAGCTTGCCGCCCGCATGGAACATGCCCGACCCCAGGCCGACCGAGAACGTCATGTCGTTCTCGGGGAGGGGACCTCCGTCGAAGCCGCGCAGGTACGCGGTCGCCACCGCGTATCCGGTGAGGTTCGTGCCACCCGTGTACGTGCGCGCGAGCCTCCGGTCGGGGAAGCCGAGGCGGCCCGGCACGTACTTCACGCCGTCCCCGAAGCCCGGGCTGGTCAGGTAGGTGGCGCCCACGGCCAGGCCGAGGCCCTGGTCGACGGGCTCCCACAGGCGGAGGCGCCCGAAGAACCCCCAGATGTCGCCTCCCGACGATGTGCCGCCAAACGACTGGAGCGACGTTCCTACCTCGACGCGGTCGAAGAGGCCCACGGCGACGGCACCGTCGGTGTGGAACTCGCGGACGGGACCCCCGAAGCCCACCTCGTCTCCATAAGGACCGAGCTCGACGCTGCGGTCGAGGCCCACCCAGAAGCCCGACACCGTCGCGCGGTAGGCGAGATGCGGCAGCACGCTGGAGACGGGTATGTCGAGCAGCCCGGTGCCATAGCGCTGCGTGCTGGGCATCGTGGGTGCCTGTGCGACCCCGTTCGCCACTGCAAAGAGCAGCGCGCCCGACGCCAGGAGCGCGCCCGTGGCCTCCGCGGCGCGGCTCTTGGCGCGGCAACGACCGATCATCGGGCGGCCGCCTCCCCGACCCTCAATCGGCGAGCCGCTGCTCGACGTCCTTCAGGCGCCTCGCGATCGAGATCACCCATCCCAGCACGAGCACCAGCACGACGGCGTACGCGATGAAGACGTGCCAGTACGCCCTCAGGCCACCGATCGCGTTCGCGCCCGTGGCCTGCCATGCGGCGGCACTGTTCGGCAGGGAGAGCAGGAGCGCGACCACGGCGCCGCGCGCGAGCAGGTGGAGTCTTGGCATGATCGGCGTTCAGGCCGCGGCGCGGCGCTGGCGGAGTTGGAGGTCGTGGCGGATCCCTTCGAGCGCGTAGCGGAGCATGAAGAGTCCGAGGAAGAGAACGGTGAAGGCGCCCACGCTCGTGAGCAGCACGGTGAGCATGTCCGACGGGAGCGTCGGCCCCTCGGGCTTGATCACCACCGGCTCCGGGTGGAGCGAGCGGAACCAGACGACGCTGAGATGGATGAACGGAATCAGCAGCGCCCCGACGATCGCGACCACGGCGCCGTACCGCTTCCCCTGGTCCGGGTTCTCCGTCCCGCTGCGGACCATGAAATACCCCAGGAAGATGAACCACAGGAGCAGGGTCAGGGTGAGACGCGGCTCCCACGTCCAGTAGGTGCCCCAAGCGATCTTACCCCAGAGCGGCCCGGTGATGAGCATGATCGTGCCGAACACCATGCCCCCCTCCGCCGCGGACTGGGCCGCCCAATCGAGGCGCTCGTCACGGAGCCAGAGGTACATGCCGCTCGTGAGCGCCGCGATGCCGAAGGCCAGGAAGCTCGTCCAGGCCGCCGGCGGGTGCACGTAGAAGATCCGCTGCGCGATGCCCTGGGTCGCCTCGGTCGAGACCCAGAAGAAGGACATCCAGTAGACGGCGGCGAGCCCGAGCAGGCCGACGACCGCGAAAAGTGTCCCCGCCCAACGCAATCCCTTGGTCGACATCAGTCCTCCACGACGAAGCGAAACAGTCCGGCGCCCGCGGCGACGGCCACCAGGGCGAACGCCGCGAGCATCCGCAGGTTCCCCGCCACTTCGGCCACCGGACGACCCGCGAGGAGCCTGCCCGTCGCCGCGGCACCGTACGTCACCATGGGCACGAGGAGCGGAAACACCAAGATCGGCAACATGGTCTCACCCATGCGAGTGCCCGAGGAGACCGCCGCGAAGAGCGTGGCCAACGCGACGAATCCCAGGGCTCCGAGCGCGATCACGAGCAGCAGCATCGACGGGCTCGAGCCGATCTCGAGCCCGAAGAAGAGCATGAAGACGCCGAGCACGAGAATGGCGACCGCATACATGAGCACGAAGTTCGAGATCGTCTTGCCCAGGAAGATGGCGTCCTTCGGGGCCGGGGACAGGAGGAGCCCTTGGAGCGCCCCGTCCTCCGCCTCGAGATGGAACGTCCGTCCGATCCCCAACAAGCCGTCGAAGACGATCGTCATCCAGATCAGGCCGGCCGCCGCGTCCTGGGGACGCACGAGACTCGTGTCGAGAGCGAAGTTGAAGAGCACGCCCGCGAGCACCGCGAACGCGCCCATCGCCGCGAAGCGCTCGCGAGTGCGCAGCTCGAGCAGCAGGTCCTTCCAGACGATTACACCTACCTGGCTCAGGTAGAGGCTCACAGGCGGCCCTCCACGACGTCGTGGTACAGCCGCTCGAAGCCGCTGCGCTCGAGGTCGGCGGCTTCGGCTTGCCAGGCGATCCTGCCCCGAACCTGGATCACGACCCGCGTGGCGAGCGCGAGGCCCTCGCTGAGGTTGTGCGTGACCATCACGACCGTGCGCTTGCGGTCCTCGAGCTCCTCGAGCACGTGTCGGAGCACGGTCGCGGCGGCGGGGTCGAGTCCGGTGTAGGGCTCGTCGAGCAGGATGAGCTCCGGGTCGTGCAGGAGCGCACGGGCGAGCGCGAGCCGTTGCCGCATGCCGTGCGAGAGCTTCTGCACGGCGAAGCGAGCCCGCTCGGACAGACCCACCTGCTCCAGGCGCTCGGGAACCCGCGTGGCCAGGTCCGTGAGCCCGAAGAGGCGGCCGTAGAAGAGGAGGTTCTCCTCGGCGGTGAGCCGCGGGTAGAGGAAGCCGCGGTGCGAGACCATGCCGATGCTCTTACGCCACTCCGTGTCGCCGAAGTCGAGCGGCTTCCCGCGGAGCTCGACGGTTCCCTCCGACGGCCGCAGCGCCCCACCCAGCATGCCGAGCAGCGAGGACTTCCCCGCACCGTTCGGTCCGAAGATGGTGAGCGCCTCTCCCTCCTTCAGCGTCAGATCGACCCGGTCGACGGCGACGACCGCACCGTACTCACGCACGAGGCCGCGTGCCTCGAGCACCGTCGCCGCCTTCGTGGTCGTGGGTGCCGGACCCACGGTGGTCGTCACGGACCCGCCTACGCCGCGGTCGAGCCGGTGAGCGACTCGCCGCACGCCGAGCAGAAGCGGCTACCCTGCTCGTTGGTGAAGCCACAGTCGAGGCACACCAGGCCGCTCCGGAGGCCCTCGCGGATGCGGAGGATCTCCTTTTCGACGTCCGCGTCACCCGCGGCGGCGTCGCCGGCCCGCACGGCCTCGTCGGCCTCGAGCGCTGCGAGCGCCTCGGCCGTGAGCTCGCTCTTCAGAGCGCGGTAGTCCTGCTCGTCGAGCTTGCCCGCCAGGAAGTCGTACTCGACGTCGCGGAGCGCGAGGAGCGCTACCCGCTTGCGAGCCTCGGTCTCGGTCAGCTCGTCGTCCTCGCGCTCGAACGAGGCGTGCAGCCCCTTCACGACCGGCTGCAGGATGAAGAGGAGGACCGCCGCTGCTACGAGCGCCACGCCCACGTAGAGCGTCACGGCAGCCCCGTGCTTAGTCGGCTGCCACGACGACGGCGGGCTCGGGGACCGCCTGGGTCGATGGGGTGGCGGCGCTCTTGCGCCTGTCGACGCTCGGCCAGAGTGCGATGATCGTGCCACCGGCCAGGATGAGGCAACCGAACCAGATCCAGCTGACCAGCGGCTTCACCAGCACCTGCAGGTAGAGGCCCTGGGCTTCGGAGTTCGCGCTGACGGCACCCTGGAGGTCGTCGAGCTCGGACAGGATCAGGTAGAGGTCCTCGAGCGGATACGAGCGGATGCCGACCTCGGTCATGGGTGGGCTGCCCATCTCCTGTGTCGTGTACTGCCGCTTCTCCGTCGTGAGGATGCCCTGCGGCTCGCCGTCCTTCCAGACCGACACGGTCACGATGGCCTGCCAGAGCAAGTTCCTCTGCCCGTTGGCGAGGTTCACGGACAAGCCGTCGTGCCTCAGCTGGTACGTGTGTCCCATGGGAGAGGCGACCTCGACCACGTCGCCCGGCTCCATCAAGAAGCGCTGGTCCACGTTGTACGCCGCACCAGCGAACGCCATGAAGATCATGACCATACCGACGTGCACGACGTAGCCGCCCCAGCGGCGTCGGTTGCGCGACACCAGGTGGAAGAGCGCCAGCAGGTACCCTTCGCCCTCGATGCGAGCACGCGCGCGCGTGCCCTTCCAGAACTCGGTCGCGATGATCGTCAACACGAACGCGCCGATGCCCCACGTGGTCAGCGCGAGCGGGTGCCTGGCACCCGTAGTCCAGAGCGCCGCCGCCACGGCCGCACCGACCAAGACCGGAGTGGAGAAGTTCTTCTGCAGGTTCTTGCGGGTCGCGCGGCGCCATGCGATGACCGGACCGATCCCCGCCAACGCGAGAAGCGCGAGCCCGATCGGGAAGTTCACGCGCTCGAAGAACGGCGGTCCGACGCTGATCTCCTGGCCCGTGAAGCCCTCCGAGATGAGCGGGAACATCGTCCCGAACATCACGGAGAAGGCCGCGCCGATGAGGATCAGGTTGTTGAAGAGGAAGGCCGACTCCCGCGAGAAGAACGACTCGATGCGGTTCTCGCTACGCAGTTGCGGGAGTCGGTACAGGATCAACACTACGGACGCCGCGAGCACCGCCCCCATGAACGCGAGGAAGATGATCGCGATGCGGAGCTCCTGAGCGAACGAGTGCACCGACTCGATGAGCCCCGAGCGCGTCAGGAACGTCGCGAAGATCGTGAGCAGGAACGTCAGGAGGACGAGCGACATGTTCCAGACCTTCAACATGCCGCGGTTCTCCTGGATCTGGATCGAGTGCAAGAACGCGGTCGCGGTGAGCCAGGGCAGGAGCGACGCGTTCTCGACCGGGTCCCAGAACCAGTAGCCGCCCCAGCCGAGCTCCTCGTAGGCCCAGCGCATACCGAAGACGATGCCGACGGACAGGAAGAGCCAGCTCGTGAGGATCCAGCGACGCGTCAGCTGAATCCACCGCGCGTCGAGGCGGCCGGACAGGAGCGCCGAGACCGCGAAGGCGAACGGGACCGTGAACGCGGTAAAGCCGAGGTAGAGCGTCGGCGGGTGGATCGTCATCCAGTAGTTCTGGAGCTGCGGGTTCAGCCCGCGTCCGTTGACCGGCGTGAAGTCGAGCCGCTCGAACGGATTCACGTCGGCAAAGAGAAGCACGACGACGAAGAACGCGAGGATGGTCTGCAGGACCGCCGCGACGTAGGGCATGAACTCGCGGTTCTTGCGACGGTTCTGGAAGACGCAGATCGAGGCGAAGAGCCCGAGCAGGAGAGCCCAGAAGAGGAGCGAGCCCCGCTGCCCCGCCCACAGGCCGGTGACCTTGTAGAAGAGCTCGAGCTCGCGGTTCGAGTAGTTGGCTACGTACCAGTACTGGAACCGGTCACCGAGGAAGGCGGCGACGATGCCCGCCGACGCGATGAGGTGCAGCCCGAAGACGGCATAGATGCTGCGCTCGGCGCTGAGCACGAAGTCCCCGCGCTGGGTGCGGCCCCCGGCGTAGCCGAGGACCATGCCCCACAGAGCGACGGGTAGGGAGATCCAGAGAGCGAACTCCCCGAGAAGCGTCACCCGGCGAGTTCCTCCGGCGCCGCCTCGTAGCGGCTACCACACTTGGTCAGCAGCGTCGTCGCCTCGAAGACGCCGTCCGGGCGGAGCCGCCCCTCGAGCACCACCTCCACCTCGTCGGTGAACGTGTCCGGGAGCGCATTGCGGTACTCGACCGAGAACGTCGCGGACTCGTCCGCGAGGTCCTGGACGGTGAACAGGTGCAGGTGCTCTCCGTCCGCCCGGCGATACGTGCCCTTCACCACCTGGCCGCTGACCTTCACGCCCACGTCGTGGAACGTCGGGTCGGCCTCGACGCGCTCGAGCAGCTCGACCGGGGTGAGGTAGTAGACCATCGTCTCGCTCACGCCCGTCCAGATCAGGTACGTCACGACGGCGGCCACGCCGACGAGGCCCACCATGAAACGGCCGTTCTTCTTCATGTCGTCCTCCTGCGGGTCGGGCGAAGCTACGGACGGAATGTAGCCCGGATCGGAGTCGGGCGACCAGTCCGGAAAAGTCCCTACTGAGACCTCCCGATACCGCCGGGAAGTCTCTAGGAACGCGGCTTTCTACCCTCGGAGGCGCGCTCGAGTGCCCACGCGGCCGCGGCGAAGGGGGTGTCGAGTCGAGGAAGGTCGAGGCCCGAGGCCGGAGGCGCGCCGAGCGTGGCGACCGGGAGCCCCATCTTCCGGGCGAGGGCGATCTCGGAGAGCGTGCCCCACCCGCCCCCCACCGCCACGACCGCCTCGGCGGCGCGCACGACCAGGGCGTTGCGGGCCTCGCCCATGCCGGTCGGCAGCGGGAGCACGATCCACGGGTTCGCCTCGGCGGCGTCGCGCTCGGGCAGGATGCCGACGGTCAGGCCGCCTGCCTCGGAGGCGCCGCGCGCGACGGCTTCCATCACGCCCGTCCGCCCACCGCACACCACCACGGCGCCCCTCTCGGCCAGCGCGGCCCCCAGAGCGAGCGCCGCGTCGTACTCCTCGGCGCTCGCTTCGCCCGCCCCGATCACGGCGACGCGGTAGGGCCGCACGGGGCCTGCGGGGGCCGCCGCCGGGTCAGGGTGCTTCACACCGCGTTCGGTGTGGCGGGTCGAGAGAACGACAGAACTCGCTGCGCGGGGCCGCCTCGACCAGGATCTCTCGCGCCCGCTCGACGATGGTCTCGAAACAGCTCCGCGCCTCGAGCGCGTCGTCCAATGCCCGGCAGAACGCCACCGAGGCATCCGCGCCCCCGGCGTCCCAGAAATAGTCCTGAACGGCCCCGACCAGGCAGTCCCGGCGGTCGTGGGGCGCCGCCACGCTCGCACAGAGGGATATCGAGCGCTCCGGCTGGTGACGCGTCTGGCCGCCGACGTCCCGGCCCATGCTCTGGAAGCACAGCGTGCGCGGGAAGTCGGCGAGCGTCGCGCACGCCGCTGCGACGCCTTCGAAGTCACCGCGGAAGATGCCCAGCATGTGGGACGTCTGGTAGAAGTAGCACGCCGACACGTAGGCATCGCCCACGACGTTGCACGGGAAGTGGGGGTCGTCGGACAGGTACGCCGTCGTGTGGCCCATCGAGCCCTGGAGCCCACCGACCGCATTCTCCATGAACACGCCCGAGAAGCAGGATTGGCGGTCCGGATCTCCGTCCAGCCGATCGCAGAGGTCGAGGGCATCGTGCAGCTCGTAGCTCGTCCAAGCCATGAGCCCGTGGCCGACGCCGTGGACGCACTGGTGGCGGAAGAAGCGATTGGACATCGCGTCGCAGATCACCCTCACGTCCCGCTCCAGAGCCCGGGTGCCGCGCTCGCGGAACATCGCCTCGATGGCTCCGTGGTAGGCGCCGGAATGACACTCGTGACCCGCGGTGGCGAGAGCCACCGCGCCGAAACTCCGGTACGCGTGATGTCCCAAGACGTGCGCGCGCTGGTGACAATCGATCCCGGCTCGGGCCCCGGCGTCCGCAAGCGCCGCCACGAGCTGCCCCGGCCCGTACGTCGCCAAGAAGTCGTGGAGCAGCGAGTCGTCGACGAGCAGCGCCGCGGCCACCGCGTCCTCGAGCGGCGGCATGGGCTCGAACACGGGGGGCTCCGCAGCCGTGCGCAGCGGCGGTACGGCCTCGTCGACGCCGTCGCCGCCGAGCACGACCACCAGGCCGGTGCGGGAGGGGTCGAGGTGATCGTGATAGCGCCAGTAACCGGCTCGGTCGAACTCGAACGCCCAGGACTCACCCGATCGGATGGCACGTCTCGAATCGAACTCGGGGTAGATCTCGTGCGTGGGATGGATGTGGGACGCCGGACGGACGGCACCGCCGGAGGCGTTCTCGAACCGGACGGTTTGACCTGCCCGAATCTCGATCCGAGCCGGATCGAACGCTCCCGATCGAAACGTGACGGTCACGTCCGAGTCCACGCCCCCCTCACCACCGCACGAGGCCGCGAGGAGCAGCGCGGCCCATCCGGCAGCATACCCGCAGAATCGAGGCAGTCGCAGTGGCGACGCCGTGTCCAGGTGCCGGGTCACGCGCGGTCCTGCGCCCAGCCTACCGCCGCGCGCACGGCCCGCTGCCACCCCGCCGTCAGCTGCGTACGACGCGCTGGGTCCATGCCGGGCTCGAAGCGATCGGCCTCACCCTGCGACGCGAGGAAGTCGGCGGCGCTTCCCCAAACACCCTCGGCGATGCCCGCCAAACCCGCCGCGCCGAGCGCGGTGGTCTCGACCAAGGCCGGACGACGGACAGGCACGCCGAGCACGTCGGCCTGGAAGCGCATGAGCCAATCGTTGAGCGCCGCGCCCCCGTCGACCCGCAGCTCGGAGGTCCTCACACCCGAGTCGGCCTCCATCGCCGCGATCACTTCTCCGGTCGCATACGCCATCGACTCGAGCGCGGCCCGCACCAGGTGCGCGCGCGTGGTGCCCCGGGTGAGCCCCACGATCGTCCCGCGGGCCTCGGCCTCCCAGTGCGGTGCCCCGAGGCCCACGAACGCGGGCACGAAGTACACCCCGTCGTTGCCGTCCAGGGACGCAGCCATCGACTGCGTCTCGGCCGCCGCCTTGACGATGCCGAGGCCGTCGCGGAGCCACTGCACAGCCGCCCCGGCAATGAAGACCGACCCTTCGAGCGCATAGGCCACGCCCCCGTCTGGGCCGCACGCTGCGGTCGTGAGCAGTCCGTGCCGGGACGGGACGATCTCGTCCCCCGTGTGCAGGAGAAGAAAGGCGCCCGTTCCGTATGTGTTCTTCGCGAGACCGGGGCTCCAACAGCCCTGCCCGAAGAGCGCCGCCTGCTGGTCACCGGCGACCCCCGAGATGGGGACCTCGATCCCGAGCTGCGCACCGTGCGCGACGCCGAAGCGCCCCGCGCTCGGAAGCACTTCGGGAAGCATCGCCGTGGGCACTCCGAGGAGGTCGGTGCACCACTCGCTCCAGCCCTCTTCGCGCAGGTCGTAGAGCAGAGTGCGGGAGGCGTTCGTGCGATCCGTGGCGTGGGCGGCACCCCTGGTGAGGCACGCGATGAGCCAGCTGTCGATCGTGCCGGCCGCGAGGTCGCCGTCCTCGGCCCGGCCGCGGAGCTCCGGATGCTGCTCGAGCAGCCAGGTGAGCTTCGTGCCCGAGAAGTACGGATCCAGCACGAGGCCGGTACGGCGACGCACCTCCTCCTCGTGACCGGTGGCCTTGAGGACCCTGCACATCTCCGCGGTCCGGCGGTCCTGCCACACGATCGCCCTTGCGACCGGCTCTAGCGTCTCGCGGTCCCAGACGACGACCGTCTCGCGCTGGTTGGTGATGCCGATGGCCCGCACGTCCGCGTCCGTGGCCTCCGTGAGCGCCTCGCGCGCGACCCGGCGCGTGACCTCCCAGATCTCGAGCGCGTCGTGCTCGACCCACCCCGGCCGCGGGAAGTGCTGCGTGAACTCCGAGTACGCCCGTCCGAGGATGCGCCCGTCCTGGCCCACCACCAGGCACGTCGAGCCGGTGGTGCCCTGGTCGAGCGCGAGAACGGCCGGGGTGCTCATTCCTGAGTGAGACCGGTCAGAAGGGGAGCCGGGTCAGCGTGCCGAAGTCGTAGCGCCAGCCGGCCTGCTCGAGGAGCTGCACGAACAGGCCCACCGGGAAGCCGACGACGCAATAGTAGTCGCCGTCGACGGCGTCGACCAAGGCGGCCCCGAGCCCCTGGATTCCGTACGCGCCCGCCTTGTCCATCGGCTCTCCCGAGTCGACGTAGCGTTGCGCCGTCGCCGGATCGAACCGTCGGAAGCGGACGGAGGCCCTCGCCACCCCGCTCACGGTCCCATGGGCGCCGGTGAGTGCGAGCCCCGAATACACCTCGTGCCTCCGTCCGGCGAGCCCGGCGAGCATCGTGACGGCCTCGCTCGGGCTCCTCGGCTTGCCCAGCAACCGCCAGCCGTCCACGACCACGGTGTCACCGCCGATCACGAGCGCACCTGGGTCGTTGATGGCCACCGACTGCGACTTGCTGCGCGCGAGCCGCTCGACGTGCCCCTCGGGCTTCTCGTCCGGCTCGAACCTCTCTTCGACGTTGGCCGGCATGATCTGGGGCTCGAGGCCGAGCTGGCGGAGCACGGCGGCCCTGCGAGGCGAGCTCGACGCGAGAACAATGCGCGGGTTCATCCACGCTCCAGGATCAGGGTAACGGGGCCGTCGTTCACCAGCTCCACCTCCATCATCGCCCCGAACTCTCCGGTCTCGACCCTGCGCTCGGTCCGAGCACGCAGCACGCTCACGAAGTCTTCGTAGAGCGCATGGGCCGCGTCGGGGGGCGCGGCCCGAACGAAGCTCGGTCGGCGGCCCTTGCTCGAGTCACCGTACAGCGTGAACTGGCTGACGACGAGGAGGTCCGCCCCCACGTCGTCGAGTGAGAGGTTCATCTTCCCTTCATCGTCGGCGAAGACACGCAGACCGAGCACCTTGTCCGCCATCCAGTCGAGCTCTTCCCGACCGTCTCCTGCGACGAAGCCTACGAGGAGAACATGCCCGCGCCCGATCCTTCCTGCGACCCGTCCGTCGACGCGCACCTCCGCGCGTGACACGCGCTGGAGGACGATCCTCACTCGACCGTGACGGACTTCGCGAGGTTGCGCGGCTGGTCCACGTCGGCACCACGTAGCACCGCCGTGTGGTACGCGAGCAGCTGGAGCGGGATCGTGGTCAGCACCGGAAGCAGGCACGGGACCGTGTGCGGGACCTTGATCATGTGGTCGACCTTCTCCTGCAGCTCGGGGGCGTCGTCGCTCACGACCGCGATGATCCGTCCACCGCGCGCTTTCACCTCTTCGATGTTGGAGACGACCTTCTTGTAGACGGCGTCTCGCGGTGCCAGGACCACGACCGGCATGTCGTCGTCGATGAGGGCGATCGGACCGTGCTTCATCTCCGCCGCCGGATAACCCTCGGCGTGGATGTAGCTCACCTCCTTCAGCTTCAGGGCGCCCTCGAGCGCGACCGGGAATTGGTAGCCGCGGCCCAGGTAGAGGTAGTTGCGGCAGTCCATGAACTTCTGCGCGAGGTCCCGCACCTCGGCGTTGAGCTTGAGGACCTCTTCGACCAGGTAGGGAAGCTCCTGGAGCGCGGCGACGAGCTCCCGTCCTTGGAGCACCGAGAGGTGCCTTCGACGCCCCAAGAAGAGCGTGCAGAGCGCGAGCGCGACGAGCTGGCTCGTGAACGCCTTCGTCGACGCCACGCCGATCTCGGGCCCCGCGTGGAGGTAGATGCCGAAGTCGGTGTCCCGCGCGATCGTGGAGCCGACCGCGTTCACGATACCCATCGTCGATGCGCCGTGCTGCTTCGCCTCGCGGAGGGCGGCGAGGGTGTCCGCGGTCTCACCCGACTGGCTGATGGCCAGGGCGAGCGTGTCCTTCTCGATCACCGGGTTGCGGTAGCGGAACTCCGACGCGTACTCGACCGTGACGGGAATGCGCGCGAGCTCCTCGAGCATGTATTCGCCAACCAGCCCCGCGTGCCAGCTCGTGCCGCACGCCGTGATCACGATCCGGCGGACGCGCTGGAGCTCCTCATGGTGATCCTGGATGCCGCCGAGCCGGGCGTCGCCCTCCTCCTCGAGGAGCCGGCCGCGCATGACGTCCCGCAGCGAGTCGGGCTGCTCGAAGATCTCCTTGAGCATGAAGTGCTCGTAGCCACCCTTCTCGATGGCGTCGAGGTCCCACGTGACCTCGTGCACGGTGCGGGCGACCTCGGTTCCCTCCAGTCGGTACGTCCGGTACCCGTGGGCGTCGAGCACCGCGTAGTCGCCGTCGGCCAGGTAGACCACCTCACGCGTGTGCGCGATCACCGCTGCGGCGTCCGAGCCGGCGAGCATCTCACCATTCTGTCCCACCCCGATCAGGAGCGGGCTGCCGTTGCGTGCGACGACGATCTTGCCGGGGTCGCGGGTCGAAACGACGGCGATCCCATAGGCGCCGTCCACCTCGCGAAGCGCCGCCGCGACGGCGTCCTCGAGCGGTGCTCCCTCCTTCCACAGGAAGTCGATCAGGTGGACCACGACCTCTGTGTCCGTCTCCGAGGCGAAGCAGTAGCCTTCGCTCTGGAGCTG
>JBFGFY010000057.1:0-17232 GCA_041579355.1 Longimicrobiales bacterium | reverse complement strand
TCGGAGCCGCCCCGCTGTCCGCCGTCGAGCCCGGGCTGACCGCCTTGTTGCCCCTGGCCGCCCTGCTGGCCCTGCTGGCCCTGCTGGCCCTGCTGACCCTGTTGGCCCTGTTGGCCCTGCTGACCCTGCTGGCCTTGTTGGCCCTGCTGGCCTTGTTGGCCCTGCTGGCCCTGCTGGCCTTGTTGATCCTGCTGATCACCCTGCTGCTGGCCCTGCTGCCCTTGCTGGCCCTGCTGATCACCCTGCTGCTGGCCCTGCTGCCCTTGCTGGCCCTGCTGATCACCCTGCTGTTGGCCCTGCTGGCCCGGAGCCGGCTCGTTCAGCCGGCGGCCCATCGCCTCCATGCCCCGCACCAGCTGCTGAGCCTCGTCGAGGGCCCGCTGCATCGGATCGGCCTGCCGCTGACTGGACGCATCCCGAGCGGACTCGAGCTGGTCCCGGAGGGCCTGGAGGTCCGCCTCGATGTTCAGCTCCAGCGTCGTGGCGCTCTGCGGATCCCACTGCTCGATGGTGCCTCGGGAGTACTGGAGCTTCTCGCGGAGCTTCGATTCGCGGATCTGGTTGGCGGCTTCCTGCAGCGACCGAGCGGCCTGCGGGTTGTCGGCGCGCGCGCTGCTCGCGGACCGGTCCAGCTCGCGCTCGAGGTTCGTGACCGCCTCGTTCATCTGGTCCTTGCGTTCCCGCAGCTGCTGGACCTGCTCGTTGCGCGCGGGCCCTCGGTCTACGGGGAGCTCACGAACGTCGCTGATCACTTCGCGCTGCTGCCTCTGCAGCTCCTCCACCTGTTGGATCGCGGCCTCGGCGTCCCGCCGGGCCCGGTCCTCGCGTGCGCCCTGTAACTGACGCCTCGCATCCTCGAGGCGTCGCAGTGCGGAGCTCGCTTCGGACGAGGCCGACGCGCTACCCGTCTGAGACGCCGACTGCCGCATCGCCTCCGCGGCCTGCTGGAGGTTGCGGGCGGTTTCCTCGAGCTGACGGTTGTTCATCTCCCGCGCCAGGCGCTGGAGCTGACGCGCGGCCTCCTCGGTCTCTGCCGCCAGGTCACGCTGCGCCTGGCTGCCACCGGCCGAGGACTGGCCCGACTGGAGCGCACGGCGCCGCTGCCGCTCCGCCTCCTGCTCCTGACGGCGAGCCAGGTCCTGGAGGCGCTCCATGAGCTCGTCGACCTGGTTGTCGGCCTGCTCGCGCTGACCGCGCTGCACGGTCTCGTATTGGTTCTGGAGCTTGTCGAGCTCGAGCTCGAAGAGGTCGGCGAGGTCCTCGGCGGCGGCGCGGTCCATCTGGCCACCACCACCACCGCCGCCGCCCTGCTGCTGCTGGACGTAGCGCTCGTA
The DNA here is from genome assembly GCA_041579355.1 of Longimicrobiales bacterium. Classification (GTDB taxonomy): domain Bacteria; phylum Gemmatimonadota; class Gemmatimonadetes; order Longimicrobiales; family Gaopeijiaceae; genus UBA2982. The sequence continues at coordinate 15,898 of JBFGFY010000057.1, read as the reverse complement.
CGTCTCCTCCGCCTGTTGCAGGAAGCGCAGTGCCTCCTGCTCGTCGGGCAGCGCTTCGCGCAGCTCGAGCGCATCGAGATCGGTACGCGCGCGCCTCATCGCGTCGACGGCCTGCGGAAGGATGGCCGAGACGTCGCGGAAGCCCTGGTCCGACTGAGTGAGGCCCCGGTTCTGCATGCGCTGGAGGAGCGTTCCGACCTGCTCCATCAGGCGTTGCTGCGAGAGACTCACGCTGGTCACGTTCTCGCGGAACTCGCTGTCCGAGTAGCTGCTGCGCTGCCGGATCAGGTTGAACGTTGCCGCGATGATCTGCCTCTGCAGCTCCGAGAGGGGCGTCTCACGCTGCTGTCCACCACCCCCCCCGCCTCCGCCGCCCTGTTCCGCCTGCCTGTAGGCGCGCTCGAAGGGCCGCACGGAGATGAAGTAGATGTCGCTCGTCACCGCCGTCGGGTTGGGGCGGTTGTCACGTGCGATGGCGTAGTAAGAGACCAGGTCACCGGGCTCGAGCTGCCACTCCTCGAGGAATAGGGTGTGCCCTGGTGAGACCTCCGACAGAGGCGCGCCGCTCGTCTGGAAGACCGAGATGGTGTCCTCCGGGCCTCCGTTCACCGAATAGACGAGGCGGACGTCGCGGATCCCGTAGTCGTCCGAGGCGCTCATCTCGACGTAGAACTCCTCGATGGGCGAGGCCGTATCGTCTCGCCCTGGCCGAGAGAAGTTGATCGTCGGGTCCTGGTCGTTCAGCAGGTCGATCGTGTACTCAGGCGAGGCTGGCACGAGCGCGCCGGTCTCACGAGCCAGCTCGATCGCGTAGTAGCGGTTCGCACCGACCGTGAAGCGGGTGACGAACGTGCCGTCGTCCTGCAGCGTGAGCTCGCCCGCGGGCTCGTGATCGAGCATGAGGCGGCCGGCCGGAGCGAGCATGGTCGGCTGGACGCGCAGCTCGACGACCGTGCCCGGTAGCGCGGCGATGTCACCGGCACCCGCCACGACCCGTGGCGGGAGCCCCGTGTAGCTCGGATAGAAATAGGTGAGGTCGAGCTGGCGCACATACGGGAGGTCGGCCACCTCGATCGAGAAGGTCGGCGAGCGGATGCCCGTCGACTCCACGAAGTACTCGGTACGCTCAGCCACACCGAGCAGCAGGACCTCGAACCCACCATCGACGCCGGGGAGCATCGTCAGACGCTGGAATCCGCCGTCCGATGCGGTGCGGGTGAAGACCGATGCGTCGGCCGCGTCGAAGCCACCGAGCAGGGCGGTGACCATCTGATCGGAGTTGCGAGGGATCGTGACGTTGCCGGGGGCGACCGCGATCGAGTACGGGTTCACGGTGGCCGCGTCCCGCGTGGGCATGAGGAGCGCGGAGAGGCCGTGCCGGAAGTGCGTCGGTCCGAGCAGCGTCGAGCCGAGCGCGAGCACCGCGAGCGCGCTCAGAGCGCCCGCGAAACGGTACAGTCTTCCTTGCTCGACCCGGCGGCCATAGTCCACGTGGCGCGCCTTCTCGAGCGCCACCTCGACGACACGGGCGCTGAGGCCGGGTGAGAAGTCCGGACTCTCGTCGAGCGCGCTCACCACGGAGTGCTCGAGCGTGGGCTCGTGCTCTTCGAGGTACAGGGCCACCTGCGTCTCGCTGACCCTTCGCAGGAGCGGACGGATCAGGAAGAGGTATGCGGAAACGAGGAAGGTGCCCCACGTCACGTAGCGAAGCGCGACGACCCACTCGGGAGCGAAGCGCACGCGCTCGAGGCCCCAGGCCGACGCGAAGACGACCAAGCCGGTGAGCGTCCCCACCCATACGAGGCCTCGCAGGATCTGACGGGTCCGCCAGCGCCACCGCACACCCCGCACCAGGTCGGAAATTCGATTGCGAGCCAGCCGCCTGTCGGAATCCCTCATCGCCATCTCCCTATTGCGCGCCCACCGCAACGTAGTGCGGGGGGACGCGGGCACGCCATCTCCCTCTTAACCCGCCAGGGCGCCCGGTGCTCCTGCCGCCACACGGGACACCCAATTCGAAAGTGCGGTCTCCACCACGAAGAGCGCGAGGGCCCCCAGGAGCAGCCACCGCCACAGCCCCTGCCGCCTCTCCTGGTCCTCCCGTTGGAGGGAGGCGGCCCGGTCGACGTTAAGACCGCCACGCTCGCTCCCGGGGGGGGCGGTGATCTGAACCGCCAGCTCCTCCGGGTCGAGCCGGGCCAGGTTGGACTCTTCGAGCTCGACGTTCACCGCCAGGACGAACGGGCGCTCCGGCTCCGAGGCCGGGGGGCGGACGGTGTAGAAGCCGCTCTCCTCCAGGGGGAGGTAGCGAGGTCCTTCGCCGGCCGGCATCTGGATCGTCGACCCGGACGGCGTGAGCGCCACCTGGTCGAACCCTTCGGAGAGCCCGTCGGCCACGGTCGACACGAGACCGGAGGCGACGAGGGCCTCCGGGTTCGCCAGGTCGACGATCTGCCCGATGGTGAACCAGGGACGCGTCTCCGCCCGGCCGCCGAGGTGCTCCACCAGCCTGTGCACGAACGGCAAATAGACGGGCTGGAGCGCGAGGTCCGTCCAGTACGAGTCGAGGGTACTGGTCCAGACCAGCAGGTGCCCCCGCCCGTGCCGGGCCTCGGCGAGCGCCACGCTGCCGTCGTCGAAGCGGGCCAGGACGGCTGCCTCCGGGGCCGGCTCGAACGCACGGGCTCGGAAGAACCGCGCCCCGGTGAAATCGCCGCTCCGCGGTCCGGCGAAGACCTCGAAGACGGGGTGCCCGTACTCGAGGTACCCGAGCCGCCCTCCGCGCCCCTGTAGGCGGTCCTGAACGTTGCCGATGGCGCCGGGGAGCAGATCGGCGGCCGAGGCCGGCCACCCCCCCTGCTCGCCGGGGACCACGAGCACGCCACCTCCCTCTTCCACGAAGCGCCGCAGGCGCTCTGCAGAGCCTCCGTCGATCTGCACGCCGTTCAAGATCACGACGTCGGCCTGCTCGACGTCGGCGGGGCGAACCGTGCTCGACTGCCGGACGCTCACCTGGAAGCGTCCGTCGTCGGTGATCCCGAGCGCTTGACGGAGGTAGAGGCTGGGCGGTTGGCGCGAGCCGCCGCCGCCGCCCGTCTCCATGACCAGCACCGAGAGGGCCGCCCCGGGTGACAGGACGAAGTGGCGGGCATTGTCGGCGCTCAGGGCGTCCTCCCCGAGACGCACGCTGCCGCGCGTGTGGGGCCGTGACAGCGTGAAGGGCTGGAACGCGACCGACGTGGCAGCGTCCGGCTGCAGGGACACGGTGCGGCTCTGCAGCTCCTGCCCGTCGATCTCGAGCGTGACCGTCACGTCCCTCGCCGCGGAGCCGCCCCGACGAACCACACGGGCGCTCGGAGTGACCCGTTCTCTCCCCGCCACCGCCTGCCGGGGGAGTGCCACGTCGGTCACCAGGAAGTTCTCCCGCGCCTCGTCGGTCGACAGCGGCACGGCAAGGAACTTGGAGCCGGCCGGGAGCCGCACGCCCTCGTCCCCGATCCATCCGTTGCGCTGGAAGTCGCTCAGCAGGTAGACCTCGCCGTTCGCGAGCGTCGACTCCTCCAGGATCGTCTGGGCGACCTTGAGCGCGGGGCCGAAGCGTGTGGCCCCACTGCTCACCCGCACCGTGTCCAACGCGCCCCGGAGGCGTGTCCGGTCGGAGGTCGAGCGCGCGAGCACGCGCGCCCCCTGGGAGAAGGCCACCAGCGACGCGCGGTCGAGCGGGCCGAGACCGGCGAAGACGTCCCTCGCCTCGGCCAGCGCGCGCTCGAATTGGTCCCCTAGCTCCATGCTGTACGACTGGTCGAGGAGCACCACGACCTCGCGTGGGCCCGAGGCGGCGCCGAGGCCGAGCGCGTTGTCCTGGACGAAGGGCCTCGCGAACGCGATCGCCAGGAGCGCGAGGGCGAGCGCGCGCAGGGACAGCAGGAACCAGTGCTGGATGCGCCGCCGTCGCTGCTCCTGGTAGGGGATCTTCTGGAGGAACATGAGCGACGGGAAGTGCACCACGTTGCGCCGTTGGCGACGGGTGAGGTGCACGACGATCGGCACGACGATGCCTGCGAGGCCGAGCAGGAAGAGCGGGACGAGGAAGGCGAGGCTCATCGTGTCTTGCTCAGCCGCTCACGCGCGAGGAGGTACTGGAAGAGCGCCAGGTCGAGCGGCTTGGACGTATCGAGCAGCGTGTAGTCGATACGCTGGCCGGTGAAGCGCGAACTGAGGGCCTCCAGGTGCTCCGCGACCATGCGTCGGTAGTCGTCCTTGAGCTTGCCGGGCACCACCGGGATCTGCTCGTGCGTCTCGATGTCCTCGAAGCCCGACGGGTTCTCGAAGGGAAACTCGAGCTCGGCGGGATCCAGGACCTGGAACGTGATGACGTCGTGGCCACGCGCGCGCAGGGGACCGATGGCCGTCAGCACGGTGTCCGGCTCCTCGTAGAAGTCGGAGATCAGGACGAGGATCCCCTTGCGACCAAGCAGCTCCGTGATCTGAAGGAGCGGCTCGCTCAACGACCCGTGACGACCGGCCTGAGCACGGTCGAGGACGTGCAGGACCGTATCCAAGTGCTTCATGGACGGAGGCACGTATTCGACGATCTCGTGATCGAACGTCACGAGGCCGACCCGGTCCCGCTGCTGGCTCGAGAAGAAGGAGAGACACGCTGCCAGGTAGCGCGCGTAGTCGAGCTTGGCGACCGAGTGCGTCCCGTAGCGCATGGACGCCGACACGTCGAGCAGGACGACGAAGTTCGCGTTCGTGTCCGCCTCGAAGAGCTTGATGTAGTGCCGGTCGGTCCTGGCGAAGAGCCGCCAGTCGATGCGCCGGATGTCGTCGCCGGGCATGTACGGCCGGTGCTCGGCGAAGTCGATGCTGAACCCGAGGTAGGGTGAGCGGTGAAGCCCGGTCAGGAAGCCATCCACGACGGTCTTGGCCAACAGCTGCAGGTTCCCGATCCGGCCGAGGACGGCCGGATCCAGGAACTGCGTGCCCGACGCTTGGGACCGGGTCCGGGAAGATGCCAACGTGCGCCCTCCTCGTCCCTACATGCCTGACGATGGCACGCGGACGTGCTCGAGCAGCATGTCGACCATCTCCGCCTTCGTCTTACCCTCGGACTCCGCGTGGAAGTTGGTGAGCACGCGGTGGCGCAGGACCGGGTGAGCGAGCGCGCTGATGTCCTCGAACGTGACGTGGTACCGGCCCTTCGTGAGCGCGCGAGCCTTGGCGCCGAGCACGAGGTATTGAGCCGCCCGGGGCGAAGCTCCGTACGCGATCCACTTCTTCACGAAGTCGGGGCTGTCGCCGTTGGGGCTCGGGCGGCTCGTCCGCGTGAGCGTGACCGCGTATCGCAGCACCGCGTCGGAAACGGGAACCCTGCGCACGAGCTTCTGGAAGGCGATGAGGTCGGGTCCGGTCACCGCGTGGCTGAACTCGGGAGCCAGGATGCCGGTCGTGGTCCGGATGACCTCGAGCTCCTCTTCTTCCTTGAGGTGGTCGATGATGATCTCGAACATGAAACGGTCCAACTGCGCCTCGGGAAGGGGGTAGGTCCCTTCCAGCTCGATCGGATTCTGAGTGGCGAAGACGTAGAACGGCTCGTCCAGCACATACGTGCGCCCCTGCACGGTCACCCTGTGCTCCTGCATCGCCTCGAGCAGCGCGGCCTGCGTCTTCGGCGGCGTGCGGTTGATCTCGTCGGCGAGCACGATGTTGGCGAACACCGGCCCGGGCGCGAACACCATCTCTCGTCGGCCGCTGTCGGCCTGCTCTTGGATGATATCCGTGCCGGTGATGTCCGACGGCATGAGGTCGGGCGTGAACTGGATGCGCGAGAACTTCAGGTCGAGCACCTGCGCGATCGTGTGAATCAGCAGGGTCTTCGCGAGTCCGGGCACACCGACGAGCAGGCTGTTGCCGCCGACGAAAAGTGTGAGTAGGACCTGCTCGACGACCTCTTCCTGGCCGATAATGAGCTTGCGGATCTCGGAGATCATCTGCTCCCGGCCGTTCTTCAGCCGGTCGGCCAGCGCGACGTCGTCTGCGTCGTCCAGGGCTATCGTGCCGATCGCGTCGTGCGCCAAGGGTCGTCTCCGTTTCTCAAGTTTGATGAGCGGCAAGCATCAACCGTTGCCGCGAAGCCCCTTCCTGCAGGGACCGTTCCCAACGGCTTGGGGGGAGGGATAGTAAGGCTAATGGGTCAAAGCGTACACCACATAGTTCACACCCAGCTTGTACGCTTCGTTCGAGAGGTCGATCGGATAGAATCCGTAGTCGCTGTATTCCCAGTACTCGGCGATGTCGTTGTTGTAGTTGATGACCACCTGGAGCCGGCGGCTGGGGTCGTTGTCCTCGTAGACGCCGTACCAGATGGGCGGCTGGCCTCCGTAGGGGGGGATCACCTTCTCCGGCACGATCCGGAAGAACGAGTCGAAGATCTCGTTCGTGGCGTCGAGGAGGACGATCCGCGCCTCCGGCAGGGCGCGGCCGAGCTGGACTTCGAGGTTCTGCAGCTCGTACGGGCCGCGGAAGTCGTCCACGATCAGGAAGCCGCCCTTGGTCAGGTACTCCCCCAGGGCGCGGGCCTCGTCGTCGGTCGGCTGCCAGAAGCCGGGCTCGACGATGTAGGCCATCGGGAACTTGAAGAGCTCGGGGTCGTCCAGGGTGAAGACGTTCGAGCCCCCCGTGAGCCCGCTCACGAACGTCGTCTCCGTGACGATGTTCATGAAGTTGCGCTCGGCGCGCGGGAAGTCGTGGGCCCACATAGGCTCACCCCCCCGCCGCCCGAAGCCGAATCCGCGGCGTCCGTCCTGCCCGTAGCGGATGCGCACGAAGTGGTAGCGCCCGTCGTAGGGCGGATCGAAGCCGTTCAAGGCCTGCGCTGCCCGGGCAGCAGCGGCGTGCACTGCGGCCTCTGCGGGCCGCGCGACGGTGCCCGGGCCGCCGTGATCCGCCGCCGCCGGCCCGACCGTGGACGCCGCCAGCAGGGCGGCCCCGGCCAAGCGAGCGCGACTCAATTCCCGCTCCCGCCCGCTCCGGCTCTGAGCTCGAGGAGGAGGTCGAGCGCCTGGGCGTAGTTGGGCGCGATCTCGAGGGCCCGCAGGACCGAGCGTCGTGCCGCCGCGACTTCGCCGGCGTCGCGCTGTGCCGTAGCCAGGAGATAGAGTGCCTCCGCCCGGTCGGGCGGGTTCAGCGCCACCACCGCGGCGCGCTCCCGCACGGCCTCGGCGTGGTTGCCCACCCGGGTATTGAGGGCGGCGAGTCGCTGATGGAGCGCGAGCTCGTAGGGCCAGATCAAGACCGCGCGGTTGAGGGCCGAGGCGGCCTCGGCGTGCCTTCCCAGCTGCTCGAGCAGATCGGCCTCCATGACGAGGGCCCGGTAGTTCGACTCCGAGAGGGCGTTGAGGCGGGCGAGCGCCGCGGCGGCGCGTTCGACCTCGCCGCGCTGGCGGTGGATCTGCGCCAGGAACCAGTAAGGGCTGTCGGCCTCTCCGTAGTCGGGGAACATGCCCAGCGCCTCGCGGAAGTGCTCTTCGGCCGCGTCGAGCCGTTCCTCACGGAGGAGCGCGGCGCCGAGGCGGAGACGCCCGACCAGGTCGCCCGGATGGGCTCGCACGTGCTGCTGGAGCGCCTCGATACCCGCGTTGCCCGGAGGCTGGTCGCCGAGCGCGACGAGCGCCTGGAGCGGGCTCCGAAAGCGCTCCCTCAGGTAGTCGTCGAACTCCTCGTCGAAGTCTTCGATCTCCACGCCGAGCACGGAAACGAAGAGGTCCTCCGTGGTCTCCCCTCGCCGATACCCGTCGAGCATGCGCCGGATCGCGTCGAAGCCCCAGCGCTCCTCGATCACCTGGAAGACGAGGGAGGACTGGTAGTAGGAGAAGATGACCTGCTGCGGGTAGTCGGGCCGCATGAAGCCGTCGTTCAGCTCGCTCACCTTCTTGAGGCGGTTGGTGCCGAGGGCCTGGAGGAAGGGGAGCGTCGGCTGGTGGCCCCAACCCTCGCGCGCTTTGCGCTGCTCGTGCACCGCGAGCCCCTCGGAGAACCACCGAGGGACGCGGTTGTCGGAGGCGGCGAGGTGGAAGGTGTGCGCGAGCTCGTGCCAGAAGACGGACGCCCAGTTGTACTCGCCGAGCTGACGGGCCGCGGGTGAGTCCATGACGAGGACCCGGCCGAAGCTCACGCCCAGGGCGCCGAGGCCCGCCTCACCGAGGGTGCGCACCGAGAAGTCCGCCGAGCTGATGAAGAGCTCGGCGCGGACCGGAAGGTCCGGCTCGACCCCGTAGCGGCGCGTGAGGCTGTCGTACGCTTCCTCGACGATGGGGGCGAGGTAGGTGGCGAGCAGCTCGTCTTCCGTATTGTGGAGGAAGAGCTGGAAGTGCTCGGTCTGATGGGTGTCGTAGCGCTCGAACGTGTCCAGCAGGTCGAGGCTGTTCTTGAACCAGGGGTTGTAGGGGTCGCCGGCGAACGCACGCTCGAGGTTGCGGCGGCCGGCGTCGATGTCGCCGACGCGCAGCTGGTTCATGCCGAGCAGCCCCCAGGCGTTCCAGGCGGCGGGGTCGAGCTCGACCGCGGCCTGCGCGCGTGAGACTGCGTCTGCATAACGCCGCGTCTGCACTGCGAGCTCGGCGAGGTTGGCGTCCATGTCCGCGTACCGCGGATTGATGGCGAGCGCCCGGCGCCTCGCCTCCTGGAAGGCGGCGTCCTCGCCGGCGAGCATGTAGGAGCCGGCGAGCACGGTCAGCGCGAGCAGGGACTGCGGGTTGGTGGCGAGCGCCCGCTCGGCCTCGGCACGCGCCTCTTCGTGCCCCTCACGGGTCAGATGCTGCATCGCGAGCAGCACCCGCGCCTCGACATGGTTGGGGTCGACCGCGAGCAGCCGCTCGATGACGCGTCCGGCGTCACCCGTGTTGTCGAAGTCGATGGCTTTCGCGAGCCCGAGAAGCGCGCCCGGGTGGCGCGGGTTGGCCGCCAGCACCGCCTCGAACTCCTCGTGCGCCCCCGGGCTGTCGTACTTCTCCAGGAAGAGCACGCCGGCCCGCACCTTCGGCTCGTGCCAGCCCGGATCGGCCGCCGCGGCCTCGTCGAAAGCGCGCAGCGCGTCCTGGAAGAGCGCCGGCTCCTGGCGGCCCAGGTAGGCCACGGCTCTGCCTACGGCCATGAGGTCCGCGGCGCCCAACCGGCCGCGCGAGTTGTTGTAGACGTCGATGAAGCGATCGAAGCGCCGCATCGCCTCTTCGATCTGCCCCCGCATGAAGAGGAGCTCGGCGAGGTTCACCTCCGCCGTGAGCGCCCAAGCGTCCTGATTGCTCGCCGCCGTGCGGAACGCCGTCTCCGCCTCGTCGAGCCGCCCGACGCGAAGCAGGGCCTCGCCCGTCGCGTTCGCGACCGCCCGCGGGTCCGGTGCGGAGCGACCCGCTTCGATCGCCTCCTCGTACGCACCGGTCGCCAGAAGCGATTCGATGAGCCCGACCCGCGCGGGCACGAGGGCGGGATCTTCCCGCAGGAGCCGTCGGTAGGCGGAGATCGCGTCGTCGTACTCCCCCGCCCGCTGCGCCGCGCGCGCCTCGGCCACGCTTTGAGCCGCGACGCGGCAACCCGGCGCGGCCGCGAGGGTGAGCGTCGCGAGGGTGAGAGCGGCGGCGCCCCACAGGCGGGCGGACCGGACACCGGTGCGGGCGACGGGCCCACGCGCCCGGCGCCTCATGCGCCTCCGCGTTCCTGGATCTCGCGGTTCTTTAACGCGAGCTCGACCAGAAGGGGCTCCAGTCGGGCCAGGTACTGGTCCTCGGGGAGCGCGTCGCGGACCACACGGAGCTCGTCGATCTGCCTCTGGATCGCGTCGCGCTCGGTGTACAGGCGGGCGAGGACGGGATCGTCGGTCTCGCGGACTGCGGTGCGTGCCGTGCCGCCGAAGGCGAACGTCGCCGCGAGCCGCCCGTCCGCGGTCTCGAGCCCCGCGTCCGAGCTGCCGCGCCCGTCGCCATCGTCTTCCAGGACCGCGTGCTCCGTCAGGAGCTCGTTCTGCTGCTCGTAGTGCCGCGCGACCTCCTGGCGGGCGTACATGAACGCCTCGAGGAGAGACACGCGCCCGTCGTGGTCGAGGTCCGAGCCCTCTCCTGCGAGCGCCGCGGCGAAGAACTGCCCGAACTCCGTCGCGTTCTGCTCGCGCGCGGTGCGCGTGGCGGTGATGATCACCCGGTTCGGGCCGGCGAGGGGCTGCACCCACCCGCCGCTGGCGCTCCCGGTGTGCACGAGCGCGAGCTGCTGGGTCGGGAAGGCCACTGCGGCCAGCGCGAAGTCCGTCGGTGTCAGGTCGGGCCCTGGCAGGTTCAGCTGGGCTTCACCGCCGGACTCGGTCCCGTGCCCGATCAACACCACCAGCACCCGGTCGCTCGGTCCGGCCTTCTGTGCGACCTCCCCGAGCACCTTGAGGACGTTGGCGCGAGTGGAGCGGTCCGAGATCACGTTCGGCGCGACGTCCACGGTCTCGCCCAAGTAGACGACGTCCTCACGCGGGATGCCGTGCTGCTCCGTCAGTGCCTGGTGGATCTTGGAGGCCTCGGCGTGGAAGCTCTCCCGGAATTCGGCGGTGCCGCCGATCCCCGCGACGATGACCACGTGGGTGCGGGCTTGGCCGGCCACCGACTGCACGGAGGCCATGAGGGCCAGGACCAGCGTCGCCGGGAGCGCGCGTCTCACACCAGCCCCCGAATGCGGCGGTAGCCCCACTCCGCACCCATCAGGAGGAGCATGAGGATGAAGAGGATCGGCATGTCCCAGAGATCGTGCTCTTCGGCGAGCGTCACACCCGCGCCCGTGATCGTGATGTCGTCGGGCAGCGTGGAGACGTTCTGCCTGGTGTAGAAGCGTCCGCCCGTATCGTCGGAGATGCGCTGGAGGAGCTGGGTCCGTCGCGCGGCGCCGAAGAACTCACGGTCGCTCGGCGCCGCGTGCACGTACGTGACGTCGGAGCCGAGCAGGGCGCCCTGCCGCTGGGCCTCGACCTGGATCTCGAAGTCGCCGAGCTCGGCGGGACGAAACTCGGCCACGTACTCGCCGTCTTCCTCCACCGTCCAGTCGAGAGCGACCTCCTCGACCAGTCCGCTCGGGCTGGTGACGCGCGCCGTGACCTGCGCGTCGTTCACCGCGATGAACGTCGAGTCCTGGATGTTCGCCACGACCCGTACCACCTCGCCGGGCTCGACCTGTTCCTGTTCGGTCACCGCGGCGACCGCGTCGGGCACGCCGTCGACGAGCCAGCGCAGCATTTGCTTCCAGAGCGCCTCGTGGCTCTGGTCCTCGAGGGGCACGTCGGCGTGCATCTGCCAGAGCCAGGAGTCCTGCACCGTCAGCGCGATCGACTTGCCCCGCCCGTAGCGCTGGAAGGCGAGCACGACCTGTCGCCCACCCTCGCTCCGCTGCCCTACCAGGAGCTCCGTCGCGCCGGGACGGATCCGGTCGAGCTGATTCACCGCCGTCACGGGTGGCAGTGAGCGCCACCGGTCCGCGACCTGGTCGGGCTCGGCGTCGAGCTGCACCGCAGGGTGCGCCAGGCCGGCCGGCGTCGGCTCGACCTTCACCTCCGTGAAGTAGCCGTCGTCCCCGCGCATCGGCGCGCCGAGGATCACGGGCATGACCTCCTCCACGGTCGTCCCCCCCCAGCCACCCTCGGCGAAGGAGCCGTGGCCGCCCAGGAAGAGGACGCCTCCTCCCCGGCGCGACACGAAGTCGGCGAGCATCTGGAGTTGGTCTTGCGTGAAGAACGACGCTTCGACGCTGCCGAGCACGATCGCCCGGTAGCGGTAGAGCTCCTCGCGCGTCGTCGGGAACCCGAACTCGAGCTCCGTCGAGTCGCTCACCTCGAGACGGAGGAACTTGCTCTCGGCGGTGCGCTGGAGCAGCACGAGCTGGAGGTTGTCGTCGTCGGCGACCGCGCGCCGCATGAACTTCACCTCCCAGCGCGGCTCGCCCTCGAAGTAGAGGATCTTCTCCCTCTCGCCCCGCACGTCGACCCACGCGTCGCGCGTGTTGTTCCGGTCGACGCGCTCGTTGGGCTGCGCGGGAATGCGGAAGCGCACCCTGCGCGCCCCGGCCTGACCCAGCTCGAAGCCGATGCGGGTCACGACGGGCTCACCGTCGGGGCCGAGCTCGACGGTCTCCTCGACGAGAATACGCGACTCGTCCTCGACGATGATCGGCACCACGGAGCCACGTCGGAAGCCGTGCTGGGTCACGACGACGTCGACCATGAGCGTCGAACCCTCGAGAACCGCACGCGGCAGCTCGACCCGACCGAGCTCGATGTCGGGCGTGATGCGCTCGTCGCCGAGGCCCACCGTGAAGACCGGGATGCCGGCCGCCTGCAGGGGCACGATCGCCTCGGTGAGGGGCCGTCCCCCCGTGTCGGCTCCGTCCGTCACCATCACGAGCCCTGAGACGGGCACACCGGAGAGCTCGGCTCGGGCCGCGTCGAGGGCGTTGGCCAGGTTCGTGTGCGTTCCGTCGAAGGTCAGCTCCTGCAGCCCTTCCATGCGGCGCGCGCCGTCCGAGAAACGGAAGAACCGCAGGACGAACCGGTCGGCGAGCTGTTCGAGGAGGGCGCTCTCACCCGGGGTGAACGCCTCCGGGATGAACGCGCTGCGCGCCCCACCTTGGGCATCCTGGAGGCGCATGCTGCGCGAGTCGTCGATGAGGATCCCGACGAAGTTCTGCTGCGGAACCACCGTCGACAGCGTGAGAATCGGCTGCATCAGGCAGAAGACGAGCAGTCCGATGAGCGCGACCCGGAGGCCGGCCATGATGCCTCGATCGACCACCGTGCTCTTGCCACGGGCGATGGTGTACGTCGCGACCGCGCTCGCGGCGAGGAGGCCGGCGATGCCGAGGAGCGTGCGCGTCGACGCGGGAGCGCCGAACGCGAACTCCCCCTGCTCGAAGACGATCGAGCGGAACTTGAAGAGAAACTCGAAGAGGCCTTCCATGACCGTTCCGCTAGTGGCTCATCGCGTAGACGATCATGTTCGCACCCATCTCGTACGCGTAGGTCGAAAGCTCGAGCGGGTACTGGGGGCTCTCGGCCCACTCCCATGCGTCACCGAGGTCGGTGTTGAAGTTGACCATCATCATCAGCCGCCCATCGTCGTCGTACATCCCCTTCACCTCGGGGAAGCATCCCCAGCACTCGGTGCGCGTATAGGTATTGCCGATCGCGGGCACCTGCTCCACTCGGTCGATCGTGTAGTAGGCGCGATAGATCGGATGGTCCAGTCCGACGTCGACGATCGGCCGGTCGGGGAAGACCCGCCGCATGTTGTACTCGAAGACCTGCCACTCGCGCGGGCCCCAGAAGTCGTCGACGATCACGAAGCCGCCGGCCTGCATGAATCCACGGAGCCCCTCCACCTCGGCCTCCGTCATATCCATGCCGCCGACCTCGAGCATGTAGATGAGCGGGAACTTGCGCAGGTTCGGATCGGCGAGGCTGACCGGGTTCTCCCAGTCGTAGCCGTTGATGCGCATGAGGCGCTTGAGCACGATCATGAACTGCTGATCGCTCTTCGGGAAATCGACGGCCCACGAGCCGCCACCGCCCCAGAAGCCGCGCCGTCCGTAACCGGAGTACACGGCGCGCGTCCAGTAGAACGGCCACCGGCCCGCGGTGCGTGAGATCTCCGGATAGGAGAGGTGCGGGCCGCGCGGGTCGGCGAACATCGAGCGGTCGATGGTCGGGGGCGGTGCCTGCTGGGTCATGAACTCCGCGCCGATGCCGATGATGTGGGGAGTGGAGGAGGGAGCCCCGTCGTCGCACCCGGACGCGAGCAACGGAACGAGGACAACGGCCAGCGCAGGGCTGGCCCGGAAGAGGCGCCTCATCGGCAAGACACGGCTGTGGGTGGTCCGACGACGAATTTCTGTTTTCCTATGGTACGCCCGAGGAAAGGTTCCTGGCCACCCGCCCCGCGGGCCGAGACCTTGTGGACAGGACACCCGAGGCGGGAGGGCCGCTGGCGGGGGCGGAGGTCGAACCTTCCGGGCTCGCCGCTCGTAGGGACGGATCTGCGGCTGCAATCGGCGGTTCCCGGACCGGCCGGGAGACGGTCCTGGAGACGGGCCCCGGGCGGCGCGGTCGTCGACGAAGGAGAGGAATGAGCAGAGCCAAGAGGAAGCCCATGATGGTGACGTCGCGCAGCGTGACTGTGCGCGACTTCCTGATCTTCCAGCTCAAGCTGGCGCTGGACGGCCTCAAGGACCTGGTCGTCTTCAACGTTTCCATCGTCGCGATCGTGCTCGACTTCATCGCGGGCCGCGGACAACGCCCGCGGCTCTTCTACTCCGTGGTGCGGGCGAGCGAGCGTTTCGACCACTGGCTAAACCTGCACGGCGTCATGGAGCGACTCGACGAGGGCGACACCTCGGACGGCCTCTTCGGCGCGAGCGAGGCCGGGTCGGACTCGCTGATTGGTCAGATCGAGCAGCTCGTGCGCGGTGGCGACGAGCCCCGCGGCGTCCGGCCTCCGCTCGACCCCCTCGGGCGCCGGCCCGGGGAGAAGAGGCAAGAGAAGAAGGATCCGGAGGTCTGGGAGGAGGGGTGGGGCGAAGGCCTCGAGGACGACTTGGACCGGGATCCGCGCTAACGCCGGAAGGCGCTCGGGAGTCTTCTCCGTCACGCACGTGACCCCATCCCGAGGAGCACCGATGAAGCACCACGTCGCTGACTCGTTCGGCCAACAGTACGCGGGCACGGTGGAGGGGGACGCCATTCGAAGGACGATCGAGAGCGGATTCGGCGGGTCACGGCCGTTCACGGGGACGCGCGCGGGCTGAGTCACACGCACCGGGCGGGGCTGTGGAACAAACCCCCGCCGGGTGGCGTCGTTTGCCGGCTTCCCGGGGGGTGGGCATGTTGAACGCGCCACCCCGAGGCCGATCTCGTCCGTGAGGTGTCCCCGTTGCCCCCCAGCGCCCATCGAGCCAGAAAGCCGCGCGACGACGAGATCGACATCCACGCCCTGACGCACCCGGGGCTCCTTCGCGAGGAGAACCAGGACCACTTCCTCATCTGCCAGCTCAAGAAGCAGATGGACATCTGGCTGACGAGCCTACCCGAGCTCGGAATGATGCCGATGGACTCCGAGCGGCTGGCCTTCCTTGCCATGGTCGCCGACGGCGTGGGGGCGGGGGCAGGGGGCGAGGCAGCGAGCCGCTCCGCGGTCGAGGGTGTCACGCGCTACGTGAGCGAGAGCATCCAGGCGTACTACACGGCGGACGCGGCGAACGAGGCCGCCTTCGCCGAGCACCTCACGGAGGCGGCGCTCCGGGTCCACGAGGACCTGTTGGGCCTCGCTCGCGAGCAGCCCGGGCTCCAACGCGCCGCCACGACGCTCACGCTCTTCATCGGGCTCTGGCCCCGCGCCTACCTCGTGCAGGCGGGCGACAGTCGGTACTACATCCTGAACGGCGAGGAGCTTCGGCAAGTGTCGAGGGACCAGACGCTCGGCCAGGAGCTCGTCGACCAGGGGGTGCTCCCCTCCGAGACCGCCGCTTCACTCAAGTGGGCGCACACGCTCTCGAGCTCGATCGGAGGGTCGGAGAGCCGCCCGGTGGTCACAAGCTTCACGAACGAGTGGGAGAACGTGCACCTGCTTTGCAGTGACGGTCTCACGAAGCACGTATCCGACGAGCGCATCCGTGAGCGGCTCGTGTCGATGACGTCGGCCAAGCAGGCTTGCGAGGACCTCCTCCAGGACGCGCTCGACGACGGCGGCACGGACAACGTCACGATGATCATCGCGCGCACGATTCGTAGGTACTCGGACTGAGAACGGAGGGCCGAAGCCATGACGCTCACCCGCAAGCAGGAAGAGCTGTGCGAGCGGAGCACGTGGGATTTCTCCGACCTGCG
>JBFGFY010000056.1:0-17623 GCA_041579355.1 Longimicrobiales bacterium | reverse complement strand
GCCAGCGAAGAAGAAGCCGGCGAAGAAGAAGCCGGCGAAGAAGAAGCCAGCCCGGAGGAAGCCCGCGAAGCCGGCGAAGAAGAAGCCGGCCCGGAAGAAGCCCGCGAAGCCGGCGAAGAAGCCGACCCCGCGGCCCGCTCCACCGAGCCCCGCTCCGCCGCGGCCCACTCCGCCGCGGCCCACACCACCGAGCCCGGCGCCCCCACGGCCCGCTCCACCGCGTCCGGCCCCACCGCGGCCCACTCCGCCGCCACCGGCACCCCCGCGCCCGGCGGCCCCGGCGCCTCAGCCACCCAGGCCGGCGACGCCTCCTGCACCACCGCGGCCGGTCTCACCTCCCCCGGCCCCACCGAGGCCGGCTACACCACCGACGTTCCCGCGGGATCCAGGATCGGGTGGTGGCGGCGGCGGCCCCTCACGGCCGTAGAGCCTTCGGAAGGACGTACGTACCCGCGGGCGGACGCCGGCTCCGCCCGCGGGTCACCGCCCGGCTGCGTCAGATGAAGACGACCTGTGCGCCCGCGGCCTTCTCCCAGAAGTCCATGGCGGTGAGCGTCCCCTTCACCTGCGGGACCAGGTCGTCGTCGTCGAGGTCGAACATCTCCATCGCCATCTGGCAGCCGTAGAGCTCCGCGCCGGCGTCGTCGAGGATCTCGAGCAGCTCCGGGATGTCGGGGATGTCCAGCTCCTCGATCTTCTTCTTCATCATCTTCGTCGCGAGCGCCTCCATGCCCGGGAGTCCCATCAGGGAGTGGGGCATCGGGCTCGACGGGTTGCCGAGGAGGCCGGCGTGCAGCCGCTCCACCTTCTCCTTCGTGACGATGTCGAGCCCCCAGAAGGTGAAGAAGACCATCGCGTCCATGCCCATCATGCGGGCGGCGTTCGCCATGATCAGCCCGGGGTAGGCCATGTCGAGGCTGCCCTTGCTGCAGATGATCGCGACCTTCCGCGTCGTCTCTACAGCCTCGGGCACGTCGGTCGTCGCACGCTCGGCGACGTCCAGGGTCGTCTCCAGCTCGGTCGTGATCATCAGACGCATCCTTTCGGCTTGGTGAGCCCGGAGATCTTCGCGGCCAGGATCCCCGGCCCCTTGGGGAAGAGCTGATACATCTCCTTGGTGGGGATCCCGGCCTCCTTCGTGATGCGCCGCACGGTGGGCGGCGTACCTTTGGCCTCTTGGTCCGCGCGGCAGAACCGGATCACGTCCCAGTGCCGCTCCGTCAGCGGATCGATGCCGTTGTCGCGCGCGATCTCTTGGGCGATCTCGGGCGTCCACTCATCGGCATGGATCATGAAGCCCTCGCCGTCCACCGCGACGGCCCGTCCTGCGATCGTCATCGTGCTCATCGGTTCGTCCTCATCGTTTACGCGGCCTCGCGGCTCGCGGGTTGTTCTTTACCTGCCATCGACAGCTGCGAGTGGACGAAAGGCAGCTCCTTTCCGGCCAGCAGCTGATTCCAGTAGATCCAGCGGAACGCCAGCTTGCCCCAGTGGTTGAGGTGGCTCTCCTCGAGGAGCTTGAGCGGACCCAACCGGGCGAGCGGGAAACGGCCGGGCAGCGGGTCGACTTCGTAGTTGAAATCGATCAGCAGCGCCTTGCCGAACCCGGTCTCGACGAAGCAGTTGGCGTGCCCGTCGAAGCTCTCGCAGAGCTCGCGGCCGGCGATGGCGCGCAGGAGGTTCTCCTCCAGGACGCCTCCCTGGAAGTGGGCCACCGAGCCCGCCTTCGACGACGGGAGATCCGTCGCGTCGCCGATCACGAAGACGTTGGGAGCCACACGGGCTTGGAGCGTGTGCCTGTCCGTCGGAACGAACGCCAGCTCGTCGCCGAGCCCCGACCGGTCGATCGCCTCGCTCCCCATGTTGGTGGGCACGGTCACGAGCAGGTCGTAGGGGATCTCGCGCTCGTCCCAGCTCGAGAGCACGCGGCGCTCGCCGTCCACCGCGCCCGCGTTGAAGAGCGTCTCCACCTGGATGCCCTTGTCCTCCAGGAGCGCCCCGAGGTGCGCCGAGGCCACGGGCTTGGTGAACGCGCCGTCGAGGGGAGTCGCGTAGACGAGCTCCACCCGGTCCCGCATGCCGCGCTTGTGGAAGTACCAGTCCGCGAGGAACGCGAACTCGAGGGGCGCGACGGGGCACTTGATGGGCATCTCGGCGACGTTGATCACGACCCGGCCGCCCTCGAAGTCCTCGAGGGCTCGGTGCAGCTTGGTCGCGCCGTCGAGCGTGTAGAAGTCGAAGACGTCGCGCTGCCATCCCGCACCCGTCAGACCCTCCATCTCGCCCGGCACGATCCGGCTGCCCGTGGCGATGACCAAGAAGTCGTACGGCAGCAGGGTGCCGTCGCCGAGCCGCACGCGGTCGTGCTCCGGCTCGATCACGTCGATACCGGCGAGAACCAGGTCGACTCCGTCCGGCACGTAGCGCGCCCGCGAGCGGACCACGTCCTTCGGCCCGTACATGCCGAAGGGCACGAAGAGAAGTCCCGGTTGATACACGTGGTCGTCGTCCTGATCGACGATCGTGATCGACCACTCCTCCCGGGGGAGCGCACGCCTCATCTTCGCCGACGTGAGTGTACCCGCGGTGCCGCCTCCCAAGATCACCAGCTTCTTCATCGTCTCTATCCCCGAATCGGGCCTGCGACCCTCACAGGCCGTATGCTCTCATCTTCCGCCACAACGTCGTCCGGCTCATGCCGAGCCGCCCGGCCGCCTCGGCCCTGCGGTAGCGGGCCTCCTCGAGCGCCTGGCGGATCCGCTCGGCCTCGGCGACGTCGGTGTCCCTACAACGCCGCACCGAGGTGAGGGGCCGGACCACCTCGATGGCGCCCGCGACGGCGCCCGAGGAGTCGCGCACGACGCGCCCCGACTTCAGCACCTCGATCGCCGAGCCGCCGGCCCGGAACAGACGCAGCCGCTTCGAGGCCACCTCGCCGTGCTCGAACACGCCACACCCGCGCAGGCACTCCTCGCAGCGGTGGAGGGTGAGGCACGACCGGCCCATGACCTCGTGGGCACGGAAGCCGGTTAGGGCTTCCATGCCCGGGCTCACCTCGACGACGTTGCGCTCCGCGTCCACCCGGAAGTAGGCCAGGCCGGGCTCGGCGGCCCTGAGGATCGTGGCGATCCGGTCGCCGGTGCTGGCACCCATCTCTGACTCCTTCCCGAGGTGAAACGAACCGTTTCAATCTCGGGCGGGGCGCGGTTCCGGGGTGTCGGGAGAACCCCCCGAGCGGGCGTGGGGATGCGGCGGCCCGCCGGGCCGCCGGACCCCTCTGGCGGCTCCGGTGGTACCCTCCCATTATCGTGCTGCTAGTTCCCGACCTCCGGATGGAGTTGGATCTCGATGCGTAAAGCGATCTTCCTCGCCCTTCTGGCGGGAGTGCTCGCGACGGGCACGCCACCCACCGAGGCTGCCGCCCAGCAGCTGCTCGCGGTCGGCCAGATGGCCCCGGACTTCGCGCTGCCCGGCGCGACCCGGTACGGCCCTCTCGCCAACCCGTTGCGCCTGAGCGACTTCCGCGGTGAGACCGTCGTCCTCGCGTTCTTCTTCCGCGTAAGGACGCCTGGCTGAACAGTCCAAATGACGGCGTACCGTGATCAGTACGCGAGCCTGTTCAACGAAGGACGAAACGTCGTGGTGATGGGGATCTCCAATGACTCCGTCGAGGAGCTCGGATCCTGGCTCAAGGACGCGGACTTCCCGTTCGTGTTCGCCAGCGATGCCTCGAACAACGGCGCGACGTACGCGGCGTTCGGCGGCGGACTGCGGCCGAACAACATGGTCGACAGCCGGGCCGTGATCGTGGTCGGACCCGACGGCCGCGTGGCCGGCGTGATCCCCGCGTTCAACCAGAACGACCCGACGGCCTACGAGGAGCTCGGGGCGATCGTCGACCGGGTGACCCCGCAGGCGGAGGCGCAGCAGTAGGATCGAATCCTAGCGCCGAAATACACGAGGGCCCGGCGGGAGCGATCCCGCCGGGCCCTTTCGCTTGTTCGGTCGTTCCGGCCGGGCTACGGCGCCACTTGCCCGAGGATCCGCTCGATCGCCCCGGTCAGGTTCTGCTGGGCGCCCACTCCGGTGTAGGCGACCTTCCCTTCGGCGTCGAGCATCACGACGATCGACGTGGTCTGGGCGTTGTAGGCCCGCACCGCCGCCCCGCGCGCGTCGTACAGGTAGGGGTAGCCCGGATCGTGGTCCTCCAGGTGGCGAAGCACCCGGCGGACGTTCTGCGAGACGCCCACGGCCACGGCGACGATGCTCACCCGGTCGCCGTACTGGGCCTGGATGCGGTCGAGCTGCGGCTGGAGCGCCTCACACAGCTCGCACCAGGTCGCCCAGAACTCGATGATCGCCGGCTTGCCCCGCGGCAGGTAGCTGGCGAGCTCCACCTGGTTCCCCTGTAGGTCCTGCAGGGTCGCGCTCGGCCCCTGCGTGCCGATGGGGAGGGAGACGCCGCCCTCGCCACCCGCCTGTGCCTGGAGCCCGAGCGGGAGCGCCAGCAGGAGGGTCAGGGCCGAAACGACGGAAGCCTTCGCGTACATGGTCACCTCAGGAGTTGAAGCCGGCCTGGAAGAAGTAATACTCCGCCATGACCAACATGATCACGGCCGCGGCCCGCTTGATCCACACCATCCACTGTCCCGAACGCGGGAGAAGCGTCAAGGTTCCCGAAAAGAGCCCTACGCCGATGAGCAGCGACGTCATGCCCAGCGAGAAGACGAAGAGGTAGACGAAGCCCATCAGCCCCGCTCCGGTCGCGGCTACCCACGTCAGCACCACGGCGAAGGCCGGGGCGCCGCACGGCGCCGCCACCACCCCCGACATCGCCCCCATCAAGAAGACCGCCCCGTAGGACCCGCCTTCGGTTTGCGCGGCCCGCTGGAGGAGCTTCCGCGGAATGGGAACCGGAATGATGTCGAGCATCGCGAGCGAGAAGAGGACGAGCAGGTTGCCGATCGCCAGCAGGGCGATAGGGTTCGAGCTGACGGTACCGAAGAGCTGCCCCGTAAGGCCGGCGAGCGCCCCGAGGAAGGCGTAGAGCATGGCCAGGCCGACGGCGTAGGTCAGCGTGAGCCCGATGGTGCGCGACTTGGGCTGCTCCTCCCGCGCGGTGCCCGCGATCACCGCGCTCGTGATCGGGATCATCGGGTAGACGCACGGCGTGAGGCTCGTCAACACACCCGCGCCGAACATGGCGGCGAGGGCGAGCGCAGGGCTCTGCGAGAGCGCCTCGGTCAGGCCGCCCGGCGGCTCGATCTGGAGTAGGGCTAAGAGGGTCACGGGACAGAAGGTGGGGCCTCGACGTGCGCGGGTCCAACCCCCGGGCCCGGCGGGCGGGTTCCGGGAGCCGCAGATTCGACTCCACCCCCCGGGGGAACGGCGAGGTATATTCGTAGCCGTAGCCCGTATCGTCTCGTACCGGCCCACGCCGTCGATGGACCTCCAGAACCCGATTCCCCGCCCACCCCACTTCAAGGCCCGGATGGCGTCGGGTCTTGTCGTGCTGATCCCGCTCGTCGTTACCGCCGCGGTGATCCGCTTCCTCTTCAACTTCACCTCGGGGATCCTGCTCCCGATCGTCGATCCGGCGGTCGACAACTGGCCCTACGGAGCCCGGGCGGCGCTCTCGTTCGGGATCCTCATCGTGGTCATCTACCTGCTCGGGCTCGTCGCGGCCAACATCGTAGGCCGCCGCGCCCTCGCGCTGGCCGAGGGCGTCGTGCTGCGGGTCCCCTACGTGAAGGTCATCTACTCGGTCTCGAAGCAGGTGGTCGCCGCCTTTCAGGGCCAGCAGTCGAGGGCGTTCAAGTCCGTCGTCTTCGTCGAGTTCCCGCGCCCGGGCATGCGGGCCGTGGGCTTCCTGACCGGCGAGGTAGAGATGGAGGACGGCTCCCTCTGGAATACGGTCTTCGTGCCCACCACACCGAACCCGACCACCGGATTCCTCCAGATCATCCCGGTGAAGGACGTGCTGCGCACGGACTACACCGTCGAAGAAGGCATCAAGATGATCATGTCGCTCGGCGCACTCGCCTCCGAGCTGCGCGACGGCGTCCCAGAGCCCGTTGCCGGATCCGTCTGAACGATGCGCTGGAGTTTCGCAGTTCTGTTCGTGTTGTTCACGGTCGCGGCGTGCGGCACGGAGGCGCCGCCGGCGGTCACCGTGGGTCCGGTCGCCTACACGGAGAACCAGGTCCTCGGACTCACGGATGCGCGCAAGGAGATGCTCGCGATCGTGACGGCGTTCGGCCTCTCGGTGGCGGACTCCACCACCAACGAGGTCGCAGCACCGCTCGTCCGCACCTGGACCGAGGACCGCCTCCTGGAGATCCTGGCCGCCGAGCTCACGCTCGAGCGCCGCGGGGTGAGCGAGGCGCAGCTCTCACGGGCCTATCGGGCCGATCCGGCGTGGGAGCTCACCGTCCACCACATCCTCGTCTTCAGCGAGCGGTGGCGAGCGCCGTCCCACCGCGAGGCGGCGGAAGCGAAGGCCGGTCGCGCGCTCGAGCTCCTGGAGGAGGGCGCCGACTTCCCCGAGGTCGAGGCACAACTCGCCGCCGAAGAGACGCCCGCCGAGGCGAGGGCCGGGCAGCTTCCCCCCGGACGCGAGGGGGCCTGGGTACCGGAGTTCTGGGCGGCGGCGCTCGCGCTCGAGCCGGGTGAGCTGAGCCCCGTGACGGAGACGCAGTACGGGTTCCACGTGCTCCGGCTCGAGGACCGGCAGCCCGTTCCCTTCGCGGAGGCCCGCAGCTCGGTCGCTCGGCGTGTGGCGCGCGGCCTCGAAGACCCCGAGACAGTGCTCACCGCGTGGATGGCCGGAGCCGCGTCCGACGACCCGGCCCGCCGCGTCGCTGCGCTACGCGAGGCAAGGGCCCGTGGCCTCGAAGTGCCGCCGGCCGAGCAAGCCGAGATCCTCCGTCGCTGGGAGGATCAGGTCGCCCAATGGGCTCCCGCGCTCGGCTTCACGCGGGGCCTCACACCCGGACAGGTGGCGGAAGCGTCGCTCGCGGCGCTCGCGCGCCCCGGGCAGGGGGCAGACCTCGCGAGGCGCGAGCTGATGGCACACGCCGATCTGTTCCGCGCGCGCTACCCGATCGATCTCGGAGCCGCGGTTGGAACCGCGGCCGGTGCGGAGCCGTAGGGACACTGAGTCTCCGCTACCGACGCCACCAGAGCTCCGCACCCCATGTCCGAACGCACGAAGAAGAAGCTCCGCTTCCTGTTGGGGTTCGTGGCGTTCTTCACCGTGCTCTGGCTCCTCTGGGACACGGTGCTCGTCTATCCGCTCAAGATCTTCGTGGTGCTCCTCCACGAGGTGAGCCATGCGGTGGCGGCGGTGGCGACCGGCGGCTCGATCCAGCGGATTACGCTCGACCCGTTGCAGGGTGGGGCCTGCTACTGCCCCGGAGGGAATGCGCTGCTGACCCTGAGCGCCGGGTACCTCGGGAGCCTGCTCTGGGGTGGGCTCATGATCTCCGCCGCACGTAGCAAGCGCGTACGCACCAACCTCGTGAACGGCATCATCGGCGGCCTCGTGATCGCGCTCACGCTGCTCTACGTGCGCAATCCGTTCGGCATCGGCTTCGGGATCCTCTTCGGCCTCGCCATGATCGGGGTGTCGCGCAAAGTGAGCCCGTCGCTCAACCGCACGCTGCTGCTGACCCTCGGGCTCACGAGCGCGCTCTACGCGATCCTCGACATCAAGAGCGACGTGCTCGACCGGCCCGAGCTGCGCTCGGACGCGTATATGCTGGCCGAGCTCACGGGCGTGCCGACCGTCGCCTGGGGCGTGATCTGGATCGCGGTCGCGCTGGCCTTCAGCTTCTGGCTCTTCCGCCGGGCCTACCAGGACGCCTGACCGGCGAGGTACGGGGTCCGAGCGCTACGACGTACGAGATCCGGTGCAGCCGGGCCGACCACATACCACCGGTCGGGGGTGCCTGAGAACGACCTTGTAACGCCTGGGGCAATTGTGTATGATGGCCGCGATCGGGTGAGGGTGACCGATCTGGGCCCCGGCCGGAGCCTGGAGCAGGAGCCGGCCGGCGGACTGCGGGCCTCGAGCCCGCCGGCGTTCCGCCCACAGTCGAACCCGAAATGAGGAGGTGATCCTTGTCTAGCCCGAGTACTCTGTCCAGCCTGGCACGGGCAAGCGATCGCCGGAGCGGCTTCTAGAAGCCGAGCCAGCCTGAAGTCGATGTAATCGCTGTTCGCGCCGTACCCGGCCATCGCGCTGGGCTGCGACAGTACAGACGCCACCGGGAAGTGAGTCCGGTGGCGTCTCCTTTTCCCCCCGCCCTCATCCGAACCAGGGCGGCTCGTTTCCGGCCTTCCACTTGATGTTGCAGCCGACGCTCGGCCGCTGCTCGGCGGAGGGGCTGTCTCCCTCGAGCACCGCGTCGCAGGCCGCGCGGAGGTCCGCGCCCGTCACGGGCACGCCGCTCGAGGGACGCGACTCGTCGAACTGGCCGCGGTAGACGAGTCGGCGGTCCCGGTCGTAGAGGAAGAAGTCCGGCGTGCAAGCAGCCTCGTAGGCCTTGGCCACCCCCTGGGACTCGTCGAAGAGGTAGGGGAACGTGTAGCCGCGGCGCTCGACCTCCTCGGCCATCTTCTCGGGGCTGTCGTCCGGGTAGTTGGCCACGTCGTTGGAGCAGATCCCGACGACCGCGAGGCCCCTGTCGCCGTACTCGCTCGCGAAGCGGGCGAGCTCGTCGGCGATGTGCTTCACGAACGGACAGTGGTTCGACAGGAACACCACGAGCAGCGCCGGGGCACCCTCGAGGTCACGCAGCGAGACCGTGCGCCCGGTCGCCGGCTCGTGCAGGGAGAAGTCCGGTGCGGCCGTGCCCAGCGCCGTCATCGTGGAAGGAACTCGTGCCATGGTTTTCGGCTCCCGGCTGCGACTCGAGGGGCTGTGCCTGTGGAGACCCCCCTCGCCGGCGATCGTGCCCGCGCCGCGCGCTCGAACCGCCACGTCGGCACGCGGGTAACCCTGCCCATGCGTGTCGTGTCGCTGGCCTGCTCGAACACCGAGATCGTCTGCGCGCTCGGCTGTGCCGATCTCCTCGTGGGCGTCGACGACCATTCGGATTACCCGGAAGCGGTGGTGGCTCGCCTGCCGAAGGTCGGCCCAGACCTCGACATCGACGTCGACGCCGTGGCCGCGCTCCGGCCGGACCTCGTGCTCGCCACGCTCACCGTGCCCGGGCACGAGCGGGTCGTCGAGCGGCTGAGCGCCGCCGGGCTCCCATTCGTCGCGCCCGAGCCGGTGTCCGTCGCCGACGTCTACCGGGACGTGCGGGACATCGGGCGACTCCTCGGGGTCGAAGCGCGCGCCGAGGAGCTGGTTCGGGAGATGCACGACGCGCTCGAGCCCACCGCGCCCGCCGACCCGGCGGCGCCCTCCGTCCTGGTGCAGTGGTGGCCCAAGCCGGTGATCACCCCGGGGCGCCACTCCTGGGCCACGGACGTGCTCGCCGCGGCGGGAGCGCGAGCGACGCTGGGGCACGAGGACCACAAGAGCCGCCCCGTGACCGACGAGGAGGTGGCCGCCCTCGCACCCGACGCGGTCGTGCTCTCCTGGTGCGGCGTGCATCCCGACAAGTACCGGCCCGACGTCGTGCTCCGGAACGAGACGTGGGCCGACCTCCCATTCGTGCGCGAGCGCCGGGTCTACTCGGTGGGTGAGCCCCTGCTCGGTCGCCCCGGTCCCCGCCTCGTGGAGGGAGTGCGGGCGCTGCGCGCGATCGTCGCGGAGCTCCGGAACGCCTGACCCCAGCCCACACCTTGCCGCGTGCGAATCCGCAGGCTAATCATACGAACGTATGAGTCAACGAGAAGAGGCTGCCGGCCGACGGCCCACGGAGCGCGCGCGACCCGCGTCGACTACGGGCGCCGGCCTGCGCAGCGCGGACCAGGGAGCCCAGACCCGCGCCGACCTGCTCGCCGCGGCCCGTGGCCTCTTCGCACGCCGCGGCTTCGACGGGACGTCGGTCCGCGCCATCACCCGCGACGCGGGCGCGAACCTCGGAGCCGTGACCTACCACTTCGGCTCCAAGCGCGCCCTCTACGCGGCCGTCCTCGAGCAGGGCCTGCGGCCCATCGCCCGCCGGATCCGCGAAGTGACCCGCTCCGAAGGCACCGCGCTCGAGCGTATGCTCCGCGTGATCGAGGCGTACTTCGACCACTTCGAGCTGCACCCCGACCTCCCGCACCTCCTCCTCCAAGAGGTCGCCGCCGGCAAGCGGCCGCCCGACGTGGTGCTGGAGATCCTCGGCGGCGTGAAGGAGGCGATCGCGGGACTCCAGATCGAGGGGGTCGCCGACGGCTCCGTCCGGCCGGGCGATCCGGTGCTCACCGCACTGAGCGTCGTCTCCCAGCCGGTCTACCTCGCGCTCGTCGCACCCCTCCTCAAGACGCTCGGGCCCGTGGATCTCTCCGACCCGAAGACCCGTCGCCGGGCGCTCGAGCACACCGTCGCGTTCGTCCGCGCGGGGCTCACCCCCCCGCGCCGCCAGGAGATACAGACATGACGACCCACTGCCACCGATGGATGCGCGCCGCCGTCGCGCTCGTGGCGACGACCGCCGGCTCGCCCGCGGTCACGTTCGGCCAGACGATCACGCTCGACGGGGCCGTCGAGGCGGCGCTGGCGCGTCATCCGACCTCGGCAGCGGCCGCGGCCCGTGTCACCGCGGCGGAGGAGGCCGGCGACGCCGCGCGTGCAGCACGTCTGCCGGGCGCAGCCCTCACCGGCTCGCTCACTCGCTTCCAGGAGCCGATGATCGTCGCCCCCTTCCACAGCCTCGACTTCTCGAGCCCTCCGAGCTTCGACCGCACACTCGTGCAAGGCCGACTCGGGGTGCAGTACACACTCTTCGACGGCGGCGGCCGCTCGGCCCGCATCCGCGGCGCCGAGGCGGTTCACGACGCCGCGCGCTTCGCGCACGAGGGCACGGAGATGTCCGTCGTGGACGAAACCGTGTCGGCCTATGTCGGCGTGCTCACCGCGCGCGCGGTGCTCCAGGCCGCCGAAGCGCAGGTCGAGGCCCTGGAGGCCGAGCATGACCGGGTGAGCCGCGAGCTCGCCGCGGGCGCGACCGCCGAGCTCGAGGTCCTGCGCGCCGCGGCGACACTTCAGGAGGCCCGAGCCGAGGCCGCCAGCGCGGTCGCGCGGGTCGGCCTGGCCGAGCGGTCGCTCGCCCGTCTCATGCAGGTCGACGCGGGCGAGATCGTCGGGCGTCCGCTCGCCGACGTGGGCGTGCGGGCACCTCCCACGCGGGGCGATGCCGCCTCGAGCCCGCAGGTGCTCCGGGCCGAGCGCTCCGTGAGCGCGGCCGAGGCGCGGCTGGCCGAGCAGCGGGGCGCGCGGCTGCCGAGCGTGGAGGCCGGAGCCGGCCTGCTCGACTTCGGGACCGCGACCGGGGAGCACGTCTTCGAGTGGCAGGCCGGCGTGCAGGTCTCCTGGCCGGTCTTCACCGGCGGCGCCCGCAGCGCGGCGGTGCGTCGCGCGCGGGCCGAAGTGACGGCCGCGGAGCGGGATCTCGCGGCCACACGCCTCGAGACCGCCCAGGCGATCGACGCCGCCGAGACAGCGGTCGTCGAGGCCGACGCACGCTCGGGCGCGCTCGCACTCGCGGTCACGCAGTGGGAGGAGGTCGCCCGCATCGAAGCCCTCGCCCTCGAGGCGGGCGCCGGCGTGCAACGCGACCTGCTGCGCGCGCAGGCGGGGCTCTTCCAGGCCCGCGCCGGACACGCGCGGGCTCGGTACGAAGCGGTCGTCGCGCGTGTGCGGCTGGCGCGCGTGGAGGGAGTGCTCGACCGAAGCTGGATCACCGGTGCCTTGGAGGTCCGTCGATGAACAAGCGTGTGCGCATCCTGATCCCGGTGCTCCTCGTGGCTGTGGCGGTCGCCGGCTGGCTGATCCTGCGTGGTGACGCCGACCGCGGCGGTGGTCTGGTGGCTTCTGGGACCGTGGAGGCCACGGACGCGGACCTCGGGTTCCAGGCTCCGGGCCGGGTGCTCACTATCGGCGTACGCGAGGGCGACGCCGTGGAAGCGGGCGCGGAGCTCGCGCGCCTCGAGACGCGGGAGCTGGAGGCGAACGTCGCCGCCGCACGGGCGCAGCTCGAGGCGGTCCAGGCGAGGCTCACCGAGCTCGAGGCCGGGGCCCGCCCGCAGGAGCTCGCCGCGGCCGAGGCCGCCGAGCGCTCCGCAGCTCAGCGGGCGGCCGAGGCGGGGCGAGAGTCGGAACGTGCGCTTACGCTCTTCGAGGGAGGCGCGATCAGCCGAGCGGCCCTCGACCGTGCGGAGACCGCGCTCGACGTCGCCCAGGCCGCACTCGATCAGGCGCGCGAGCAGCGGGGGCTCCTCGTGGAGGGACCCCGCACAGAGACGATCCGCGCCCAGAGGGCCGCCGTCGGTGGGGCGCGCGCCAACGTCGAGCGTGCCGAGGCGGCGCTCGCGAACGCGATCGTGACCGCACCGTTCGCGGGCGTGGTCACGATCCGGCACCGCGAGCCCGGAGAGGCAGTCACACCGGGGGCCCCCGTGCTCACCCTACTCGACCCGAACGACCGTTGGGTGCGCATCTACATCCGCGAGGACCAGATCGGGCAGCTCCAGCTCGGCATGGCCGCCTCGATCGTGTCCGACACGTACCGCGACCGGACCTACTCCGGTGAGGTGGTCTTCATCGGGAGTGAGGCCGAGTTCACACCGCGCAACGTTCAGACCGCCGAGGAGCGCACACGGCTCGTCTACCCGGTGAAGGTGCGCATCACGGGAGACCCGGGGTTCGAGCTCAAGCCGGGCATCCCCGCCGACGTGACGCTCGAGGGCGGAGGCACGTGAGCGCCGCTGCCGTCTCGCTCGACGGCCTCACGCGGGCGTTCGGTCCGCTCACGGCGGTCGACGGGCTCACCCTCGAGGTCGGAGCGGGCGAGCTGTTCGGCATCGTCGGCCCGGACGGCGCGGGCAAGACGACCACGCTTCGCATGCTCGCGGGTGTGTTGCGTCCCACGGCCGGCCGCGCCCGCGTCGCGGGCATCGACGTCACGGCGGACCCGGAGGCGGTCAAGCCGCACATCGCCTACATGGCGCAGCGCTTCGGCCTCTACGAGGACCTCACGGTCGAGGAGAACCTGCACTTCTACGCCGACCTGTACCGGGTCCCGAAGGCCGAGCGGCCCAAGCGCCTCGAGCGGCTCTACACGTTCAGCCGCCTCGGCGAGTTCAGCGGACGGCTCGCGGGCAAGCTGTCGGGAGGCATGAAGCAGAAGCTGTCGCTCTCCTGCTGCCTCGTGCACAGGCCCGAAGTGCTCCTACTCGACGAGCCCACGTTCGGCGTCGATCCGATCTCGCGCCGCGAGCTCTGGCTCATCCTGCACGAGATGGTGGCCGAGGGTGTGACCGTCGTCGTGTCGACGTCGTATCTGGACGAGGCGGAGCGCTGCGACCGCGTGGTCCTGCTCCACGAGGGACGCGCCCTGGCGCTGGACCGACCCCAGGCGCTCCAGGGCTCGCTCGAGGGAGAGATGCTGTCGCTGCGCACGGAGCGCCCCCGCGAGGCGCGGGACGTGCTGCGCCGCTCGGGTGTGGTGCGGGCCGCCTCGCTCTTCGGCGACAGCGTACACGCGCTCGTGCCACGGGGCGCGGGCCCGGCCGCCGCCCTCGCCGCACTCGAGGCCGAGGGACTCGCGGTCTCCAGCACCGAGACCATCGAGCCTTCGCTCGAGGACGTCTTCATCCACCTCGTCGCCCGTGGCTGACGCCCCCGCCCTGCCGGTCGAAGTCCGCGAGCTGACGCGGACGTTCGGCGACTTCGTCGCGGTCGACCGCGTGAGCTTCGACGTGCACGAGGGGGAGATCTTCGGATTCCTCGGCCCGAACGGCGCGGGCAAGACGACGACCATCAAGATGCTGACCGGCCTCCTCGCGCCCACCTCCGGGGAGGGCCGGGTGGCGGGGCTCGACATCCGAGACGAGCGGCAGGAGATCAAGCGCCGCATCGGCTACATGTCGCAGAAGTTCTCCCTCTACGGCGATCTCACCGTGAGCGAGAACATCGAGCTCTTCGCGGGGCTCTACGGCGTGACGGGCGCGCGCTTCGAGGAGCGGCGCGCGTGGATCCTCGAGATGTCCGAGCTCGCGGACGCGCAGGACCGCGTCACCGACTCGCTCCCGCTCGGGTGGAAGCAGCGGCTCGCGCTCGGGTGTGCGCTCGTGCACGAGCCCCCGATCCTCTTCCTCGACGAGCCGACCTCCGGGGTGGATCCGGTCGCCCGCCGCCGCTTCTGGGACGGGATCGACGAGATGGCCGGCCGCGGCACGACCGTCTTCGTGTCGACCCACTACATGGAGGAGGCGGAGTACTGCCACCGCCTCGCGCTGCTCAACCGGGGGCGCCTGATCGCGCTCGACTCGCCGCGCGCGCTACGCCGTCGAGTCGTCGAGCCGATCCTCGAGGTGCGCACCGACGACGCGCCCTCGGCCATCGCGGCGCTGTCCGGAGCGGACGGTGTGCTCGACGCCGCCATGTTCGGACGGACCCTGCACGTGACGGTGCAGGAGGCCGCCGCGGGTGCGTCCGCCGTGCGCCGTCGGCTCGAGCAGCGGGGCCGCCTGGTGGAGGCGATCGAGACGATCGAGCCGTCCCTCGAGGACGTCTTCGTGTCGCTCGTCCGCGCAGAGGGCGGCGCGGTGGTGGGCTGAGCGATGGACCCAGTGCGCCTGCTCGCGATGGCCCGCAAGGAGTGGATCCAGCTCCGGCGGGACACCCGGAGCATGATCCTCGCTTTCGTGCTGCCCCTCTTCCTGCTGCTCTTCTTCGGCTACGCGATCACCTGGGACGTCGACGACATTCCGCTCGCGGTGCTCGACCTAGACCGCACGAGGGCGAGCCGCGAGCTGATCGACGCTCTGGAGTCGAGCGGTTACATCATCGTCCTCGAGCAGCTCACCGCCGCATCCGAAGTCGAGGGTCGCCTCGTCGGGGACCGCGTGCTCGGCGTGCTCACGATCCCGCCGGGGTACGCGGCCGACCTCGCGGCACCGGGGCGGGCCGCCCCGGTGCAACTCCTGCTCGACGGCAGCGACGCGAACACCTCGACGATCGCGCTCAACTACGCCGACGCGATCATCTCCCGGCACGGCGCGCGCGTCGCGCTCCAGGGGCGTTCCTTCCAGCTCCCAGTCACGCTCGAGTCGCGCGCCTGGTACAACCCCGACCTCGAGAGCCGGCACATGATCGTGCCCGGGCTCATCGCCGTCATCATGTCGATCATCGCGGCGATGCTCACGGCGCTCACGATCGCCCGCGAGTGGGAGCGCGGCACGATGGAGCAGCTCGCCTCGACCCCGGTGAGCCGCCTCGAGGTCGTCCTCGGAAAGCTCCTCCCGTATCTGGCCATCGGTCTCTTCGACGTTGCGGTGACCGTCGCGGCCGGCATGCTCATCTTCGGCACGCCCCAGAACGGCAGCGTGCTTCTCCTCGCCGGCCTCACGCTCCTCTTCCTGATCGGTGCGCTGGGGCTCGGCATCTTCATCTCCGCGGCCGTGAAGTCGCAGGTGCTCGCGACGCAGATCGCGATGGTCTCCACGTACCTGCCGGCCGTGCTCCTCTCGGGCTTCCTCTTCGACATCGCGAGCATGCCCGTGGTGCTCCGGGGCGTCACGTTCCTCGTCCCGGCGCGCTACTTCGTCACCGTCACGCGTGGCGTCTTCCTGAAAGGTGTCGGGGCCGAGGTGCTCTGGCTGCAGGCGGTGCTGATGCTCGTCTACGCGGTGCTCGGCCTCGGCCTCGCGACGCGCGCGTTCCGCAAGGAGCTCACCGCATGAGCCGAGACGAGCTCCGCCTCGCCGGCCTCCGGGTGGGCCGTATGGTCCGCAAGGAGCTCCGCCAGCTCTTCCGCGACCCCAAGACGAAGCGGGTGATCTTCGTCTCGCCCATCATCCAGCTCATCCTCTTCGGGTACGCGGTGAACACGGACGTGCGCAACGTGGCCACCACGCTCGTGGACCACGACCGCACGGCGGAGTCGAGGCAGCTCGTCGACGCACTCACCGCATCCGGTTACTTCCGCGTCGTGACGCGCTCGGACCGGCCCGCCGACCTGGGTCGGGCGCTCGACGCGGGCCGAGCCGTGGTGGGGCTCGAGATCCCGCCGGGTTATGCCGCCGACCTGCACGCCGGTCGCTCTCCCGCCGTGCAGCTCTTGGTCGACGGGACCAACTCGAACACGGCGACTGTCGCCCAGGGCAACGCCGGACGGATCGTGCAGCAGCTCGGTGCACGCCTCGTGGCCACCTCCGGCGGCGCACCCGCGGGGATCGACCTCCGCGCGCGCGCCTGGTTCAACCCGTCGCTCGAGTCACGCGTGTACAACGTGCCCGCCGTCATCGGGGTGATCGTGCTGCTCATGTGCCTCCTGCTCACGGCCATGGCCGTCGTGCGCGAGCGTGAGGTGGGCACCCTCGAGCAGCTCCTCGTGTCGCCCCTCTCCGCGAGCGAGCTGATGCTCGGCAAGACGCTCCCGGTGGCGGGGATCGCGCTCGTGCAGATGGCGCTCGTCACGGTCGTGGCACTCCTCTGGTTCGACATCCCCCTGCGCGGTCCGATCCCCACGCTGCTGCTCGCGGCGGCGCTCTTCATCCTCGCCGGGCTCTCGTTCGGGCTCTTCATCTCGACGATCTCGGCGACGCAGCAGGAGGCCTTCCTGGCCATGTTCCTGTTCATCCTGCCGGCGATCATCCTCTCGGGTTTCCTCTATCCGATCGACACCATGCCCGAGTTCTTCCAGCACCTCACGCTGGTGAACCCACTGCGCCACTTCCTCGAGATCGTGCGCGGGATCTTCCTGCGCGGCGCGGGGCTCACGGAACTGTGGGTGCAGTTCTCCGTGCTCGCGGCCATGGCCGCGGCGGGGCTCGCCGTGGCGACGCGCAGGTTCCGGGCGACCCTCTAGGCAGCGGTCAGCCGCAGGCTCCCGCCTGGCCGGAGTTAATCACGAAGTTGTCGAAAGCCACGCGTGTCCTCTGCCCGATGAACACGTTGTCGTGGGTCCACGCCTGGAGTCCGGGGAAGACCTCGTCGGCCGGCGCACTCGAGCTCGCCTGCATCACCTTCCACTGCGAGCCCTGCCGGTAGTACGAGGTGAAGGTCTGACCGACGCGGGTGAGGCGCAGCGCGCCGCTCGTGTCCGTGGTCGTCTCAGTGGTGAGACCCCCGTCGAAGTGGTGTGACACGTACGACTCCTCGCCCGTGAAGTCGTTCACGGCGAAGCTCACCCGCTCCGCGGCTCCCAGGAAGCTGACGAGCGCGGAGCGGACGCCCGACTGCACCGGCCAGTCGAGGACCTGGTACTCGACCTGAAAGTCGAAGTCGCCCGTCACGGAGCAGCGGAGCGTAATGAGCGCGATCGGCGTCGAACCGGTGATCACCGCGGGAATGGTCAGCTCGATGCGGCCGTTCACCTCGGCTGCGGTCGCCCCGAGGCCTTCGCCCGGGAACTGTCGGAAAACCACTGCATGAAGTCGGCACTGCGCAGTCACGTCGCGTCTGGCGGACGCATCTACGGCGAAGTCGGCGGGGCAGCCTACCTGAGCCAGACAGATC
>JBFGFY010000055.1:0-17704 GCA_041579355.1 Longimicrobiales bacterium | reverse complement strand
TCGGCGAGCTCCCGCGCCCGCGCCCGGCCGGCGTCCGAGAGTGGTGGGTCGTCCATGGCGACCGCCGCGCCGTCGTCCGCACGCTCGGCGTGCCGGACCACGTAGATGACGACCCCCTCCGCGGCCTCGGGCGGGCGGCAGCCCGCCAGCGCGACTGCCGTGAGGCCGGCCAGGAGGAGCGCGGTGCGAGGGCGAAGACGCATGAGGGATCTCCGGGGGACGGGCGGATCTGGCAAGGTACAGAGGGCGTGTGGATCCCAGGGAGGCCGGGGGGTAGAATCGCGCGAGCGTGTGAGTGAGGATCGCCGGTGGCTTCGCGCCGCCGGAGGAAAGTCCGAGCTCCACAGGGCAGGGTGCCGGGTAACGCCCGGGCGCCGCGAGGCGACGGAAAGTGCAACAGAGAGCAGACCGCCGATGGCCGCGCGAGCGGCACAGGCAAGGGTGAAACGGTGCGGTAAGAGCGCACCGGGCCGCTGGTGACAGTCGGCCGCATGGCAAACCCCACCCGGAGCAAGGCCAAATAGGGGACGAGGGGCGGCCCGCCCCGTCCGAGTCCCGGGTAGGCCGCTCGAGGCCGCCGGTAACGGCGGTCCCAGATGAATGATCCTCCCCCGCGAGGGGACAGAACTCGGCTTATTCCACGCGCTCGCTCGAACGGCGCCCGTCGCAAACCAGCGGCGGGCGCCGACCTCTTTCGGTGGCCGTCGAGGCTTTGCGGTCGATGCCGAGACGCTCCTCGGCCACTCAGTCGGAGGTGAAGCCCACGCGCTTGTGCGTCCCGTCGCAGAAGGGCTTGGTGCCCGAGTGTCCGCATCGGCAGAAGGCCACCGCTGCGCATGCGACCCGCTCGCCATCGGCGGCCAGGATCGCGGCCGGCCCGGAAACCAGCACGGGACCGTCCGGGCGGGCAGTGATCTCGAGAGGTTCACCCGCGGTTTCGCCGATCTTCAAGTCGATGTCGGCGAGCTTGCCGTCGTGCCGAAACCCCGCCTCCTCGTGCGAGTTGTCGCAGAAGGGCTTGTTCCCGGATCGCCCGCATCGGCAGAGGGCTACGCGGGTCTCCTCGACCAGCTGGCCATCCCCGAGGTGTAAGCGCAGCGAACCGCGCAGGTAAAGGGGGCCGTCCGGGGCGACACGGACCGTGTTCTCCGAGTCGGGGCGTTCGCTCCGCTTCCCGTCGGGCGTCCGGTAGTGCAGTGCGCCCGTGGGGCACCGCTCGATCACCTCGGCCAGATCATCCGCGCTTTCGGCGCGGCTCGGGTCGATCCATGGCCGGCGCTCCGGGTCGAAGACGGTGGGCAACCCACGCACGCATTCCGCCGCGTGAATGCAACGGCGGACGTCGTATTCCACGACGATCGCGCCCGACGCGTACTCCCGAACTCGTCGACCCATCCTCGCGCTCCCGTTGCCGCTGTTTTGCCGACGGCTACCGGCTCAGATCCGTGTACTGCCGGTGCTCGTAGCAGTACGCCCACGTCTCCCCGGCTTCGACGCTCCGAATCAGAACGTGGCCGTGAGCCTCGTAGTGTCGTCGCGCGTGAAGGTTCCTCGACGAGTCACAGCATCCCACGTGACCGCACGTGAGGCACATGCGCAGGTGCACCCACGTGTCTCCGCTCGCGAGGCACTCCGTGTGACGCGTGATCCGCTGTTCTCAGCCTGCGACGTGCGCTCCTCGAAGTCCGATGTGACGCGGCTCGGGATGGTGGGCCCTTGCGCGCGGGTCGCCTCAGCCGCCGCTGAACCAGCTCGCCCGGGGCTCGAAGTGGCGCCAAGCGAACCAAAAGAGCACGTAGGCGTTCGCCAGAGGCGCGAGCCTTCGCCCGGCCAGTGTTCCGCTCACCGCCTCGCCGCCGAAGGTCCATAGCGAGCCTGTCTCGAGATCCCGATAGAGGCCTCCCGGCGCTACCTCGAAGAGGAGTGGGGTCCCGTCCACCGTGGCGGCGTAGGCCACGGCGGCCCCGCCGTCGTCGGCTTCATAGAACACGGCGTAGGGCACGCCCAGGAATTCGTTGACGGCCGCCCGATCGCCGAGGAGCCTCAGCTCGCCGAAGGGATAGCCGCGGCCGTCGCCCTCCTCGCCCCGCACGGCGAGCACGCGCTCCTTCATCGGCCGCGTCCTGTCCGTGCTCATGCGCACGAGCAGCTCGTTGTTTCCGACCCGGTCGTACGAGCCGTAGGGGTAGACCTCGTACGCTCGGGAGAAGCCGGTCCGGTCGCCGACGACCTTCGTATTCGGGTGCAGCGCCAGCCAGCGGCCCCACGACATCTCCTGCACGCCCCGGAGGGTCATCTCCTGACCCCGGAAGCCGTGACACTTGCCCTCGACCGCGAGCTGCGGCCCGTACACGTCCCGCGAGAGGCGGTCGTAGAGCACGAGGTTGTTGGCGAACAGTAACCCCGACACGCCGAGCTCGAGGCGCTCACCCGCGACGTGGGGGTCGAAGGCGAGGCCAGACCCCGTCAGTGGGCAGAACGTCACCGAGATCCACTCGCCGCCAATCGTGTCGTTCACGATCTCGTGCCACCAGAGGATGTTGTGCGGGTAGGCTCGGGCCTGTCCGTCCACGACGACGCCGAGCACGCGGGAGGTGGGGTCGAGGTATTGGGCCCGCGGATCGTCGGCGGCGACGATCGCCGGGAGCGTGAGCGCGGGGATCCCCTCGAGCGGCGCGGCTGAAGCCAGCAGGCGCTCGTCGAGCGCGCACGCGCCTCCGTCGGCTTCGACTCCGTCGGCTTCCGTGGGGAGATCGCCATGCGACAGTGCGTCCGAGACGCACGCACTCGCCAGGACGCAGCCCATCACGATCGTGACCTGTGCCTTCGGTCTCGCCATCCGCGTTCCCCACGTGCGGCTCGCTACGCTTTCATGCCTCTCGCTAACGAACGCTGGAGCCGGGGCCGAGGTTCCGCCCGTCCACGCGAGACGTCGTGGGTGCCGAGCTTCGTCGGCGTCCGCAGCGGCGCCGCTGACCCGGTCCCGACTCGTCCCTATGCCTCAGCTCCGCTCCTCGAGGAGTCAGCCACCGATGCGCGCTCCCCGCGCCCTGAGAGTCCGTCCGTGCAGACCACCGAGGAAGGCTCCGTCTCGAATCGCGAAGGCTCCGTTCACCAGAACGTGCACGACGCCCTCGGAGAACTGATGCGGGTCGTCCATCGTCGCCAGGTCCCGGTAGCGCTCGAGATCCAGCACGACCACATCGGCCCACATCCCCGGTCGCACGTATCCCCGGTCCTCGAGGCGGAAGAAGTCCGCCGCAAGCCCGCTGAAGCTCCTCACGGCGAACGGCATGGAGATGTCGTCCGACTCCAGCGCGAAGAGGCGCAGCTTTCGCGGGAACGCTCCGTACACCCGGGGATGGGTGACCCGCTGGCCTTCCCGGGGCGTGCGTCCGTCGGTGCAGGTCATCATCCAAGGCATGGTCGCGAGGTAGCGGGTGTTCTCGGCGTCGTACAGGTCCAGGTTCATGACCCGCGCGTTTCCGCTCTCGACGAGGACCCTCCGGACGGTCTCCGGCACGGAAGCCCTCCATTCCCCGGCGAGCCCCGCGAGCGAGCGGCCGTTCAGCCGGGGATCTTCGTCCACGATCATGATCTTCTCGGGTCCGCCCCGCATGGCGAGGGACTCCATGATCTGGCTTCCGAGCAGGGCGAGCGTATCCGGGTGCGCGAAGCGCCGCTCGATCTCGTCCTGACCGCCGGCCGCCGCCCACCGGGGCAGTGCATACGCGCGCAGGTTGGCCT
Organism: Longimicrobiales bacterium; assembly: GCA_041579355.1. Lineage (GTDB taxonomy): Bacteria > Gemmatimonadota > Gemmatimonadetes > Longimicrobiales > Gaopeijiaceae > UBA2982. The sequence continues at coordinate 13,957 of JBFGFY010000055.1, read as the reverse complement.
GGGTCGCCGTGTAGGGGTGCTGTGCCGCCCAGACCTCGACGCCCCTGGCGCGCGCGGCCTCGATCATCGCGGCACCGACGTGCGCGCGACCGTAGTTCGTGGCACCCTGCGGGTTGAAGTGCGAGAAGATCACGCGTAGCCCGCTCTCCTCCCCGATCCTTATGCCTTCCCGCACCGACGCATCGTACCCGATCCCCTCGTAGGTCGCGCCCAGGTCCCGATCGTGCGTGTCGTAGATCGCCCCCTCCCACTCGGCCGCGACCTTCGCCAGCTCGACAACCTCCTCCGTCGTCGCGAACGCGCCCGGCGTGTAGAAGAGCCCGGTCGAGAGGCCGAACGCGCCCTCCTGCATTCCCGAGCGGATCATGGACTTCATGCGCTCGAGCTCCTCCTCCGTGGGAGGCCGGTCGTCCATGGCCATGACCTCCCGGCGCAACGTGCCGTGGCCGATGAACGTCAGCGCGTTCACGCCGATTCCTCCGGAGTCCCAGCGCGCCAGCTGGTCCGCGACCTGCCACGTCCCGTCGCCGTCCAAACCCAGCGCAACGGTGGTGATCCCCTGTGTGAGAAACGCCCGCGCGTCGCGGCCGAAATCCTCGTCCAGCTCGGCGTGCGAGTGCGCGTCGACGAAGCCCGGCGCGACCACGAGGCCCGAGGCATCGACGACCTCCTCGGCATCTCGTGCGTGGAGCTCGCCCACCGCGACGATCCTCCCCCCTGCGACGGCTACGTCGGCCACGAACCCCTCGGAGCCGGACCCGTCGTAGACGAGGCCGTCCATGAAGATCACGTCGTAGCGAGCCTCCGGGGCGCACGCCGCGGACAGCGCTCCGAGGAGCGCCGGCATGGCCAGCGGGGGCAGGCGGATCGCGAACATGGCCGAGCCTTCGTCTGGGCGAGAGGGCGCGTGAAAATAGTGGCCGCGAGGCTCCTCCACAGGGTCCGCGCGGGGGACCGGATCTGCGCCCTCCGTTGCCGTCGGGGGGGGCATTGCCGGCGCCTGAGGCCACGGTAGATTGCGGCTTATCATCCCGCACCCGTCAGTAGGAGGACCCCGTCATGACGCAACAGTGTACAACGCGCTCCACGCGCGGTGTCGCCTTGGTGGCAGCGCTGCTGTTGGGCGCTCCCTTGGCCGACGGCGCGACGGCCCAGCAGACCTTCGGGTCCGTGAGCGGACGCGTCACAGCCACCGACACCGGCCAGCCGCTTCCCAACGCGAGCGTCGTGATCTCGGGGACGCGCCTCGGCGGCCTCGCGAACCAGACCGGCACGTTCCTTATCCTTCAGGTCCCCCCGGGCACTTACCAGCTCGAGGTGAGCTCGATCGGGTACGCCACCCGCACGGTGGACGTGACGGTTACCGGAGGCCAGGTCACGCAGGCCAACGCAGTCCTGGACATCGACCCCCTCCGCCTCGACGCGATCGTGGTGACGGGGTACGGAACGGCCCGCAGGGAGGAGCTCACGGGCTCGATCGTTTCGATTCCGAGCGTCCGCCTCGACATGCCCACGACGACGACCTTCCAGGACGTCATCCAGGGCAGCCCGGGCGTCCTGGTGTCGTCGCTGGACGGCGCCCCCGGCGCCGGCTTCGACATCCGGATCCGGGGCCAGGGCTCCATCACCGCCGGTGCGGAGCCCCTGTACGTCATCGACGGCGTGCCGCTCAACAACAACGGGGACGCGGGCACCGCCGTCGACAACAACGGCCGGACCGCCAACCCCCTGGCTTCGATCAACCCGAACGACATCGAGAGCCTGGTGGTTCTGAAGGACGCCGCATCCACGGCCATCTACGGATCGCGCGGAGCGAACGGCGTGGTCCTGATCACGACCAAGGGCGGTGTCGCAGGCAGCTCCATCTTCACGGGCCAGCCGAGGTTCGAGTTCCGGTCGCAGGTCGGCCGGTCCTCCTTCGCGCACAGCAACCTGCTCGAGCCCCTGAACGCGGCCGAGTACACGGACTACTTCATCACGGCCCGCATGAACGCGGGCATGAGCCAAGCGGCTGCGCAGGCCCAGCTGGACGCCCAGTGGCCGATCCGAGAGGACAACAACTGGCGCGATCTCATCAGCAGGAACGGAATCACGCAGCAGTACGACCTGAGCGCCACGGGCGGCACGGACCGTCTGACCTACTACGTGTCCGGCGGGCTCATGGACCAGGAGGGCAACGTCCGCGAGCAGTACTTCACGCGGTACTCGTCGCGCATCAACCTCACGGCGCGGCTCACCGACAGGTTCACGCTGGCGAACAACCTGAGCATCGCGAGGACGGAGCAGAACGGCGTCAACGACGGCACCGCGTGGGAGGCCCCCTTCTACATGGCCGTGTTCATGCCGCCGGTGCTCCCGATGTACGATACGGACGGCTACTGGTACCACCGGCACACGAACGTCATGGGCGCGAACCATCCGGTGGGTGGCCTCATAGAGAACCCCAAGACGCGTTCGACCTCTCGCATCATCGAGAATCTCACCGGAACCTTCCGGTTCAACGACCAGTTCTCGGTCCAGTCGGCGTGGAGCTTCGACATCTACAACATCCACGACTACCTCTTCTGGAACATGTTCTTCGGCAATGGCCGGAACACGGGCGGTGAGTTCGATGACTCGCGCGTGGAGAACCTAGGCTGGCAGGGCACGCAGACCGTGTCGTACACGAACCTCTTCGACGGCGGCCACACCGTGAATGCCGTCGCCGGCTACGAGGCCAGCAAGAACGACCGCGAGCGCACGAACGTCTGGGGCGAAGGCTTCGCCCACCCGAACCTGAAGCAGGGGACGAGCGCCGCGATCACGCAGGGCACGAGCACGAAGGACGAGTACGCCTTCGAGTCGTACTTCGCCCGGGTGAACTACGACCTCAATTCGACCTACTTCCTGTCCGGTTCCTTCCGGCGGGACGGGTCCTCGCGTTTCGGCCCCGACAACCGCTGGGGTGACTTCTGGGCGGTGGGCGCGGGCGTGACCCTGACCAACATGGAGTTCCTGGGCGACCTCGGCGTCGTGGACTACCTCAAGCTGCGCGGCAGCTACGGTCAGGTCGGGAACGCCGAGATCGGCGACTACGCGTGGCGCGGCCTCTACGGGTTCACCCGTGACTACGACGGCCAGCCGGGCGCCGCTCCGACCTCGATCGAGAACACCGCGTTGACATGGGAGTCTCAAGGCGCGTTCAACATCGGTCTCGACTACGCGGTGCTGGACAACCGGATCACCGGCACGGTGGAGTACTACAACAAGACGTCCACGGAGCTGCTCCTGGACGTGCCCGTCTCCCTGACCACCGGCTTCCGGAGCACGCTGCAGAACTTCGGGGACATGAAGAACTCCGGCATCGAGTTCTCCATCCACGGGGACGTGCTCCGCTCGCGTGACTTCGAACTCGGCGTCGACTTCAACATCACGACGCAAAGCAACGAGATCACGAACCTATCGGAGCCCTTCATCGACGGCACGAAGCGTCGCGAAGAGGGCCGGGACTATCAGGAGTACTACCTGTATGGATGGGCCGGCGTCGATCCGGCGAACGGCGATCCGCTCTGGTACACGGACGACACCAAGACGGCGACGACGAACAATCTCGCCAACGCGGAGCGCTTCTACGACGGCAAGACCGCGACCCCGAAGTACCTCGGGAGCGTCGGCCTGAACGGCCGCTACAAGGCGTTCACGGTCAGCGCGCTCGGCACCTACATGTTAGGCCACCACCTCTACGAGGTCGGCGAGCGGTTCTATCACGGTGAGGGGCGGTTCCTGCCCCGGTCGACGTCACGCTGGGCCTACCAGAATGCTTGGAGGCAGCCAGGTGACAACGCGCTCCTCCCCCGCTTCCGCTGGGGCGGCGTGAACAGCTCGCAGCCCGCGGACGCGGACCGCTGGCTGTACCAAGGCGACTACTTCCGCTTCAAGGACGTCACACTCTCCTACCGGGTCCCGACGGATCTGGCGAACCGACTCCGGCTCAACTCGCTGCAAGCCCACGTCAACTTCACGAACCTCTGGACGTGGGTGGCGGACGAGAACCTGCACTTCGATCCGGAGCAGATCGTGAGTGGTGTCTACAACACGGGCACTCCGAACTCGAAGACCTTCAGCTTCGGGTTCACCCTGGGATTCTAGGGCGCACCTCAACCCACGAGAGCACACCACTTCTTTCGACTAAGGCAAGATCATGAACCACATAAGAGCTGCGAAGGGCGCGGCCGTCCTCGCGATGGCTTCCGTCACCCTCGCATGTAACGAGCTGTCGCTGGAGCCTCATGCGAGCGTTTCCAACGACGCCTTCTTCGAGTCGATCGGCGACGTCCGGGCGGCCATCATCGGCGTGTACGACCAGATTCAGCTCGCCGACTGGCACGGCCGTAGCATGGCCATGATGTCCGACATCATGGGTGAGGATGTGAAGCAGAACGGCTCGGCGAACCGGTACCAGGAGTTCTCGGATTTCGAGGGCCAGGTGGTGACCGGCCACGACTTCGAGACGGAGCTGTGGGCCGAGGCGTACGAGGGCATCAACATGCTCAACAACATCATCAACACCGCCTTCTCGCCAACGGCCGGAGTCCAGGCCGAGTTCAACCAGATCGTCGGTGAGGCGTACGCCCTCCGGGGAATGGCGTACTTCGACCTGGTCAGAATGTACGGGCAGCACTACACGTTCACGGCGGGGGCCACCCATCCGGGCGTGCCGCTCGTGCTGGTGTCGGACGTCGACCTCCTCCCGTCCCGCAACACGGTCGCGGAGGTCTACGCCCAGGTCATCTCGGACCTCAATGACGGTATCAGCAGAATGACTCAGGTCCGGAGTGGCGCCTACATGATGACCCGCGAGGGCGCCCAGGCGCTCCTTTCCAGGGTCTACCTTTACAGGGAGGACTGGGTCAACGCGGCGGCGATGGCCGACGCAGTGATCAACAGCGGGCGGTTCAGCCTGGTGACGGGCGCGGCCTATTTGACGCAGTTCGCGACCGGGGGCTCGTCGGAGGCGATCTTCGAGGTGGCTAACAGCGACGTCGACAACCAGGGCGCGAACAGCCTGGGTGGCATGTACCGCGCCTCCGGCTACGGCGACTACCTCCCCGCCCGCGACCTCCTCAACCTCATCGATCCGAGCGACATCCGGTGGGGGATGTACGTGGTGGATCCGGGGCTCACCGGCGTCTATGCGGCGCACCGGGTCAACAAGTGGCCCACGGTGTCCAACACGGACAACGTGCCGATCATCCGTCTGTCGGAGGTCTACCTGAACCGGGCCGAGGCGCGGGCCAGGCAGGGGCAGGATGCGGCGGCCCAGGCGGATCTGAACATGATCCGTCAGAGGGGTCTCGCTTCGGCACCGCCGGTCACGGTGACCGGTGCGGCGCTGCTCGCCGAGATCGCGATCGAGCGGCGGATCGAGCTGGGCTACGAGGGCCATCGGATCCACGACCTGATGCGGAACCGAATGAACATCAACCGCGTCGACGTGACTGGCGACGTGGCCTTCATGGCCTATCCGTGCAACTTCTGCATTCTTCCGATTCCACAGCCGGAGACGGATACGAACCCCAACATCACGCAGAACACCGGGTACTGAGTCGTGATCCGGCCGGCGGTGTCGAGCTGACGCCGTCCGGTGCGTGAGCCGTGAGGGCCCGTGGGAAGCTCGCTTCCTGCGGGCCCTTCTCTTGTGGTCGAACGCGAGCCCGCCGGCTCCCACATGGAGGTTGGGCGAACTTCCTCGGGAGGCGTGTGTACCGTTGGGGGGTTCACTCGAGAACCCGGTCTGCCTCTTCGCTGGAGGGCACGCGCATGGCGAGCGGCCGCCTTCCCTTCGCCGTCCTCACGATGGCGGCGCTCTGGACGGCGGACGGTCGTGTCTCAGCGCTGGTCGCGCAGCAGCAGACGGCGGCGGACGCAGACGCGGTCGTCGTGATGGGTGTGGTCGTAGACCATGAGACGGGTGATTCGCTTCCCGTGGCGACCATCTTCTTGGGTGCCGGGTCGACGGGTGGACGGGAGCTGGGAACCCGCGTCGCCGACGAGCACGGTCGTTTCGTCTACGACGCCGTGCCGGCCGGCACGTATCCTCTGCACGTGGCTCGTCAGGGTTATAGAACCATGAGGGACTCGATCACGGTCGAGCCCGGTGAGGCGCTGGACCTAGTGCTGTCACTCTCCACGCAGGCGATCCTCCTCGAGCCGATCGTCGTGACGGCGGAGCGATCCCTCTCAGAGGTAAGGACCCTGGCGGCGCGAAGGACCAGCGGCGCGGGCTTCGTCGTGACCAGAGCCGAGATCGAAGAACGACGTCCCCGGCTCATCTCCGAGATGCTCCACAGGGTCCCCGGAGGCATGGTGATGCCGAGCCCCCCGTTCGGATACCGACTCCTTCTGCGCGCACAGTGTCAACCCGGAATCTGGGTGGACGGGGTCGAGCTGCCGGGAGAGGTCGGCATCGATCAGCTGCTGACCCCCGGCGACGTGGAGGTCATCGAGGTCTACCACGGTCTCGAGCTTCCGGTCGAGTTCGGGGTGAACGCCTGCGGAGGGATCGTAGCGTGGACGCGGAGGGGCGACCGGAACGTCGGCGCCCGCAGCTCGGACACCGGCTGGGGAATCCTCGGCTCGCTGATCGTCGCTACGGCGCTCGCCGCTTTCGCGCTCGCCGCGACCCGGTAAGCCCGGAGCGCTATCGCCGCTTCGACCTGAGGAGGATCACGCCGTTGGCGCCCCTGGATCCGTAGATCGCCGTCTCGCTGGCGTCCTTGAGGACGGTGATCGACTCGATGTCGGCCGGGTTGATCCCCGCGAGCCCCGGCAGCAGGACCCCGTCGAGCACGAAGAGAGGATCGGTATCGGCCTGGAAGGAGCTGGCGCCGCGCACGCGCACGCGCACGTCACCGCCTGCCATATTGACGACCTGGACGCCCGGCACGCGAGCCAACATCTCGAAGAAGCTGCGAGTGCGCCCGGTTGCCGGGTCCTCGGCGTCAACGGTCACCGCGGTGCCCGCGCTGTGCTCCGGGTCGATCGTGCCGTAGCCGATGTCCGTTCCCTCGGGCTCCGGCGGCGCCGACCCCGGAGTCAGCGCGCAACCCGTTAGGAGGAAGAGCGTGAGCGTGACGCACAGCTTGCCGCGCTGGGATACCACAGCGGCTGAAGAGACGGGCTTCATGGAAGACCTCCTCGCCTGGGCTCGACGTCGACCCACGCATCAGGTATCTGACGGCGACGGACCGTGCCTGTCAATCGACCGTCTCCGGCGCCCCCCCGACCCGCGCCGCGAGGCCTACGTCTAGCGGGTCGGCCGGCGCGAGCGTCGTCGGCGCCGGGATCCGGTCCGGCTCCAGCGGCAGGTCACCGCAAGCGACCATGGTCGCAGAGGCTACCACAGCAGCCGCGACCACCCGTCCACGCGCCCGTGCCGAGTGACGTGCCCTCGCCGAGCGACGCGCCCACGTGCGTTCCCTCACGAGATCGTCGCGGCCAGTCGCGCCTCTGCGATCACGAGCAGGATCGCGCGCTGCACGGCGAGATGTGCCTCGCGGTTGATCCAGTACTCGTCGGGCGCGTGGGTGTTCTCTCCCACGCCGCCCCGGCCGATCGTCACTGCGGGAACGCCCAAGGAGATTGGGATGTTGGAGTCGGTCGAAGATTCCCCCACGTTCCCCTCGACGCCGAAGAAGGCGCTGGTGGCGAGCGCCCTCTGGACCAGCGGGGTCTCGGGAGGAATCTCTCCGGAGGGCCTGAGGCCAACGCGGTCCTTCCGTACGGTGAGCGGTAGCCCTTCTCGGCGCAGGGCGTTCTCCTCCGCCAACGCGCGGTCCGCGGCTTCGAGAAGCGCGCTTTCGATCCGCGCGAGGCTCGTAGGGCTCACCGACCGCATGTCGACCTCCATCCATGCCTCGGCCGGAACCGAGTTGACCGACGTGCCACCTCCGACCCTGCCGACGTTGTAGCTCGTCCGCGGTCCTGAGCGCGTCAGCGAGTCCGCCACGTCCTGGTAGTAGCGCACGGCGCGCCCGAGCGCGTGCAGAGGATTGGCGGTTCCGAAGGCGCCCCACGAGTGGCCACCCGGCCCCTCGAAGGCGATGCGGTAGCGGACGGAGCCGAGCGCCCGCGAGACGACGCGACCGAGCCCGCCGCCGTCGACCTCGATCCAGGCGTCCGGCCAAAGGCCACCCTCCTGGTAGATGTGCTTCATGCCGCGCAGGTCCCCGAGGCCTTCCTCTCCGACAACGCCCACGAAGAGAATGTCGTCCTCGGTGCGCACGTCGGCCTCGACGATTGCGCGCAGCGCCGACAGCACGACGACCAGCCCCCGCGTGTCGTCACCCACGCCGGGAGCGAAGAGCGTGTCGCCGACCTGCCGCACCGTCACGTCGGTCCCCTCCGGAAAGACCGTGTCTAGGTGGCCGCCGAAGCCGATCACGCGATCCCCAGTTCGCCCGCGGCGAAGCCCGATGACGTTCCCTTCGGCGTCCGTCCACACCGAGTCCGCTCCGGCCTCGAGGAGTAACTCCGCGTAGCGCGCTCCGCGTCGGGCCTCCAGGAAGGGCGGGGCGGGAATCTCCGTGAGCTCGATGAGGCGCTCGAGCGCCCAAGCGTCGTGCGCCTCCGCGAGGTTCAGGGCGGCGGCGACGCGAGCCTCCTCGGAGAGCGAGCGCAGCTCCTCGTGGTAGCGCGACGCGACCGTCTGGGCGTTCGCCGGGGAGGGGATCCAGGCCCCGGACAACGCGAGCACCGTCAAGCTGATGGGTCGTCTACACACGGGATACGGCTCCTCTCCGGTTCATGTCGCCAAGAGCACGCGCCCGGCGCCTGCCTGGGATTCTGGGGGACTGGGCGACGGCGCGGAAAGGGGCACGACCCGGCGTGGCAGCGGCCTGGCGTCCCGGTGGGGTTTTCCCGGGAAGGCCCGCGCCTCAGGTTCACCTCAACTCCACCCCCCGGACCCCGAGCATGAAGACGAAGACGCTTACGAAGACGACGGCGCTGGCCCTGGCCCTCCTGGCCCCACCGGCCGTGCGTGCCCAGCTCCCACCCGACGCTTCAAGACAGATCGACGAAGTCTTCGCGCCATGGGCGTCGACGGAGGTTCCCGGGTGCGCCGTCGGCGTCGCGGTGGACGGCCGGACCGTCCTCGAGCGTGCCTACGGAATGGCGGACCTGGAGTGGGGCGTCCCCAACACGCCGCAAACCGTCTTCGAGGGGGGCTCGGTCTCGAAGCAGTTCACGGCTGCTGCGGTCGTCCTGCTCGCGCTCGACGGCAAGCTCTCCCTGGACGACGACGTGCGCCGCTGGGTTCCGGAGGTCCCGGACTACGGAGAGACGATCACGCTGCGCCACCTCCTCAACCACACGAGCGGCCTAAGGGATTGGGGCAGCGTCGCCGGCATCTCCGGATGGGGCCGCGAAGAGCGCGCGCACGATCACGACGACGTGCTCGACATCGTGGGGCGCCAGAAGTCTCTCAACTTCGAGCCGGGCGCGCAGTACTCCTACTCGAACACGGGCTACAACCTGCTCGCCATCGTGGTCGCACGGGTGTCCGCGATGCCCTTCGCCCGCTTCTCGGAGGAGCGCATCTTCGGTCCGCTCGGGCTCGAGCACACGCAGTGGCGGGACGACCACCGCCGCATCGTTCAGGGACGCGCGACCGCGTACGACGTCGGGAGCGGCGGGCGTGTCGAGATCAACCGGCCCGTCGAGTACGTGCACGGCAACGGGGGCATACTCACCACCGTCGGCGACCTGCTCCGCTGGAATCAGTCGCTTACGGACGCCACGCTCGGCCGACGCTTCGTCGAGATGATGGAGACGCCAGGCCTCCTCAACGACGGGCGAGCGATCCACTACGCGCTGGGGCTCCGCGTCGAAGACCAAGTGGGCACGCCCGCGATCTACCACACCGGCTCGACCGCGGGCTACCGCGCCTACACGGGCCGCTTTCCGGAGCACGCGATGGCGGTCGCCATGCTCTGCAACGCGTCCAACGTGCCGACCGCCGGCAACGGCGGACGGATTGCTCGGGCGTCCATGCGGAGCGCGCCGTCCGCACCGGCGCCCACGGGCGTGTCCCTGCCCGCCGCGTCTCTCGAGAGACTGGTCGGGCTCTACCGTGAGCCCCTGACCGGCGCGACGGTGGAGCTCACCGTCGCAAACGGCGCGCTCCGCTCGAACGGCTCGTCGCTGGTGGCGCGGTCCACGACCGAGTTCCAGGCAGGCGCCACGGGGCCACGCTACGTCTTCGCGGATGGCGGGGGTCGGCGCCCGCTGCTCCGGATCGAGCGGTGGGAGCACGTCGAGCAGGTGTGGGAGCCCGTCGACCCGTGGCGGCCCACGTCGACGGAGCTGCAGGAGCTCGCCGGCACGTATACGAGCGAGGAGGCCGAAACCACGTTCGTGGCGCGCGTCGAGGACGGCGAGCTCGTCCTCTGGCAGCGTCCCTCGAACGTTCGGCGGCTGGCTCCGATCTACCGGGACGGGTTCACCTCCGGCGGCGACACCTTCCGGTTTCGGCGAGATGCCTCCGGCCGCGTCACGCAGCTCAGCCTGAGCATGGACCGCGTGTTCGACATGAGGTTCGACCGGGCTCGCTGACAGAGCTCGATGCCCCGCTCGTGGACTCCCTCCGTGCGCGAGCCATGGCGTCGCCGTCGCCCGAGAGGACCCCAAGCCGGCAACCAGCCGACCCTTTTGCGGGAAAGGCTGCGGGAGGACTCGCTCAGGCCTCCCCGCCTTCGATCCAGTGGCGGGGTCCCGGGCCGGCCCGCGAGGCGCGGTCGCCGGGGTTCGCCAACCGACACCGGTCGAGGGAGAGACACCCACATCCGATGCATTCCGTGAGGCCGAGCCTGAGCCGCTCGAGCTCTCGCATGCGCTCGTCGATGCGGGAGAGCCACGTCGAGGACAGTCGCGCCCAGTCCTTGCGGGTCGGTACGGCGTCACCCGGGAGCTTCGCGAGCTCCGCACCGATCTCGTCGAGCGAAAGACCGATCCGCTGCGCGAACACGATGAAGGCGACGCGCCGCAGCACGTCGCGCGGGAAGCGCCGATGGCCAGAGCCCTCGCGGAACGACCGGATGAGGCCGCGGTCCTCGTAGTAGCGCAGCGCCGAGGCGGCGACCCCGCTGCGGCGGGCCACCTCTCCGATGGTCAGGAGACTGGACATGGAAGAAAGGCTAAGCCGAACGGGGCTTGACTTCAAGTTGACTTGAACTTGTACCCTTCCTTGTCGAACTCATCCAGGACCTCGTGGAGGAACCATGGGCAAAGAAGATCGAAGCCGAGGAAGACAGGGCCACCCGCCGCCCCGCGCCCTGGCGGAGGCGTACTTCGAAGGCCGGGCCCGAGCGCCGACGGCCCGGGACAGGATCGTCGCGGAGGTGCTCTCGTGGCCGGGGACCAGGGCCGTGTGGGGGCGCCGGGGGGAGCTCTCCCTGAGGGTCGGCCGGGCCGAGATCGGACACCTGCACGGCGAGACGATCGCCCACTTCGGTTTCCCGCAGGACGTATGGGACCATCTCATGGCACTGGGACGTATCGTTCCTCACCCGCTGGATCGGCCGGGGCTCGCAGCGCGCCGCCTCGTCGACGAGGAGGATGAGCGCGCCGTGATCGATCTGATGCGGCTCAACTACGAGCGCATCGTCCTCCGGCACGGCGTGCCGGCCGGGGCGGTGTCGTGAGCCTGCGCATCGGGGTCACCGGCGGCACCTCCGGCCTCGGTCGCGCCCTGGTCGACCTCGCGAGCGCGCGAGGGGACGCCGTCGCCTTCGTCGCGAGACGGTCGCGTGGAGTGGAAGCCGTGTTGCGGGCGCACCCCGAGGCGCACGGCATCGTCGGCGACGTCTCGAAGAAGGAGGACGTGCACCGTATCGCCACGCGCGTCACCCTGGCGCTCGGCGGTCTCGACGTGTTGATCAACAACGCGTCGAGCTTGGGGCCCGTCCCCCTCGCGCTGCTGGGTGACACGGATTGCGAAGACCTCGAGGAAGCGCTCGCCACGAACCTCGTGGGCCCTTTTCGGCTGACGAAGGCTCTGCTGGGTGCTTTGGCGGCTTCCGCCCGTGAGGGACCACCCGCCGTCGTGGTGAACATCGTCAGCGACGCGGCGATCACGCCGTACCCGGGATGGGGCGCGTACGGTGCGAGCAAGGCAGCGCTCCTCCACCTGAGCCGGATCTGGGACGAAGAGATGCGCGCGCTCGGCGTCCGTGTGCTGGCCGTCGACCCCGGAGACATGGACACGCCGCTCCACGCGCTCGCCGTCCCCGATGCGGACCGGTCGTCGCTGAAGAGGCCGGAGGAGTCCGCGAGCGAGGTGCTTTCGCTGATCGAACGAGCCAGGTCCGATGCGACCCGCGACGCAGCCACGCCAGCGTCCGCCTGACGCCCGGCTCCTGCTGGTGCGCGCCGACGGCTCCCTGGAGCACGTGTCCCGATCATCGCTCGCCGAGCAGCTCCGACGGGGTGACCTGCTCGTGGCCAACGATGCAGCCACGCTTCCCGCGAGCCTGAGCGGCCACCACGTCGCGACCGGACGCCCAATCGAGGTTCGGCTCGCGGGACGGGATTCGCTGGACGGCGCGGACGCGTGCGCGTTCACGGCCGTGGTCTTCGGATCCGGGGACTTCCGGACCCGTACGGAGGACCGACCTGCGCCGCCTGCGCTCCGCCCGGGAGACGAGCTGTCGCTGGGTCCTCTGAGCGCGGTCGTGGTAGCCCGCCGGGGTCATTCGCGTCTGGTTCGTCTGCGCTTCCGAGGATCGCCCGATCTCATCTGGGACGGCATCACGCGGCACGGGCGCCCAATCCAGTACGCGCACGTTCCCGAGCCGCTCGCGCTCTGGGATGTATGGAGTCGCATCGCGGCGAGACCCGTCGCCTTCGAGCCGCCATCCGCCGGCTTCGTCCTCGACTGGGCTCTGCTCGCGAGCCTCGAGAAACGAGGCATCGCCTTCGCGACCGTGACCTTGGCAGCCGGGATCTCCTCGACGGGTGATGCGGCGCTGGACCGACGCCTTCCGTTGGACGAGCCCTATGACGTCCCGACGGCAACCGTGTCACACATCCAGGCGGCGAAGGCCCGTGGCGCCCGGGTGGTAGCGCTCGGGACCACCGTGGTCCGGGCCTTGGAACGAGCGGCAGACCCGGACGGGAGCGTGCGACCCGGACCCGGCGTCGCGAGCGGCCGCATCGGACCCGAGACCGAGCTGCGCATCGTCGACGCGATCATCACGGGTGTTCATCAGCCTGGGGAAAGTCACCACGAGCTGCTACGGGCGTTCGCACCCGACCCGGTGCTCCGCCGCGCAGCCGCCGCGATGGAGGAAGGTGGCTACCGCTCGCACGAGTTCGGGGACTCCATGCTCGTGGAGCGACGCCCGCGCTCCGAGCGCTTCTACTAGCCCCCCCGTCTCGTCCGCCTACCAGCCTTCCGCCGCGTGGACTACCTTTCGCGGCGCCTCGGCGGATGAACGATCTGCGCCGGGGACCCGCGCGCCCGTAGCTCAGTTGGATAGAGCGCATGCCTCCGGAGCATGAGGTCACAGGTTCGAATCCTGTCGGGCGCATGAGGAGCGCTCCGGGGCCGAAGGCCTCGGGGCGCTTCTCGCATTCGGGCGTTGATCCGAACCTGTGACCGAACAGAGGCGTGAAGCACAGGCTCGAGCCGAGCGGGCCGGGGCTGCGTTTCTTCAGCCCACGAGGTTGTCCCGCGACGCACGAGCGCAGCGAGTCATCCTGTCGTTCACACTTCCGGAAGTCACTCGAACCTGTGACCGAACCGAGCGGGTTTGCACCGGTTCGAGCCGAGCGACAGGAGGGTCACCCGAACAGCCTGCTGCCTGACTCGCGAGACCATCGAGCGCAGTGGGAGAAGGCCATCGGGAACGTCGGTCGAGCTCGGGAAAGTCCCCACACATTCCTCAGCCCCGGGCTGACAGCGCCTCACCCCGACGGC
>JBFGFY010000054.1:0-17734 GCA_041579355.1 Longimicrobiales bacterium | reverse complement strand
GGATCACGTCGAGGGCCGGGGACTCCCACACGTCGTCGATGTCCCGCTTGTAGGCCACGCCGAGAACGAACACGTGTGAGCCGTTCACCGCCTTCCGGTTCTTGTTGAGCGCCTCTCGGACCTTCTGCGCCACGAAGATCGGCATCTCCGCGTTGATCTCCGAGGCGAGCTCGATGAAGCGCGTCTTGTAGTTGAGCGTCCGCATCTTCCACGAGAGGTAGTGCGGGTCGACCGGAATGCAGTGGCCTCCGAGCCCAGGCCCGGGCGTGAACTTCATGAAGCCGAAGGGCTTCGTGGCCGCGGCGTCGATCACCTCCCAGACGTCGACGCCCAGGCGCTCGGAGATGAGCGCGGTCTCGTTCACGAGCCCGATGTTCACGGCCCGGAAGGTGTTCTCCAACAGCTTGGTCAGCTCCGCGACCTCGGCAGAGGAAACCGAGACGACCGCCTCGAGGAAACGCTCGTAGAACGCGACGGCGACCTCGGTACACTCCGCGGTGATCCCACCGACGACCTTCGGGGTGTTCTTCGTGGTCCACGTCGGGTTACCCGGATCCACGCGCTCGGGAGAGAAGCAGAGGTGGAAGTCTTTGCCGACCCGCAGCCCCCCCTCTTCCAGTGTAGGGAGTAAGATCTCGCGCGTCGTGCCCGGGTAGGTGGTCGATTCCAGGATGACGAGCTGTCGCGGCCGGAGGCCCGCGGCGACGGCCTGGGAGGCCGCCAAGATGTACGACACGTCCGGATCGCGCGTCTTGGAGAGCGGCGTCGGCACGCAAATCGAGACGACGTCACACTCGGTGAGACGGGCCATGTCCGTCGTGGCCTCGAGGAGCCCCTTCTTTCTCAGGGCCGCCACGTCGGTCGACTTCACGTCCTGGATGTGGGAGCGACCTGCATTGACACCCTCGACGACGCTCTCCTTGACGTCGAAACCCAGCACCGGGATGCCCGCCTTGGCCGCCTCGACCCCGAGGGGGAGGCCTACGTAACCGAGCCCGATGATGCCGAACGTACCGCGCTTGTCCTTGGCCACGAGTCGCCAGCCTGCTCCTGTATGTCCGAGAAAAGGGTTCCTACGTTAACGGGACGTGGCTCCGGCCGGGTAGGTCACGCCGAAGTAAGGACCGCCTGGCACCACGCCGCGTTTTCCACGTACCAGGCCACCGTGTCCCGCAACCCTTCCGCGAAGGCGATCCGCGGCTGCCAGCCCAGCTCCGCCCTCGCCCGACGGGTGTCGATGGCGTAGCGGCGGTCGTGGCCGGGCCGGTCCGTCACGTGCTCGATGAGCGACTCCGGCTTGCCGAGGATGGTGAGAAGTCCCCGAACGAGTGAGAGGTTGGTCTTCTCGGAATCGCCGCCCAGGTTGTACACGCGCCCCGCCTCCCCGCGCTCGGCGGCCGCGAGCAGGCCGTCGCAGTGGTCGGCCACGTGGATCCAATCGCGCACGTAGAGACCGTCGCCGTAGACCGGGACCGACTGGTCCGCCAGCGCCCGGGTGATCGCGACAGGGATCAGCTTCTCCGGATACTGATAGGGCCCGTAGTTGTTCGAGCAGCGCGTCACGACCACATCCAACCCGTGCGTCGTGTGGTACGCGAGCGCGAGGTGGTCACCGGCGGCCTTGCTCGCCGAGTACGGGGAGCGCGGCGCCAGCGGCGTGTCCTCCGTGAATCGAGGCGCGTCCGGGTCGGCGTCGTCCGGGTCATGCCAAGGGAGCTCGCCGTAGACCTCGTCGGTCGACACTTGCACGAAGCGCCGTACTCCTGCCGCCAGTGCCCCGGCGAGCAGGGTGGCGGTACCGAGCACGTTCGTTCGCACGAAGGGCGCGTCCTCCAGGATCGAGCGGTCGACGTGAGACTCGGCCGCGAGATGGAAGACCACGTCCACCCCGTCCATGACCTCCTGCACGATGCTCCCGTCGCATATGTCGCCGTGGACGAAGTGATACCGAGGGTGGTCCTCCACGTCGCGCAGGTTCTCCAGATGACCGGCGTACGTGAGGGCGTCGAGGTTCACCACCTCGGCGTCAGGCCGGTGCTGCAGGAGGTGGCGGACGAAGTTGGAGCCGATGAAGCCGGCTCCTCCGGTCACGAGGTAACGGGCCGGCTTCACCACGCGGCGGTCCGGCGTCACGACGGGGTCGGTCCGGTGAGGACGGGGTTGCTTCGGTCGCGGGCGACGAGCGAGGCGGCTCGGTGGAGCGACGCCACGGTCCCGGCATCCGTCCACCATCCCTGGACGACGTGGTGGCGCAGTTCACCGAGCTCGAGATAACGGTTGTTGACGTCGGTGATCTCGAGCTCGCCCCGTTTGGAAGGGGTGAGGGTCCGGACGATGGCGAAGACGCGGGCGTCGTAGAGATAGCATCCGGTCACTGCCAGGCGGCTCTGTGGGCTCGCCGGCTTCTCTACGATGTCGACCACCTTGTCACCTTGCACGGTCGCCACACCGAAGCGCTCCGGGTCGTCGACCTCTTTGAGGAGGATCATGGCGCCTTCCGGCCTCCTGCGGAACTCGTCGATGGCCGCCCCGAGAGGCTCTTGGAAGATGTTGTCTCCGAGGATGACTGCGATCGGTTGGCCCGCCGCGAAGAATTCGGCGAGACCGAGCGCGTCGGCGATCCCTCCCTCACCCTCCTGATACGCGTAACGGAGATGGTCGAGCCCGAAGTCGTGCCCGTTCCGCAAGAGCTTGAGGAAGTCCCCCGCGCTGTCCCCGCCCGTGACGATCAGGATGTCCCGGACCCCTGCGTGCACGAGCTGCTGGATCGGGTAGTAGATCATCGGGCGGTCATAGACCGGGAGCAGGTGCTTGTTGGTCACCCGAGTCATGGGCAGGAGTCGCGTCCCGAGCCCACCCGCCAAGATCACGCCCTTCATAACGTCTTGAACCACTCCTTTCGGATGCGCTCGGCCAGGGCGGCACCCCCGGCCACGAAGTTCGGGAAGAGCGGCTTCGGCTGATTGAATCGCGGCTCGACGCCGTCCGCCAGCGTGACCACACCCCCCGCGGCCCGCACGAGCGCGCACCCCCCGGCCACATCCCACTCGCTCTTCGGTACGACCGTCCAGGTGGCGTCGGCACGTCCGGCCGCCACGAGACCGAGCTTGTACGCCACCGAGCCGCACGGCCTGATCTCGAGGGGAGTATCCTCCAGGCCGTCCCACTCGCCGCGCTTGATCTCCGAGCGGCTCGCAAGCACGGCCACCCGCTCACCGTCACCCGGATCGGTCACGCGCGCCGGCTCACCGTTGTAGGTGACCCCCGCCCCCACCGCCCCGAGGACGAGCTCCTCGGTCGCGGGGTTGTAGATGCCCCCAGCCACCGGTACGTCGCGCTCCAGGAGGCCGATCGAGATGCACCACTCCGGAATGCCGCCGATGAACTCGCGAGTCCCGTCGATGGGGTCGACCACCCAGACCCGCTCGCAGACCAATCGGGACCGGTCGTCCGCCGACTCCTCGGAGAGCCAGCCCTCGCTGGGCCGTGGCAGAATCTCCCGCAGGACCAGGTCGGCGGCATGGTCGGCTTCCGTGACCGGATCGCCTCGCCCCACCTTGCGCTCGAACGCGATGTCCCCGGGCGTGAACGGACGCACCGCTTCCGCGGCCGCGAGCAAGCCTTCGCGGATTCTATCGATGTCGTCGGCGCGCGACATGGTCACCTCCTGGTCACGGCGGCGGCTTCCGCCTCGAAGAACCCGCTCAGCCCCTCCCGCCAATGGGGCATCCGGCGTCCGAGCCGTGATTCCGTCGCGGTCAGGTCGAGCACGGAGTACGCCGGTCTCGGCGCGGGAGCACCGTAGGCATCCGTGGAGACCGGGACGACCTCGACCTCGGTACCGTCCGTCCGGAGGGCCTCACGGGCCAGCTCGAGCCAGGTGGTCTCGCCGCCCCCTGCCACATGCCACAGGCCCCTAGCGTCCGCCTGCAGGAGGTCCAGGATCGCCGCGGCGGCGTGCGGGGCCCAGGTGGGGCGCCCGCGCTGGTCCTCGACGATCTGAAGGGCTCTACCCGCGCGCGCGGCCGCCAGGATCGCGGGCACGAAACCGCTCCCCAGGCCGTACAGCCAGCTGGTGCGGGCAATCAGTACCTCGCCCCCCGAGGAGACCGCCGCGCCCTCCCCGTCCAGCTTCGTCCTCCCGTACACACCCAGGGGCCCCGGCCGGTCCTCGGGCAGGTACGGCGTCCGCTTCCTCCCGTCGAAGACGTAGTCCGTCGACACGTAGACGAGAACGGCCCCCGCCTCCGCCGCCGCCTCGGCGACGTGCCGGGTCCCGTCGACGTTCACCAACCGCGCCAGCCGGGGCTCGGACTCGGCCCGGTCGACGGCCGTGTACGCCGCGCAGTGGATCACGGCCTCCGGGCCCGCCTCGGTGACCACCCGGGCGACGGAGGGGGCGTCGGTCACATCCAGGTCGGCCTGCCCGAGCGCGATCATGTCGAGGCCGCGGGCGCGGCCTTCGGCCGTCACCGCCGTCCCGAGCAGCCCCGTAGCTCCGGTGACCAGGATCCTCATGGGCGGTCGGCCGCCTCGGTCCCGCTCGCCGCGTCAGACAATGAGCGAGCGGTACAGGTCCCCGAGCTCCTCGACGACACGCCCGGCGTCGACTTCCTGCACCACCTGCTCTCCGTGCCGTCGAACCTGGTCGAGCACGCTGGGGTCCTTCGCGATGCCCGCCGCCTCCGTCGCGAAACGCTCCGGCTCCCCGGAGATCATGGGGAGCTTCTCGTGCAGCTCCTCGGACCACCCACCCACCCCCTCCTGCCGCTTCATGGTCGGAAGGCCCGCGGCGATCGCGATCAGGGCGGAGCGCGACCACGAGGCCCACGGTGAAGCGTCGATGGCCACGTCGGCCGCCGCCCAGATGGGTCCGGCGTCCGTGCCGCGCCCGAGGAAGCCGACCGACTCCCCGAGGCCGAGCTCCTGCGCCTTCCACTGCGTCGAGCCCTCGTAGCGCCCTGACCCGACCATGAAGAAGCGCAGCCCGGCATGGCGCTCCGCGGCGGCCTCGAAACCGGCGAGGATCTGGTCCATGCGCGCGCCCGACTCGAAATCGGAGAGCACCACGATGGCCGTCTCGTCCTTGCCGATGCCCAAGAGAGCGCGGGCCTCCTCGCGGCTCGTGCGGCGGACGCGGTCGCGTACCTCTTCGATGTCGAGTGAGCGCGGGAGGACCCGGATGTGGCCGTCCGCCGCGTTGTAGGCGCGGACGGCGAGGCCCCGGCTCCCCTCGTTGGGGACGACGAAGTACGTCGACACGCGCGAGCGAGCTCGCCGCTCCAGATATTGGAGGACCCGACCCCTCACATCCTTCTCGTGCGTCGGCGGGCGCGTGACCGACCGGACGACCGCCACGTCCTTGGGCGCGGCGAGCTGGGCGACCGATCCCCCCCACGATCCGAAGCCGTGCACCAGGTCGGGTCCAATCTCCCAGATGACCTGGCGGACCTTGCCTATGGCCCGGTACGCGCCGATGGCCCCCGCCAAGCCGAGGGTGCGCTGTTGCACCTGCATCTCGTCGATACGGCGCTTCAGGTCCTCACGGCCCCCGAGCGTGACGACCGAAGGCTCGAAGCGCGAACGGGACAGGCGACCGAGGATGGTGACGATCTCGTCGCCCAGGTCATTGGCGGCCAGCGAGCTCAGGACGTACAGGATTCGCGGCCGGCTCATCGGCGCCTCGGCGGCAGGATGGGGAGCGTCCCCTGCGCTCAGCTCTCCGTCAGCGCGACCGGCGGAGCCTTGGTGACCTTCCCGGCCGAAATGCAGCGCGTGCATACGCGCACGCGCCGGCGGCGCCCCTCACGGTCGATGATCTTGACCGTCTGGAGGTTGGGCAACCAGCGGCGACGCGTCTTGTTGTTCGCGTGGCTCACCGCGTTGCCGGTGCTCGGTGTCTTGCCGCAGACGTAGCAGACGCGCGCCATCAGTTGCCCCCGCCGGGCCCGGGCCGGATCTGCGCCGCCTCGATGAAATGCGTCGAGAAGCTCGCCGCGAGCGCGTCACCCTCGCCGATGCGTCCCGCCTGGCGCCAGGACTGGGCGACCGAGTCCGACATCGCCCGCACCGTTCCGACGACCGTCACCCTGGATCCCGGTGCGACGGTCGTGCTGTCGGCGAGCATGGCGGACGAGTAGGAGACGAGGAACGGGCTCTGGGGCACGTCGAGCCAGAACCCCTGGCGCCCGAGCGCGCTCGCGACCTGGGTGCCCTGCACGCGCACCATCTGCCCCACGTAGGCGGCCGCGCCCGTGCCCGTGACGAGGTCACCGGCGGCGACGAGGGTCGCACCCGCATACGGGTCGTTGCCCATCGTCTCGGTCGTGTCTGTGACGATCGCCGACTGGGCCCGTTCGATCTCCGCCTGACCGCGGAGCCAATACATGAAGTAGCCGATCGCGACGAAGGAAAGGACCATGAGGATCACGCCCAGGTCCGCCGCTCCGTGTCGGGAAGCCTTTTCCGCCATGTCGATCGTCCTGTCTCTCTCGAATCTCGTGGGGTCGTAGAGCCGGGAAACTAGTGGACCAGCTCGATGAGCGACATCTCGGCGGCGTCGCCTTTCCTGTTCCCCAGCTTCAAGATCCTGGTGTAGCCGCCCGGTCGCTCGGTGTACCGGGGGGCGATCTCGTCGAAGAGCTTACCGAGAACCTCACGGTCCTGGATCTTGCGGCCGGCGAGCCTCCGCGAATGCACGTCACCTTTACGCGCGAGCGTGATGAGGCGCTCCGCATACGGGCGGAGCTCCTTGGCCTTCGCCGTCGTCGTCTCGATCCGCTCGTGGCGGAAGAGAGACGTGGCGAGGTTCCGCAGCGTCGCCGCCCGGTGCGTATAGGTGCGGGAGAGCTGCCTCCCCTTGTTGCGGTGCCGCATCGGTCCCTACTCCTCGCTCGCCGCGGCTTCGGCCTCGGCCTCTTGCTCGACGAAGAACATACGGCCGTCGTCACCCTCCTCGAGCTGCATGCCGAAGCGCAGGCCGTGCTCCTCGAGGAAGTCGGCGATCTCCTTGAGCGACTTCTTGCCGAAGTTCTCGATCTGCAGCATCTCATCCTCGGAGCGCTGCACGAGGTCGCCGAGGGTGCGGATGTTCTCCTTCTGGAGCGAGTTGCGCGAGCGCACCGACAGCTCCGCGAGGTCCTCGATGGGGCGTTCGAAGAGATCCTGGAGGCGCTCGGGAACCGCCACCGCGCCGGGAGGCGCGACCTCGGGGATGCCGCCCTCACCGAAGTAGAGCATGTACTCGAGGTGCTTGCGGACCAGCTCGGATGCGTATGCGACGGCGCGCTCGGGACTCACCGAGCCGTCGGTCTCGATCTGGAGCGTGAGGCGATCGAAGTCCGTCCGCTGCCCGACGCGGGTCTCCTCGACGGAGAAGTTCGCGCGCCGGACCGGGTTGTAGATGGAATCGATCCGGACCAGGTCCACGGGCGCGCCACGAGGAATCGGATGCGCGTCGGCAAGCACGAAGCCGCGCCCCTTGTTGACGTGCAGCTCCATCGTGAGCGAGCGGTCTTCCTGGAGCGTGAACAGGTGGTGGGCCGGGTCGATGATCTCTGCGCCCGCGCCAGCCTGTATGGTAGCGGCGGTCACCGGACCCGCTTTGTCGACGTGGAGCTCCAGCACTGCCTCCTCGACGTCGTCATCGAGCGTGATGACCAGCGACTTCAGGTTCTGGATGACCTGATGGACGTCCTCGACGACACCTTGGATCGTCTGGTGCTCGTGCACGACACCGTCGATCCGGAACGCCCAAACGGCCGCCCCGCGCAGCGAGGAAAGCAGGACCCGGCGGACCGAGTTGCCCAACGTATGCCCGAAGCCACGCTCCAGCGGCTCGATGACGAACTGCGCCGACCGTGCGTCTTCCTCGACCGCCTCGACGCGCTCGGGGAGCACCAATCCGGTCAGATCTATCTCCACGTTTGCCTCCTGAGTACACCGTGAGCACCCGCCCCCTCGGAGAGGTGTCGGGCGCACCTACCTCGTTTGCCTACTTCGAATAGAGCTCGACGATCAGCTGCTCTTGGACCGCCAGCGGGATGTCCGCCCGAGTCGGCTTGCGCACCACGCGGCCGACGCGCGCCTTCTCGTCGAGGGCAAGCCAGTCGAGCAGCGCCGGCCTCGTGCGGGCCTCGAGCGAGGCCTGGACGGCGAGCAGGTCCTTGGATTTCGCCCTGACCGCGATCTCGTCCCCGGCCGACACGCTGAACGAGGGCACGTCCACGACCTGCCCGTTCACCTCGACGTGCCTGTGGCGCACGAGCTGGCGGGCCTGGCTACGGCTCTGCGCGAAGCCCATCCGGAAGACGACGTTGTCGAGGCGGGACTCCAGGTTCACCATCAGCGCTTCGCCCGTGATGCCGGGCACCTTCAGCGCCCGCTCGAAGGCGTTGCGGAACTGCTTCTCGTGCAGGCCGTAGATGCGCTTCACCTTCTGCTTCTCACGGAGCTGCACTGCGTAGTCGGACTGCTTGCGACGGCGCGCCTGCGCGGGGCCATGCTGTCCGGGGGGGTAAGCCCGGCGCTCGACGGGACACTTCTCCGTGTAGCACTTCTGACCCTTCAAGAAGAGCTTCTGGCCTTCACGACGGCAGAGCTTGCAGACGGGTCCTGTATAACGTGCCATGTTCTGTTCCCGTCCTTACACGCGGCGCTTTTTGGGGGGCCGGCACCCGTTGTGCGGGAGCGGCGTCACGTCTTGGATCGACTTGATGAAGAGTCCGGCGGCGGCGAGCGCCTGGATGGCGGACTCACGGCCCGAGCCCGGACCCTGCACGCGCACATCGACGCGCTTCACGCCGAGGCTCACGGCCTCACGCCCGGCCTGCTCCGCCGCGACGGTCGCCGCGAAGGGCGTGGACTTCTTCGAGCCCTTGAACCCCGCCTTCCCGGCGCTGGCCCAAACGACCGTGTTGCCCGCGTTGTCTGTGATCGTGATGAGCGTGTTGTTGAAGGTCGCCTTGATGTGGGCGACCCCCTCGGCTTCAACGACCTTCTTCTTGCCTCGAGTGGCCAAAGTCTATCTACCCTCAGTTCGACTACTTCTTGGGAGCCTTCTTCTTGCCGGCGATGGGGCGCCGCGAGCCCTTGTGCGTACGAGCGTTCGTGTGGGTACGCTGCCCACGGACCGGGAGCCCCCGGCGGTGCCGGAGACCGCGGTAGCACCCGATGTCCATCAACCGCTTGATGTTCATCGAGACTTCCGTTCGGAGCGCGCCCTCGACCTTGAAGTTTCCTTCGATCTGCCGACGCAGGCGACTCACGTCGTCGTCGTCGAGATCCTGCGTCCGGCGGTTGGGGTCGACGCCCGTCGCCGCGAGGATCTGCCTCGCGCGGGTGTCGCCGATCCCGTAGATGTAGGTAAGGGCCACCTCGATGCGCTTCCCGCGCGGGAGGTCGACGCCAGCGATACGTGCCATGTGTTTAGCCCTGCCGCTGCTTGTGCTTCGGATTGCGCGAGCAAATGATGCGCACCACGCCGTTGCGGCGGATGACCTTACAGTGCTCACACATCGGTTTGACGCTGCTTCGGACCTTCACATCTGCCCCCGGGCGGCCGTTTCTTGCAGAGCTGAGTAGTCTAACCAGGTTCAAATGGGGCTTCAAGCGCCCCCCGAAAGGGGGGAGCCGGCTTCGACGGGCCCCCCGACGGTCGTCAGGATCCGCGGCCCCTGGGCCGTGATCCCGACCGTGTGCTCGAAATGGGCCGAGAGCGCCCGGTCTGCGGTCACGACCGTCCAGCCGTCCCGGAGCGTCCGGATGCTCGGCGACCCGGCCGAGAGCATGGGCTCGATGGCCAGCACCATCCCCTCCCGAAGTAGGGGTCCGTGGCCCGGTCGGCCGACGTTCGGGACCTGAGGCTCCTCGTGGACGTCCCGTCCCACCCCGTGCCCCACGAGCTCGCGGATGATCCCGTAGTCGGAGCCCTCCACGGTCTTGATCACGGCGGCACCGATATCACCCACGTGGCGGCCGGGCACGGCTGCGTCGACCGCGGCCCCGAGAGCCCGCTCCGTCACCTCCAACAGGCTCCGCGTCTCGGCCGAGACCTCTCCCACGGGAAAGGTCCAGGCGGAGTCGGAGCACCACCCGTCGAGCTTCACGCCGACGTCGATCGAGACGATATCCCCCTCCACCAGGATCCGCTTCTTGCTCGGGATCCCGTGCACGACTTCCTCGTTCACCGAGACGCAGACGCTCCCCGGAAAGCCGTACAGCCCTTTGAAGGCAGGCGTCGCACCGTCGTGCGATACGATGTACTCCTCGCAGAAGGCGTCGAGCTCCCCGGTCGACACGCCCGGCCGCACCCGCGGCGGCAGCGCCTCTAGGAGACCCGCGATGATCGCCCCACCCCGAGCGATCGTATCCATCTCCTCGGCGGTCCGGAGGTGAATCACGTCGCCACCTCGAG
Organism: Longimicrobiales bacterium; assembly: GCA_041579355.1. Classification (GTDB taxonomy): domain Bacteria; phylum Gemmatimonadota; class Gemmatimonadetes; order Longimicrobiales; family Gaopeijiaceae; genus UBA2982. The sequence continues at coordinate 7,320 of JBFGFY010000054.1, read as the reverse complement.
CAGCGCCCGGAAGTCGGCATACACTTCGTCCACCGGGCGGTCCGCCCGGATGCGCTCGAAGGCCGCCGAAGATCCCTCGTAGTAGGCAACCAGTGGGGCGGTCTGCTCCTGGTAGACCTCGAGGCGCCGCTGGACCGTCTCGGGGTGGTCGTCGGAGCGGTGGACGAGGGAGCCCCCACAACGGTCGCACTTCCCCTCCGTCGCTGGAGGGCTGAAGAACGTGTTGTAGACGGCCCCGCAGTCGGGACAGCTCCGCCGGCCGGAGAGGCGCTGCACGAGCGTCTCGTCCGGCGCCTCGAAGAGCACGACGAGGTCGACTGAGCGCCCGAGCCCGGTGAGCACGCTGGCCAACCCGTCGGCCTGTGCGGTGGTGCGGGGAAAGCCATCGAACACCACGTGCCTCCCCCCGTCGATCCCGGCCAGGTGCTCGCGGACCAGGTCGAGGATGAGCCCGTCGGGCACCAGCTCGCCGGCGTCCATGTAGCCCTGCGCCTTCTTGCCGAGCGGCGTCCCCTCACGGCGTGCCGCTCGGAGCAGGTCGCCTGTCGAGACGTGCGCACCGTCCATCTCGTCCGCCAGCCGGACCGCCTGGGTTCCCTTCCCCACCCCGGGAGGGCCGAGCAAGACGAGGACCATCAGACCAGCACCTTCACGCGAGCGCCACTACATGTACCGCTGGCGCCCGCGCATCTTCACGCGACCCTTCTTCATGAAGCCGTCGTAGTGCCGGAGGAGCAGGAGCTGCTGCGCCTGCTGGACCGTGTCCAGTCCGACGCCGACGACGATCAGGAGGCTCGTGCCCCCGAAGAAGAACGTCTGGATGTTGAAGATGTCGAAGATCCAGAACGGCAGTAGAGCGATGAGCGCGAGGTAGACCGAGCCCGGGAGAGTGACGCGCGTCAGGACGCGGTCGATGTACTCCGCCGTGCGCGCGCCGGGCTTCACGCCCGGCACGAACGCACCCTGCTTCTTCAAGTTCTCGGCCAGGTCGATCGGGTTGAAGATGATCGCCGTGTAGAAGTACGTGAAGAAGAGGATCAGCAGGCCGTACGTCACGTAGTACGTCATCGTCTGCGGCTGGAAGATCTCGGCCAGCGTCGCGAGCGGACCCGTATTCCAGAACGCCGCCATCGTGCCCGGCACGACGATGAACGACTGTGCGAAGATGATCGGCATCACGCCGGCCGAGTTGACGCGCAGCGGCACGAAGCTCTTTTGGCCTTCGCGGATCCGCCCGCGCCCCACGACTTTGCGTGGTATCTGCACGGGGATCTTCCTCGCGGCCATCGTCATCGCCGTCACGCCGGCGCAGACGCCGACCACGACCGCGAGCAGCGCCGCCAGCGCGAACGGGCCGATCTCACCGAGTGTGAACGACTCCCAGGTCCGGCCCACGGCCGCCGGGAAGGTCTCGATGATCGAGAAGAAGATCAGCAGCGACATGCCGTTGCCGATGCCGCGCTCGGTGATCTGCTCCCCGAGCCACATCACGAAGATCGCGCCCACCGTGAGCGCCATCACCGTCGTGAACGTGAACAGGAAGCCGGGCGAGGCGACCGCGCCCGCGATCGACTGCAGGAACGCCGCGTATCCGTACGCCTGCGCGGCCGACAGCACGACCGTGGTGTAGCGGGTCCACTGCGTCAGCTTCTTGCGCCCGTCCTCCCCTTCCTTCTGCAGCTTCTCGATGGTCGGGAAGACCGCTGCGAGCAGCTGGAACATGATGCTCGCCGAGATATAGGGCATGATGCCGAGCGCCAGGATCGTGGCGCGCGACAGGCCGCCACCGACGAACATGTCGTAGATGCCGAAGAAGGTGCCCTGCAGCGCTCCGAAGGTCTGGCGGAGGATGTTGACGTCCAGCCCCGGCACCGTGATGTGCGCACCGAGACGGTAGATCGCCAGGATGAAGAGCGTGAAGAGGATCTTTTCCTTCAGCTCCGGCACCCGGAACAGGTTGGCGACAGGATTGGCGGCCATGGCGCCCTACTCGCCCGCGGGTGCGCTTTCGATCACGGTCACCGAGCCGCCGGCGGCCTCGATCTTGGAGCGCGCCGACTGGCTGAACGCGTGGGCCGTGACCGTGAAGGCCTTCGCGACCTCGCCGACGCCGAGCACCTTCACCGGACGGCGGAGCGACCCGATCAGGCCGGCATCCTTGAGCGACTCGGGTGAGACCTCACCCTCCATGCGCTCGAGCTCACGCACGTTCACGACCTGGTAGGTCGTGCGGTCGAGGGGCTTGAACCCGCGCTTGGGGATCCGGCGGACGAGGGGCATCTGACCGCCTTCGCGGCGGGGGTGGACGCTGCCGCCGCTGCGCGCCTTTTGGCCCTTGTGGCCCTTGGTCGAGGTGCCTCCGTGTCCCGAGGCGTTCCCCCGCCCGATCCGTTTCCTGTTTTTGCGCGAGCCGACGCTCGGCGACAGGTCGTGCAGCTCCGCCATGCCTATTCCTCTACTTCCTGTACGTCCAGCAGGTAACCGACTTGTCTGATCATACCCTGGATCGCCGGCGTGTCCTCTTGCACCACGCTCTGCTGATGGCGCTTGAGCCCAAGCGCCCTCAGCGTGCGACGGTGGGTCGCCTGGCGCCCGATCCCACTACGGATCTGGGTGATCTTCAGCTTCTTCGTCTTCTTCTTAGCCACGACGCGCTCCCACGGACTCGACCAACGTGCCGCGCTCCTCGGAGACCCGCTCGGCTGTAACCAGGTTCTCGAGCCCGTCGATGGTCGCGCGCACCACGTTGATGGGGTTGTTGGTCCCGAGGCTCTTCGTGAGCACGTCCTTCACCCCCGCGGCCTCCAGCACCGCGCGCACGGGCCCGCCCGCGATCACGCCCGTGCCCGGAGCGGCGGGGCGCAGGAGCACCCGGCCGGCGCCCCACCGACCCACGACCTCATGGGGCAGTGTGCCGTTCTCGATGGGCACCCGGATCATGTTGCGACGTGCGCGGTCGAACGCCTTCCGGATCGCCTCGGCGACCTCGTTCGCCTTGGCGAGCGCGATGCCGACGTTGCCCTTCTGGTCGCCCACGGACACGAGCGCGGAGAAGGAGAACCGCCGTCCGCCCTTCACCACCTTCGCGACACGGTTGATGAAGATGACGTTCTCGACGAGGTCAGACTCGCTCTTGCGTGGTTGCTTCTTCTTCTTCTGTTCCCTGTTCATCAGAACTGGAGGCCTCCCTCCCGGGCGCCGTCGGCGAATGCCTTCACACGACCGTGATACTTGTAACCGCCGCGGTCGAACACCACGGACTGGATGCCCTGCGCTTTGGCCCGCTCCGCCAGGAGCTTACCAGCGGCGAACGCCTGCTCGATGCGCGGGTGCTTCCCCTCGGCGGCGAAGTCCTTCATCTCCGCGGCGAGCGTGGAGAAGCCGAGCACAGTGCGCCCCGCGTCGTCGTCGACCAGCTGGCCCTCCATGTTGCGGAGCGAGCGGTACACCACGAGCCGTGGCCGCTCGGCCGTGCCTTGCACCTTGGAGCGGATGCGCTGGTGGCGTCGCCGCCGCTGGAGATTGCGGCTCTTCTTCAGCTTGCTGCTCTTGATCATTTCCTCTCCGCCTCCCGCTAAGCGCCGGAAGACGCCGTCTTGCCGGCCTTCCGCCGGACGTGCTCACCCGCGTACCGGATCCCTTTCCCCTTGTACGGCTCGGGGGGCCGGAAGCCGCGGATCTCCGCGGCCGCCTGACCGACCTTCTGCTTGTCGATTCCCGACACGACGATCGTGGTCTGGTTCGGGCACTCGAGCTTTACGCCCTCCACGGGCTGATAGCTGATCGGATGGCTGAACCCGATGTTGAGCTGGATCCCCTTTCCCTTCGTGTCGGCGCGATACCCGACGCCTACGATCTCCAGCGTCTTCGAGTACCCCTGGGTCACGCCCTTGACCATGTTCGCGATGAGCGAGCGGGTCAGCCCGTGCAACGCGCGGTGTTGCTTCGCGTCGGACGAGCGCTCGACCCGCACTTCGGCCTGGTCGACCACGACCGTGATGTCCGGGTGAACGTCGAGCGTGAGCTCGCCCTTCGGACCCTTCACGGAAATGGAGCCGTTCGACTGCTTGACCTCGACCCCTTTCAGGATCTTGACCGGCAGCTTGCCGATTCGTGACATGCTTCTAATCCCCCGCTACCACACCACCGCCATGACCTCGCCGCCCACGCCCTGCTCACGAGCGGTGCGGTCGGAGAGGACCCCGGCAGAGGTGGAGAGAATCGCCATGCCGAGCCCGTTACGCACCCGCGGGATGTCGTCGTGGCCGACATAATGGCGTCGGCCCGGGCGCGACACCCGCTCCAGGTGACGAATGACCGGCTGGTCACCGTGGTACTTGAGATACACGCGAAGAACTCCGAAGCGCCCGTCGTCCAGCACCTTGTGGGCGTGCACGAAGTGGCTCTCCTCGAGCAGGCGTGCGATCTCGATCTTCTGCTTTGAAACCGGCATGTCCACCCACTTGTGGCTCGCCTGGCAGGCGTTCCGGATGCGGGTGAGCATGTCGGCGATCGGGTCGGTCATCATGGCTCGTGCGGCTCCCTACCAGCTCGACTTGCGCACACCGGGGATCTCGCCCCGGAGTGACATCTCACGGAAGCAGATCCGGCAGATCCCGAACTTTCTCAGGTATCCGCGCGGCCTGCCACAGCGTTGGCATCGGTTGCGCCGACGCACGCTGTATTTCGGTTCGCGCTTCGACTTCTCGATCAGCGCCTTTCTCGCCATCGAAACTCGTCTCCTTATGCCACCGCGCCGATCTGCACCGGCACGTGTCCGCGGAACGGGAAGCCCAACTCGCGCAGGAGCGCGAAGGCCTCATCGTCCTTGTCGGTCGAAGTCACGACCGTAATGTCCATCCCGTGGATCTTCTTGACCTTGTCGTAGTTGATCTCGGGGAAGATGATCTGCTCGCGGATGCCCATGGTGTAATTGCCGCGCCCGTCGAACGAGCGCGTCTGGAGCCCGCGGAAGTCACGCACGCGCGGGATCGCCGTGCTGATCAACCGGTCCAGGAAGAACCACATCCGGTCCCGTCGGAGCGTTACCGACACGCCCACCGGCATGCCCTCGCGCAGATTGAAGTTGGAGATGGACAGCCGCGCCCGGTTGATGACGGGCTTCTGGCCGCTGATCGCGGCGAGCTCGTCCACGACGCTCTCGAGCAGCTTCTGATCCTTCGCCGCCTCCCCCACACCCACGTTGAGCACGACCTTCACGAGCCGCGGGATCTCGTGCGGGTTCCCGAGGCCGAACTCCTCCTGGAGCTTCGGCCGAGCGTGGTTCAGGTAGTGGAGCTTGAGCCGGGATTCCATCACTGGGGCCTCGGAATGGGGTTGCCGCTCTTCACGGAGATCCGCTCCTTGGTCCCGTCTTCCTCGACGCGCATGCGGATCCGGCTCGGCTCTTCCGTGGCGGGATCGATGAGCATGACGTTCGAGATGTGGATCGGGGCCACCATGGAGATGATGCCGCCTTCGGGGTCGGCCTGACTCGGCCGCGTGTGTCGCTTACGGAGGTTCACACCCTCCACGCGCACGCGGTTCTGGTCCGGCAGGACCTCGAGGACCGAGCCTTCCATGTCGCGGTAATTGCCGCGGATCACGCGGACCCGGTCTCCCTTCATGATCTTGTGCTTCTGAGCGCCCATCACAGCACCTCCGGCGCCAGTGAAACGATCTTCATGTACTGCTTCTCTCTCAGCTCCCGGCCGACCGGCCCGAAGATGCGGGTGCCGCGGGGCTCGCCCTGCTGGTTGATCAGGACGGCCGCGTTGTCGTCGAACCGGATGTAGGTCCCGTCCTTACGACGTGTCTCCTTGGCGGTGCGGACCACGACCGCCTTGGCCACTTCACCCTTCTTCACCGGCGCGTTGGGGATCGCGTCTTTGACCGTCACGACGATGACGTCGCCCACGCCCGCATAGCGCCGCGAGGAGCCGCCGAGCACGCGGATACATAGCGCGGACTTGGCACCCGTGTTGTCAGCGATCCGAAGGACCGATTCCTGCTGGATCATCGTCTCTTCTCGGTCTGGTCTCGTTCTTCGTGAAAAGGTCGCCTAGACCGGGCGGTCCACGAGCCCGATCACCCTCCAGCGCTTCGTCTTGGAGATGGGACGGGTCTCGGTGATCCGCACGGTATCGCCGACCTTGTACTCGTTGTTCTCGTCGTGCACGTGGTACTTCTTGGTGCGCGCTACGCCCTTCCCGTAGAGGGGGTGGGCGAGGCGTCGCTCGACCTTCACCACGATGGTCTTGTGGGCCTTGTCGCTCACGACTACGCCGACGCGGACCTTGCGGCGGTTTCGGCCGCCGGGCGCATCGGGCCCGCCGTCCTCGGCGGCCGTGGCCACGACCTGCTCCTTCTCGTTCTCGCTCATGTCGTCTCGCTCGGGGCGTTGGCAGCGAGCTCGCGCTCCCGCAGGATCGTCAGCAGCCGGGCGATGTCGCGCCGCACCTGCTTGAGGGTCCCGTGGTTCTCGAGCTCCATCATCGAGCTCTGGAAGCGCAGCTTGAACTGCTCCTCCCTCAGCTCCTTGAGGCGCGCCGTGATCTCGGTCGCGTCCCACTCGCGGATGTCTTCGGCCTTCATCTCTCGACTCCTACAGCTGCTGGTCGCGGATCACGAAGCGGCACTTGATCGGCAGCTTGGCCGCGCCGAGCTCCATGGCACGGCGGGCGACCTGCTCCGTCACGCCCTCGAGCTCGAACATCACCCGGCCGGGCTTCACGACCGCGACCCAACCCTCCGGGTTACCCTTACCCTTGCCCATTCGGGTCTCGGCCGGCTTCTGCGTGATCGGCTTGTCCGGGAAGATTCGGATCCAGACCTTGCCGCCTCGCTTGATGTGGCGAGTAATCGCGACACGGGCGGCCTCGATCTGGCGGTTCGAGATCCACGACGGCTCCATGGCCATGAGGCCGAACTCGCCGAACGAGACCTTGTTGCCGCGGTGGGCCGCGCCCCTCATGCGGCCCTTGAACATCTTCCGGTGCTTGACGCGCTTGGGTGCCAGCATCTCTCAGCTCCTCTCAGGCGCCCGTCGAGTACGTGCGACCACGGCGCTCCTCGATCACCTCGCCCTTGAAGATCCAGCACTTCACTCCGACGCAGCCGTACGTCGTGAAGGCCGGTACCTGGGCGTAGTCGATGTCGGCGCGCAGCGTGTGCAGCGGAACGCGGCCCTCGTTGTACCCCTCGGTGCGCGCGATCTCGGCGCCGCCGAGGCGGCCGGCGCACTGGATCTTGATGCCCTCCGCGCCCGCGCGGATCGCCGACTGCACGGCCCGCTTCATGGCGCGTCGGAAAGAGATCCTC
>JBFGFY010000053.1:0-17790 GCA_041579355.1 Longimicrobiales bacterium | reverse complement strand
GCGTCGATGAGGCCGCAGTCACGTAGGCTGGACGGGGGCGCCTCGCACGACGTGGCGCCCCGAGGCCCGTGCACGGGTACTTAGAACCCGATCCCGAGGGTGACCGTCAGGGTCGGTACGACCTGGCTCTCACGTTGCTCGCCGCCGGCGATGAAGAACGTCGGTACCTGCGCGCGCAGGTCGACCTGCTCGGTGAACCGGTGTCCGATCCCGAAGTTGAGGACGAGACCTCCGACGGTCCCCTCTTCTTCCTGGAAGCTGCCACCTCCCAGCAGGGGCGACCCTAGGGAGGTGTCGGTGGGGCTCTCCTCTCGCCACTGCACGTTCACCCCACCGGCTCCGACACCCGCGACGAAGTACGGCCCGCCGGACTCCATCGCGTGACGGAAGAGGTAGTTCGCAATCGCCCCGATCACGATCACGTCCGTATCCTCGCGGTAGGTGTTGACTCCGGAGTCCGTTTCTTCCTCGAACGAGCCTCCGAACCCGAGTAGGCCCAACTCCACCGAGTTGGCGCCCCGAAAGAGCGTGTAGTCGATCTGACCGCCGAAGGCGACTCCTCCGGAGATGTCGGCCCCGGCGCCGAGGCGGATTCCGGCGCGCCCAGTGGCCTGAGCCGCGGCCGACTGCGCAAGCGTGGCGGTGAGGAAGGCGAGGGTTACCGAGAACACGGTCCGTCGAATCATCTGGACTCCTTTCTCCGCTTGACGGAGTCTGGGTCTCAGGTGAGGCCGGCCGGGCCCGGTCAGCGGGCGGCCAGGCGCTCCACCAGCTTTCGCATCATAAGCTGCGTCTCCTCGCTGAACCAGCGGTCCGTTACCGCGTCGAAGCTGGAGCCGTCCAGCGCGTCGAACTGGGCAACCAGGTCGGCGCGCGCAACACGCCTCGTGTCGCGCATCGCAGCGCGGGGGAGGGACGTGAGCCGCTGGCACCAGGCGACCGCGCGCGGTACGACCTCGGCCACGGGGGCCACCTCGTCGATGAGGCCGACGCGGAGCGCCTCCTCCGGCGAAACGAGCGCTCCCCGGATCACGAGGGCGTCGCCGTGACGGGGGCCCGTCAGCCGCTTGAGCGCGTACTGGAGGGTCGCCGGCGCGGTCAAGCCGACCTGTACTTCGTTCATGCCGATCTTGAAGGCCCCCTCGGCCATGACTCGGTGGTCGCAGAAGACCGCGAGCACCGCACCGGCCGCCGGGCTGTGACCCGTGATCGCCGCCGCGACCGGGATCTCCGAGGCCGCCACGGACTCGAGCAGCCCGTAGAAGCTCTCCCAAAAGGACCGAATCGACGGGCGGTCGAGTCCGAGTAGCTCGGGCACGTCGAGCCCGCCCGTGAACATCCCCGGAGCGCCCGAGATCACGAGGGCCTCCGCGCCATCGCCGGGGGCGCCGCGGATCGATTCGGTAAGCCCGGCGACGAGCGCAGGATTGAAGGCGTTCGCGGGCGGCCGCTCCAGCCTCAACTCGCGCACCTTTCCGTGGTCGGTGGTCGTGATCATGTGTGGATCCTCGCCCCGACAACGAGAGCGGGCAATGCCCGACGGCGCGAAGCCGCGGCTCTGGCGAAGATACGCTTGCACGCGTCGACGCAAGGAGGTGGAGTATGCCCATGACCCGGCTGAAGGACTACCTCGAGGAGCACGGAGTACGCTTCGTCACGATCTCTCACTCGCAGGCGTTCACCGCCCAGGAGATCGCAGCGGTGGCACACATCCCCGGCAAGGAGATGGCCAAGACCGTCATGGTGAAGCTGGACGGGGAGCTCGCGATGGCGGTGCTTCCCGCGCCCGATCAGGTGAGCATCCCCCGCCTGACGAAGATCTCTGGCGCCAAGCACGTCGAAATCGCGTCGGAGAAGGACTTCGAGGACCGGTTCCCGGCCTGCGAGCTGGGTGCGATGCCGCCGTTCGGGAACTTGTGGGAGATGCCCGTCTTCGTGGACCAGCGGCTGCGAGAGGACGAGGAGATCTTCTTCAACGCCGGCACCCACACCGAGTTGGTGAAGCTCTCGTACGCCGACTACGAGCGCCTGGTGAGCCCGGTCGTCGCGCAGCTGGCGGTGCGCAACTGACACGCAGCCCCGTCGCCGGCAATCCGCGGTTTTGATTGGAGCGGCTGGCCGGCGGCGGTGCCAATTACGCGCCTGACTAAAGGAGCCCGTTGCTCCGCAGGAAGGCCGTGAGCGACCGCACGATGCGCGGCCATTCGCGGGCGCAGTCGTTGTGCCCGCAGTCGAGCTCGGTGATCTCGAGGCCCGGGCGGACACTCGAGAGGCTCACGGCGTGCTCGAAGCCGATGACCTCGTCTTCGGGCCCGTGCATCAACAGGACGGGCCCCTCGAAGGCCGCAACGGCACGCCGGTTGTCGTAGCGATCGAGCACGAAGAAGCCCGGCACGAAGACCTCGCGCGCCATCGCGGCGGCGGTGCTGAACGTCGATTGCAGCGCGAGCGCGCGAACTGGGCGCTCCTGGCTGAGATCGGCTGCGGCCCCACCCCCGATCGAGCGACCGTAGGCGACGATCCGGTCGCGGTCGACCTCCCCTTCCTCCACGAGCCAGTCGTAGGCCTCGACGAACGTCTCCCGGATGGTTTCGCGCGTCGGCTTGCCCGCCGAGTGCCCGTAACCAGGAAACTCGACCAGCAGCGCGTTGACCCCCTCGTGGCTCAGCGTCTCCATCTCGCCTTGCCAGTCCTCGATGAGCTCGCCGTTGCCGTGTGCGAAGACGACCGTCGGGGCCGCAGTGGCCGAGTCGGCGGGGAAGAACCAGGCTTCGACGGGCCCGAACGACGCCTCCAGCCAGACCTGCTGGGCGGAGGGGGGAATGGTGGTCGCGTCGAGGCGCGGGGAGTCCCTCTGGGCCCCGGGGAATGCGATGCGGCGCTGCATCACGAACATGAGGAGCGCGTACCCCAGCAGGGTCAGTCCCAAGACCCGCAGGGCCACGGAGGCCCCGCCGAGCACCTTACCGGCCCAGCCGCTTCGCTTCATGGCGCGAAGATCGCGACACGTGGCGGCCGCCCGCAATGCGCGATAGAGTAACGGTCATGATCAGCCGCCGAGATTTCCTGACGGCCTCGGTCGCGGCACCCGCGGCGCTTCCGCTGGGCCGCGCGCTGGCCGCCGAGCCCGAGCAAGCGACGACCATGCTCCTCGCGATGCACCAGAACACCTCTCGAGCGGCGGGCTTCCGCGGCTCGCTCGAAGGGTGGGCGCGTGCCGGAATCCGCTACGTCGAGCTCAACGACGGCATGCTCGACGGCTTCCTGGAACGCGACACCCTCGCCGGCGCTCGCAGCTTGTTGGAGGACCTGAACCTCACGCCCGTGTGCGGTGCCGCCGCGATGCAGGACCTTTGGATCCCGGGCCCCGCACAGGACGAAGCGCTCGCTACGTGGCGGCGACGCTGCGAGCAGTTCGCGGCCCTGGGCCTCGACAAGATCTACTGCCCGTCGATCACCAGCCGGCCCGTGAGCGCCGAGGACTTCGCGGCCACACCGGGGCGGATCCGTGCGGCCGGCGACATCGCTGCGGAGCACGGCCTCACGGCGATGATCGAGTTCACGCGCACCTCCACGCATCTCTCCACCCTCACGTCGTCGCTCGCGACGATCCGCGCGGCGGGCCACCCGAGCGTGCGTCCCATGCTCGACTTCTTCCATTTCTTCTCGGGTCTCTCGAAGACCGAGGACTTGGATCTACTCGAGACCGGCGAGCTGGCCCACGCGCACTTCCAGGATGTCGCCGACGTGCCGCGAGAGCTGATCGACAACTCCTCGCGCCTCATCCCGGGTGACGGGATCGCCCCCGTCGTTGCCACGCTGCGCCGGTTGGCGGCCAAGGGCTACGCGGGCGCCCTCTCCGTAGAGCTCTTCCGGGCCGAATACGTGAACGGCGACCCGTACGCGGTGGCCAACGAGATCAGGCGTAAGTGCGAGGCCGTCATGCGCCAGGCGGGAGTGCTGTAGCCGGCTTATTCCGTCGCGACCCAGCGTAGGGTCGGCAAACCGTCGATGCTGCGGGCATTCTTCTCTCGCTGATACGCACGTATGCCGTCCTCACCCTTGCGGTCCACCCAATCGACGAGCTGCGTACGCTCGCCGACCAGAGAATAGAGCGGCACGCCGAAGCCGCACGACTCCGAGATGCGCTCGACGTCGACGCGGATCACGCTGCGCGCCGCCATCGTCGACGTGAAGCCGCTGCGCAGCTCCGCGAACCGGTCGTCGGTCGGCTCGATCACCTCTCCCCGCCCGTGGAGTCGTACGATCTTCGGCGGGCCTTCGAAGGCACACACCATGAGGGTGATCCGCCCGTTCTCACGCAGATGGGCGATCGTCTCCACGCCGCTACCGACGTAGTCGAGGTAGGCCACCTGGTGGGTCCCCAAGACCCGCAGGGCCTCGAGCCCTTTGGGTGAGAGGTTCACGTGCCCCTCTTCCGACAGCGGCGCCGTCGCGACGAAGAACACCCGCTGCGCCTCGATGAAGTCCTTCAGGCGCTGGTCGATCGCCTCCCGCACCGTCCCCATGCCTCTCCCCCTCGCGACTCGTCGCCGGCGTGGACTCTCCTAACGCTTCTTGCTCTTGCCGCCCTTCTTCTTGGCGCTCTTCGCGGCGGCCTTCTTCGTGCGCTTGGCAGCGGTCTTGGCCGCCGGCGCCTTCGCCCGCACCGCTTCGGCCGCCGCTTGCAGCCTACGGATCTCGCCCGGCCTCCGGTCCGAGCCCAGCACGTCCATCCACCAGGGATAGCCGGGCGGGAATTTGCTCACTTCGTTGAGCGCTGCGACGTCGTCCCCACTCAGCTCGAGGTCGACGGCGGCGATGTTGTCGTCGAGCTGCTTCATGTTCCGCGCACCGATGATCACGCTCGTCACCGCTCGGTTCACGAGGACCCACGCCAATGCGACGCGCGCTGGGCTCACTCCGTGCTTCTTGCCGATGCCGATCAGCACATCTACGACGTCGTAGCCCTGCTCCTTGGCCACAGGTGGAAAATCGAAGGTCTTCCGCCGTCCCTCACCCGCGTTCTTGCGCGTGAATTTCCCGCTCAGGAAGCCGCCCGCGAGCGGGCTCCAGACGAGCAGTCCGAGCCGTTGATCCTCGAGGAGCGGAATCACGTCCTGCTCGAGCTCGCGGCCGACGAGGGAGTAGTAAGACTGCGTGCACTTGAAGCGCTCGAGGCCCCGAGCATCGGAGATGGCGAGCGCCTTCATGAGTTCCCACGCCGGAAGGTTCGAGCACCCGATGTAGCGGACCTTGCCCTGCCGCACGAGGTCGTCGAGCGCGCGAAGTGTATCCTCGATGTTCGTGACGGGATCGGTACGGTGGATCTGATACAGGTCGATGTAGTCGGTGCCTAGTCGCTTGAGGCTCGCCTCCACGCCCTCCATGATGTGCAGGCGCGAGAGCCCCACCTCGTTGGCGCCCGGCCCCATCCGGCCACGCACCTTGGTTGCGAGCACGACTTCGTGTCGCCGACCCTTGAGGGCCTTTCCGACCATCGTCTCGGACTCGCCGAGCGCGTACACGTCGGCCGTGTCGATGAAGTTGATCCCGGCTGCCAGGGAGCGGCCGACGATGGCGTCGACCTCCGCCTGCCCCAGTCCACCGATCGTCTCCCAGATGCCCCCCTTGCCCCCGAACGTCATGGCGCCGAGGCAGAGCTCGGAGACGAAGACACCGGTGTCTGCGAGCGCGCGATACTTCATCTATGCTCCCTCCTGTGGGTGTCGTGAGCCAGCGCGACCACTATCGCCGCGCTTTTCGCCAGGTCAGAGACTGCTGGCCGAGTGACAGGACCAGTAGATCGTCTCTCTCGAAGCGAAAGCGCCTGACCTGGTCCGAGCCCAGCCAATTCGGTCGGTCCGCGCCGATCACGTGGTGCGTCACCGTTCCCGCGCTCGTCTGCACGGTGAACGTCCCCCAATATGCCAGGTGCTGGGGCGGGGCGTCCGCTGGATCCGCCGGCGGGCGCATCAGGTGCGCGCTCATCCGGCCGTCCGCCGTATAGGTGATCTGCCCCTGAGCGTTTTCGCCGAAGGGGTACGTGGTCTGCCCTGCGTCGTTCACCGATACCCAGCGCATGAGCTCCCAGGAGCCGAGGAAGCGGTCGATCGAAGCTCCCCTCGACTCTCCCTGGGCGTGAGCCGTGCCCGGTAGGATGAGGAGTACCACGGCCGCCAGCTGCGCACCGCGAACAACTGGGAAACGCCTCATACTCGACGCCCTCCGCCTGAGAATCCTCGAACCGTGCCACGGCCGGGGTAGCAGTCGGCCCCGGGGGACCCATTCTAAACCCTCGGGCCGCCTTGCGCTGGACCGCCCGGGAGGCGCGGCGTATCCTGAGGACGGACATCCGCATGCGAATCCCAACCGCGGTCGGAGCATGACCAGAACAACGCTCTTCCTGCTGGGGCTGCTCGTCGCCGTTCCCATGGCACTCGCGGCGCAGGCTCCGATGAACCTCGCCGAGCTCGTGAACCGTCGAGGCGTCTACCTCCACCCGCAGACGCTCGAGGCGTACACCGGAACCGTCGTCGCCTACCACGAGAACGGCGAGATCAGCGAGCGGGGGACGCTGCAGAACGGGCGCTTCCACGGAGTGCGGGAGTCGTACTACCTCGACGCCAAGCTCGAGGTCAAGGAAGCGTACCGGAACGGCACGCTGCACGGCCCCTTCGAGTCGTACTTCCGGACCGGCCGCCTCGCCGACCGGGGAACCTACACCGAGGGGCGCCTCGAAGGGCCGTACGAGGCCTACTGGTCCCGGGCACAGGGCGACGTCCACGCTGCCCACGGGAACGCGAGCGGCGCTGCCGGCGGGGACCACGAGGGCCACACGGGCACCGAGATGACGATGGCCACCGGTGACCTCATGGAGCGCGGCACCATGAACGCCGGCCGGCCATGTGGGGAGTGGTATCGCTTCCTCCCACGCAACACACAGGGGCTGCGGACGGGAGAGACCGTGCGGTATCCCCCCTGTCCCGCAGCGGGGCGCTGAGCGACCGAGCCCCCGAGCGCGGCCGGGAGGGAGTGGCCCCCCGGCTTTCGCCCCTTCCCTGACGCCCGCTCCGCGTTACACTCCGACGCCTCGTGCCTCAAGGTGCGAGGCGTTCTCTGTGACCCCCTCGAGCAAGGGAGACGTGTCGTGCCGGACGGGCTGATGGTGGGCAAGGAGCGGGCCCAAGAGCTGAAGCAGGAGGCGGTCCACCTCCCGTCGTGGGACCTCACCTTTCGGCAGATCTGGGACCTCGAGCTGCTGGCCAACGGGGCCTTCGCGCCACTCACCGGCTACTTGGGCAAGGCCGACTACGAGGGCGTGTGCACGGAGATGCGCCTCTCCGACGGAGCCATCTGGCCGATGCCCATCACGCTCGACGTGACGGAGGAGCTCGCACAGTCGCTCGAGGCCGGGAGTCGCGTCGCGCTCCGCCACCCCGAAGGCATGGTCCTCGCCGTGCTGACGGTCTCCGACGTCTGGACTCCCGACAAGGAGGCAGAGGCGCAGGGCGTGCTCGACACCACCGACGACGGACACCCCGGCGTCTTCGAGCTCTTGCACGGCAACCCGGTCTACGTCGGCGGCACGATCGAGGGAGTGGAGCTGCCACCGCATCATACCTTCCGTTACCTGAGGCACACGCCCGCCGAGCTCAAGCACGAGTTCGAGCGGCTCGGATGGCAGCGCATCGTCGCGTTCCAGACGCGGAACCCGATGCACCGTGCGCACGTCGAGCTCGCCCGGCGCGCCGCTGCCCAGATCGAGGGCAACCTCCTCATCCACCCGGTCGTCGGCATGACGAATCCCGGCGACGTGGACTACTTCACCCGGGTCCGATGCTACGAAGCGGTGCTCAAGCACACGCCCGCCCACACGGCGATGGTGAGCTTGTTACCGCTAGCGATGCGCATGGGCGGTCCGCGCGAGGCCGTGTGGCACGCTCTCATCCGCAAGAACTACGGCTGCTCGCACTTCATCGTGGGCCGTGACCATGCCGGTCCCCGCAACCAGAAGACCGGCGAGGGCTACTACGGCCCGTACGACGCGCAGGAGCTGCTCCAGAAGCACACTGCCGAGATCGGGATCGAGATGGTCCCGTTCGAGGAGATGGTCTACGTCGAAGACCGGGGCGAGTACATGCCCGTGTCGCAGGTACCCGACGGGGCGCGCGTGCTGAACATCTCGGGGACGGAGCTCAGGAGGCGGCTGCGCGACGGCTCGGACATTCCCGAGTGGTTCACATATCCCGAAGTGATCAAGGAGCTGCGCCTCCGGTATCCGGATCGCTCGCGTCAGGGCTTCACGGTCTTCCTGACCGGGCTCTCGGGCTCGGGCAAGTCGACGATCGCCAACGTGCTCATGGCGAAGCTGATGGAGATCGGCGACCGGCCCGTCACGCTCCTCGACGGCGACATCGTCCGGAAGAACCTCTCCAGCGAGCTGGGCTTCTCGAAGGAGCACCGCGACCTGAACATCCGCCGCATCGGCTTCGTGGCGAGTGAAATCACGAAGAACCGCGGTGTGGCGATCTGCGCACCGATCGCGCCCTACCGGGGGGTGCGTCGCGAAGTGCGGCAGCTGATCGACTCGGTCGGCGCCTTCATCGAGGTGCACGTGGCCGCGCCACTCGAGGTCTGCGAAGCCCGTGACAGAAAGGGGCTCTACGCCAAGGCCCGCGCGGGCCTCATCAAGGGGTTCACGGGCATCGACGACCCGTACGAGGAGCCCGAGAACGCGGAGATCGTGCTCGACACATCGAAGCTCAGCGTCGAGGAGTCCGCGGCGCACATCCTGCTCTATCTCGAGAACGAGGGCTTCATCGCTCCGGAGGCGGAACGAAGGGAAGAGTAGCGTCCGGCCGATAGAATCAACGGCTGGCCTGCATCTCCGCAGCCACACGTTCGACGTCGCGCCACACACGCAGCAGGTTACCGCTCCAGAGCTTGCGGATGTCCTCCTCGGAGTAGCCGCGGCGCACCAGCTCCAGCGTGACGTTGAAGGTCTCCGACGCGTCGCCCCAGCCGTCGACGCCTCCACCTCCGTCGAAGTCGGAGCTGATCCCGACATGGTCGATGCCGATGAGGCGGACCGCGTAGTCGATGTGGTCGACGAAGTCGGAGACGTTCGCGGGCGGGTAGCGATACTCGAGCAGGTCCACGAAGCGCGCGTACTCGAAGCGATCCTGGGCCGACATGCCCTCCAGGGTGTCGGCGGCATCTGCGACGAAGCCCCGCAGGTATCTCTCGGCCGAGAGCTCTCGAGCGCGCTCGGGCGGCTGGACCTTCACGTAGCTCGGGAAGGCTACCGTTTGCATCACACCGCCGTTGTCCCGGAGCGCCAGCAGGGTCTCGTCGTCCATGTTGCGCGGATGGTCTGCGAGAACGCGCACGCTCGAGTGCGAGGCGATGACCGGGGCGCGCGAGACGCGCATCGCGTCGAGCGCGGCGTCCTTGGAGACGTGCGAGACGTCGATCATGATGCCGAGGCGATTCATCTCCCCGACCACCTGCTCACCGAATGGGCTCAGACCGTCGTGCTCCTCGGCTCCGTCGCCGAGGTTGCTGCGTGGCGTGGAGGAGTCGGCGATGTCGTTGTGGCCGCCGTGTGCGAGCGTGATGTAACGGGCGCCGAGCTCGTGGTAGCGAGCCAGTAGACCCAGGTCGCGTCCGATCACGTACCCGTTTTCGATCCCGATCGCGGCGACGAGCTTCCCAGACGCGTGGATCCGCTCGACGTCTGCGGCGGTGTACGCGAGCTCGATTCGGTCGGGGTAGAGCTCTTCGGCCATCCTGTGGATCGCCTCGAACTTGATCAGCGCCGAGTCCCGCGCCGCCCGGTAACCAGCCGGGGTACGCGGGCCCTGCGCTTTGTAGACGATGAAGAACGCGGCGTCGAGCCCGCCCGTGCGCATCTTCTCGAGGTTCACCTGCCGGTCCGCGGTCCGCGGGTCCACGGCAGGCGTGGCGAAGTCGTACGGGATGTCGGCGTGGGTGTCGAGCGTCAGGACCGACTCGTGGATGGCCCGCGCCCGGCCCTCCAGGTCGTCGGGTCGCGCTTCCTGCGCCGGCTCGCCGGCCCCGCAGGAGGCGAGGATGGCGAGGCCCGCAAGGGCGGCATGACGTCGAATGAAAGGGTGCATCGTCGGCTCCGTGCTTGCGCCTCGGGAAGGCACGGGGTTCTAGTACTCACATGAGCCTCGGACGAGCCACCTTGCTGACCTGTGCCCTTCTGCTCGCCGCATGGCCCGCGGCGGCCCAGGGTCCGCCCCCGACGCCCTGCACGGACGGGGGCCACTACGCGGACTTCGACTTCTGGGTCGGCGACTGGGACGTCCTGGTGCAGGGCGGCGCGCTGGGCGGCACCAACCGCATCGAGAAGGTCGAGCGGGGCTGCCTCCTCGTCGAACGGTGGTCCGGCAGCCGCGGCGACACCGGAACGAGCGTGAACTTCTACGATCCTGGGCGCGAAAGTTGGCGACAGCTCTGGGTGGCTTCGGGAGGGGGGGTCATCGAGATCGAGGGCGGACTCCACGACGGCTCGATGGTGTTGGAGGGCACCCTCACGAACGCGGCGGGCCGTAGCCAGCCCTTCCGCGGCACGTGGACGCCGAGCTCGGACGGGAGCGTTCGCCAGCACTTCGAGATCTCCGCCGACGGCGGCGCCACCTGGACGACCTGGTTCGACGGCCGCTACGTGCGCCGCCGCTAGGACGCGCCCGACCCCAGGGCACTGCTGCCGCTAGCGGCTGAACCGCAGCATGAAGTCCACGATCGCGTCGCTCGCGTCGAGGTCCTCGCTCGTCACCCCGAGCAGCGGAGAGAGCTCGTAGGGTGAGCCGGGCCACGTGTGCCCACCCCCATCCACCCGGTAGAAGACCACCTCGGCTCCGCCGTTGCACCCCGAGTAGTCTGACCGGCTTACGGTCGTGCCGTCGGGCGTGACGTCCGGCAGGTTGATGACCGCGGGGGTCGGGTTGCACCGGTTCGTGTCCACCCAGTGCGTGACCGTCGCGTCCACGGAAACCGAGCTCACCTGCACGCCGCGACGACCCCCGGGCGGGAACTCCTCGTCCGCCGTTCCGTGGATCATGACTATGGGTACCGGACGCGCCGGGCCGCAGTTGTTGCCTTGCCAATCGAGCATGGTCGCCGCGACGGTCGCGACGGCCGCGACCCGGCTCGACAGCTCACAGGCGATGCGAAAAGCCATCAGCGCACCCTGTGAGAATCCTGTCACGTATATGCGCTGCGCGTCGATGGACATGTCCTTGCCCATCTTTTCGATGATCCGCTCCGTGAACTCGATGTCGTCGAACTCGAGCGCACCCGCGCCGGAGCAGTCGCGGCAGGAGTGGTTCCAGTCGCCGGAGCGGCTCGTCTCGGGATAGACGACGACGAGCTCCTCAGCGGCGGCTTCGATGTCGAAGTCGGTGATCAAGCGCATCTCTTGCGCGGCCGAGGGCACCCCATGGAAGGCGAGCAGGAGTGGCGCGGGGCGCCGGAGGTCGAGCGTCGCCGGCACGTGCACGCGGTAGCGACGCGTCTCGCCGTTGAGCTCGAACGACCGTTGGAAGTCGCCGGCGCTCGTGATCGGCTCGGTCGGTAGCCCCGAGCACGCGAGGGCGAGCACGGCGGCCCCCGCCGACAGCCATTTGGGCGCCCGAAGGCGATCAGCGCGCGGCCTGGCTGAGTCCGTCGAGCAGGGCATCGACATCTCCCTCGTCGTTGTAGATGTGGGGCGAGACACGGATGACCCGCCCCCGTACGCTCACATCCACCTCGCGCTCTGCCAACCGCGCCTGTACACGCCCGGGGTCCATCCCCTCTGGCAGGCGCAGCCCGAAGAGGTGTGACGCCGAAGGTGACTCGCCGGACATGCCCAGCGCGTCGAGGCGGTCGTCAGCGAAAACGGCGCACGTGAGACGCTCCACGTACGCGTGGATCCTCGGGACCCGCCACTCCAGGAGCTGCTCGAGCGCGGCGACGAGCATCGGCACGAGCGTGAAGCCCGCCGACTCACCCATGTCGTAGCGGGCCGCACCCGGCCGGTACACCGCGCTCGGCCGCACGAGCGAGGCGAAGTCGTCGCTGCCCGCGCGACCGGCCCACGTCTCCTCGAGGGGCACGCCGTCGTCGAAGCGGGGACCGAGGTAGGCCACGCCGAGCGAGTAGGGGCCCGTGAGCCACTTGTATCCGGCACAGAGGAGCGCGTCGGGACGGATGCTGGCCAGGTCGAGCGGCTCCGCTCCGATCGACTGCGTGCCGTCGACGACGAGCGCCGCGCCGACCTGCCTGGCCCGCTCCCCGAGCCGCTCCAGGTCGATCCTCGTCCCATCCGTCCAGTGCACGGTGCCCACCGCGACGAGGGCGGTACCGGCGTCGACGGCATCCAGGAGCGCCTGCGTGACGACCTCCGTGCGCGAGGCACCCGACCCGCGCGCCTCGACCACACGCAGCTCCGCGCCAGCGCCGTCGCAAAGGCGTCGCCAAGCGTGCACGTTGGAAGGGAACTGCTCCTCGAGCGTCACCACGTTCTGTCCCGCCTCGAGGTGGATGTTTCGCGCCACTGTCGCGACCCCGTAGGAGACCGCGGGCACGACCGCGATCCGCCCGGGTTCCTCGAGCCCGACCAGCTCGGCGAAGAGGGCGCGCACCCGGTCGCAGCCGTCGAAGAAGTCACGGGCCGACAGGCGCCAAGGCATCGCCTCCCGCGCCATGCCCGCCCGACCCGCTTCCTGGACACGCTTGGAGAGCGGCGACATGTAGGCACAGTTCAGGTAGTGGCGGTCGGTAGGCACGTCGAAGAGGTGCCTTTGGCAGCCGAGCGGAGCCGTCTCCGGATCGTTCAGGCCGACAGCCCTTCCGTGTCGAGCAGGCGGGTGAGATCCACGGCCCCAGGCTCGAGGAGATCGGCGACAACCTGGGCCTCGACGACCCGTCGCGTCGCGAAGGTGTCGATCGTGACCCCCTCGGGATACAGGGAGAGCCGGTACCGCTCGATGATACGTCGCAGCTGATCAAGGTCACCGGCGGCGACGAGCTCGACCGGTAGGGCGTCGATCACCTCGTCGACCGGGAGCGACCGTGTGTCGACGAGCCCACGCTCGAGCGCCGCCGCTATCCGCCGCATCTCCGCGAGGCGGGCGTCTCGCTCGGAACTGCGAACCGCGACGCCCATGAACTCGTAGGCCCCGCCGAGGTGGGTCCGGGCCTGCTCGAGGTCCATGAAGTTCACGAGCTCCCGTCCGCCCGCCGCGATCACGAGGGAGAGCGCAGGCTCCTGCACCATCGCGGCATCCACCTCACCAACGCGGAGCGCGTCGAAGAGGTTGGTTCCGATGGTGGCGAACCGTACGGAGGTGGGGTCCACTTCGGCCCGGTCGAGCAGATAAAGAAGCAGGGCGTGGTCGGCGTTGCCGAGCCCCGATATGCCGATGGTCGTGCCCTCCAGGTCGGTGACCTCGTCGATCCGTGCGGCGCGGCCGGGTGCGACCGCGAGCGCGAACAGGGGGAGCCTGCCCGTCGACGCGAACCTCCGAACCTGCGCCCCGTTCGCCGCGGCCTGGAGGGCGACGTCGAAGGAGGTGCCCGCGTACTCGGCCGCCCCACCCAGGAGCGCCTGCATCGCCGCGTTCCCGCCCCGGGTGTAGATGAGCTCCACGTCGAGGCCCTCGGTGGCGAAGTGCCCGCGAGCGCGCGCAACCTCGTACGGCACGACGCAGAGAAGCTGGCCGCAGAAGGCGAGCCGGATCCCGTCGAGCCCGGTCCGCTCGGCTGGGCCACACGAACCCACGGCGAGCGCACCGGCCGCGGCCATCATGCCCTTCACGGCCGTGCGGCGGTCGAGCGCCTCGTCGGGCGCGGGCCACTCCCAGCCTCCGCCGTGCGACGTTCCGGAAACGACGCCGCTCAGGTCGGGGTTGGTGGCCTCACAGCAGCCCATTCTCTGCCTCTGGTCGCACGGGAGCCTCGAGGGCCACGATGCCGTGGCCCATCGGGGCTCGCAAGATCAGCGGGCGAGCCCGACCACCCGAAAGACGCTGGGCTGGCGCATCGTCGCTCCAGGAACCAGAAAGACGACGGCGTCCTCGCCGACGAAGTCGGGGAAGGCCAGCCGGCTCGCCCGCTCGCTTCCGGGCACGCGCTCCAGGGCCCTCCCGTCGCGGTCGAGGACGAAGACGCCCTGATCCGGGCCGTCGCCTCCGCGCCGCCGCGGCACGGAGAACGCGAGGGTCCGGCCGTCAGAGTGCCAGGCGACCTTGCTCGTCGCGACGCCGAAATCGGTGAGGGCCTCGCAGCGACCACCGTCGAGCATTCGGAAGATCTTCGTGGTGCCGGTGGCCTCGTCCCGGCCCGCCACCTCGCGGCCGTCCTGCGACATGATCGGCGTCGAGAGAGCTACGCCGGCACACGGACGGACCGGCTCGCTCACGGGGCGCACGCTCGACGCCCCCGAGGCGGCGTCCACGCGCACGTCGTAGTCGCGATATACGACACCCTCGAACCAGCTCGTCAGCACCCGGTACAGCGTGCGTGTGCCGTCGGCTTCGAGGATGCCGACCGAGGGGTACTGGTCGCGCATGACGAGGTCGGTGAAGATCGGCTCGACCGACCCCGGTCGCCCGCGCTCCACGCCCTCGAAGACTTCGTCCGCGTCGTAGAAGGTCAGTCCGCCCCCGACGTCCCCCGGGGTCACGAAGTAGCGCCCGTCCGGCGTGGGGACGAAGTCGATGAAGCCGGGCGCCAGGCGGCTCTGTCCGTCGGCCAGGTCGAGAAGGAAGACGCGCTGGTTGGACTCGTATGCGATCGCGTCCCGGCCCGGCACCCAGCGGAAGTAGGCACCGGGCACGCCCACGGCCTCGTAATCGGCGACGGTGCGAGCTGGTGCGTCCAGTGCCGTCGCCGGCGCGAACGCGGCTCGGGCCGGGGACTCCGACGACGGGCCTTCACCCGCGACCCGGCGCGCGACCGCCGCGGCGTACGCCGCCGCCGACTTGTAGCCGAGGATCGCGTGCCCGAGCAGCGCGCCTTCCCGAACCACGACGAGAGCTGGAGCGTGTGCGAGCGCACCAGCCGCGAGCAACGCGTCGGCGAAAGCCACCCCCTCCTCGTCGTGTCCGTGGCCTGCTTCGGCGTACTCCGCGAGGGTCTCGTGCTCGAGCAGCCTCACCTCGGCCTCGAGCCGGTCGGCCGCGTCGGCGAGATGCGGGATCGCCGCACGCGACAGTGGCATACGAGGCGTCCATACGTGGACCAGCAGCGTGCAGTCGCCCGCGCAGGCCTGCACCGACCGCGCCAGCTCCGCGAGCGTCGTGAGCGTGTCGAGCGCCGGCGGGAGCGCGACCGGGGAATAGGCGGGCGCCGGCTCGGCGCCGACAGGCGAACGAGGCGAAACGCCGACCGTCACCATGGTGATGGCCAGCGTCGCCACCCCGAGCAAGGCGACACCGGTGCGCGTACGAGGCTGTTCCCTCATGGCCACGTGCACGAGGCGCGCGGGGCGCCTCAGCGGACTCCGGTCAGCCGCTCGCTCAGCGCCCTGAGCCTGCGGCGGGCCTCGGCGTCGTACGCCTGCTGGTTCGCGCGCGCGCTGCGAAGACCGTTGAAGTACCCGCCCGTTCCGACGTCTTCAGTGATGAGCTGCATGACGGCGTCCGCACCTTCGTCGACCGTCGCGCGTGGCTCGATGCCGGCCCGCTCCACCATCCGCGTGTCCATGTAGGTCGCGGGGTGCAGAGCGTTCACGATCACGCCGCTCCCCTCGAGCTCCTCGGCCAGATCGACCGTGAAGAGGATCTGGGCGAGCTTGCTCTGAGCGTAGGCCCGCCCGCCGCTGAAGCCGCGCTCCAGCATGACGTCGTCGAAGTCGATCGGCGTCTGCGCACCGGAGGACACGTTCACGATGCGAGACGGGGCGCTGCTCCGCAGCAGGGGCAGCCACATGCGGGTGAGCATGAAATGCGAGAGGTGGTTCACCTGGAAGCGGAACTCGTGTCCGTCTTCGGTCAGCAGGCGCTCGTCGGGCGCGCTCCCGAAGCCCGCGTTGTTGACCAGCACGTCGAGCCGGTCGAAGTCGCGTAGCACCGACTGCCCGAACGCGCGCGTCTCAGCCAGGGACGCGAAGTCGGCCTGATAGAAACGTGCCTTGCCTCCCGCCGCCTCGATCGCGCCGACCACGGCCCGGCCCCGCTCTTCCGACCGCCCGTGAACGACGACGAACAAGCCCCTCGAGGCCAGGCGCATCGCCAGCTCCTCGCCGAGCCCGCTCGTGGAGCCGGTTACGACGGCCACGCGCTGGCCGGCCATAGGCCTCGACTGGGTCTGGGCGTCGGCCGCCGTCATCGCGAGGACGGCCACGACAGCCACCGCCGCGAACCCGATTCTCGCGCCACTCTTCGAGCCTCTGTGCATGGTCATCCTACCGTCCGCTCGCCTGCCTGAGTTCCCCGTGCCTCGGGTCCGAATAGCGGCGGGGGGTGCCCAAAAAGCAACCCTGCCCCGGCTCCTTCTCGGCCCATTGAGCCGGCCCCCGGCGACCCTTAGCATCTCCCGCTCGGAGCTCACACTCTCCCTCTACCAACCATGAAAAAAGCACTCAAGATCACCCTGGGCCTTTGCGCCGTCGCCTTCCTTCTGCTCGGCGGGGGCTATGGCTGGGCCACCCTGAAGGCCAACGACATCCGCGCCACCGTCGTCGCAACGCACACCATCGACTTCCCTGTTCCCTTCCCACTCACGGACGTCGAGCTGGCCCGGCTCGCGCCCGGCGAGAACCCAGACTCGGTGGCGCTGGCGCGCGCGATCGAGCGCGGCCGTCACCTCGTCGACTCCCGCTACGCGTGCGCGGACTGCCACGGGGAGACCTTCGGTGGTGGTGTTCTGGTCGACGATCCCATGATCGGCCGCGTGCTCGGTCCCAACATCACGGCCGGCCGGGGATCGAAGACCATTGGTTTCACCCCGGCGGATTGGGACCGCGCCGTCCGCCACGGCGTTCTCCGGAACGGGCTTCCCTCCGCCATGCCGGCCCAGGACTTCCGCCTCATGTCCGACCAGGAGCTCTCCGACGTCGTGGCCTACCTGCGCTCGATGCCGCCCGTGGACAACGAGGTTCCCGGGGTGAGGCTCGGGCCGCTCGGACGCGTGCTCGTGGCCACGGGGCAGATGCCTTTCGCGGCCTTCACGATGGCGTCCCACGACGAGCCGCATGAGGCGCTTCCGCCGGTCGCGGAGGTATCGGTCGAGTTCGGGCGACATCTGGCGGGCGTCTGCACGGGCTGCCACGGGGCCGACTTCTCGGGCGGCCGGATCCCCGGAGGCGATCCGAGCTGGGTCTCCGCGCGTAACCTCACGCCGCACCCAAACGCGTTGGGTGGCTGGAGCTACGAGAGCTTCCTGGCCGCGATCACGGAAGGCGTCCGCCCGGACGGTGCCCCGCTTCTCGAGCCGATGACGTTCGTGCTCCCCTACGTCCGCAACATGACGGAGGTGGAGACTCGGGCGCTCTGGGCCTACCTGCAGTCCATCCCGAGCATTCCGCCCACGACCTGACGGGGAGCGCATAATCCCCTTGCCGCGGCGTGACACGATCCGTACGCTGCCCTCCCCGCCGATCCCGGTTCCGTCCCCTCAGCCCGAGAGCGTGCCATGACACCCAAACAGTTCTTCGAGTTCGCGAAGAAGCACAAAGCCGAGATGGTGGACCTGAAGTTCATGGACTTCCTGGGCTCGTGGCAGCACTGCTCGTTCCCGATCGACACGTGGGACGAGGGGACGTTCGAGGAGGGG
>JBFGFY010000052.1:0-17854 GCA_041579355.1 Longimicrobiales bacterium | reverse complement strand
GGCGACGCCGAGCGGGAGGTCGATTCCAAAGCGCGCAGCGGTGAGCCGCCACCGCCAGGCGAGGAGCGCGACCTGCAGGACGGAGAGGCCCAGCCCGACGGCGATCCACCCCGGGCGGAGCATCGAGAGCCGCTCGAGCACTGCATCCGCATCGACCCAGCGGAACACGAGCCAGAGCAACGCGGCGCTCACCGCGAAGCGGGCCGCCGTCTTCCACACGCGGCCGCTGCGGGTGTCGGACATGGGGGCTAGCCTTCGCGCGGGAGCGCGAGGAGATCCAAGTGCCCGACGACGAGGCGAGAGTGCTGGCCGG
The DNA here is from genome assembly GCA_041579355.1 of Longimicrobiales bacterium. Lineage (GTDB taxonomy): Bacteria > Gemmatimonadota > Gemmatimonadetes > Longimicrobiales > Gaopeijiaceae > UBA2982. Next base: position 17,541 of record JBFGFY010000052.1, on the reverse strand, counting down.
TCGAACCCGCGCGTCGCCGCTCGGCCCACGCACGCACGCGAGCGGCCTCTTCGGGGCGCTGCTCCGCAGCGGCGCTCGCCCACCCTTCGATCAGCGACCGAACCAGCGCCGCGTCTTCGGGACCGAGCACCCAGGGACTCGCTGAAAGCCAGGTTCGGTATCCGCGCTCCCCGAACAGCGCCTCGGCCCTGCGCGCGGCGGCCGGCCCCAAGGCGGGGCCGAGCCCTTTGTCACGCCGTTGATGCGCGTTCACGGCGTCGCGCACCGCCGCGTCGACGGGGTCGCCACCGTCCAGCCACTCGAACGTGCCGTCGTAGGTGAGCGCGAAGAGCGCGGCACACCCTCCCTTCTCGCACGCATCGGCCAGAGCCCCGAGCCAAGTGTCGGAAACGAGGTCGAGGAGCGCGGAAGCGGTGACGGCGTCGGCGCCCGCCACCTCGGCGAGCCCCTCGGCCTCCAGGGTGCCACGCAGGGGGCGGACCGACGTCCCGACCGGCGCCTCTACCCGCGCCAGCAGCGCCTCGTCGCGGTCGAGCAACGTCCACTCCTGGACGGCGGGGAGCTTCGGCGCGAGGTAGCGCACATTGGACCCCGTGCCGCAGCCCAGATCCAGGACTCGCAAGCGGCTCCGACGCGCGCACCACTCGGCGAGACGCCCGACCAGCTCCGCGGGTCGCGAACGGTGGTCGACGGGCTCCCGCAGCGCGAGCCACTCGGCCGAGAACGTCTCGCTCACCCGAGCAGCTCGTCGACGGCCGACGCGAAGGCCGCGGCGGCCTGTTCCCACGTCGGGAGGGCCGCGCCGTGCCGAGCCGCGGCGGACGCCCTCTCCTCGCGCAGGCCCGTGTCCGGGTCGAGCATCGTCCGCAGCGCGTGCGCGAAGGCGACGGCGTCACCCGGCTCCACGAGGATGCCCGCGTCGGCGGGCACGGTGAACGGGATCGCGCCGCCTCTCGTGCTCACCACAGGGAGGCCCCGGACGAGCGCGTCGGCGAGGACCATGCCGTACCCCTCGTAGTGCGACGGGAGCACGAAGACCGACGCGTTGTGGTAGAGCGCCGCCAGGGCCTCTCCGTGTCGCTCTCCGACGAAGTCGATGCGGCCCGAGAGGCCAGCGTGTGCGGCCCGGCGGAGCACCGAGTCTGCGTGTGCCCGGTCCCGCTCGAGGCTGCCGGCGCAGATGCAGGTCCAGGCGACGTCGAGCGTCCGCTCCAACGCGGCGACGAGCACGTCGTGCCCCTTCCGAGGCGTCACGCTCGCGACGCAGAGCAGGGCGGGCGGCTCGCCGGGCTGTGGTCCTACGGCGAGGGGGGCGCGATCCGTGCCCGGCACGACTACCCGAGCCCGCTCGGGCGCCACCCCGTACGCCACGAGGGCTCGGGCGGTGAACGCGCTCGAGACCACGACCCCCGCGCACGCCGCGAGGGCACGGCGCTCGCTCGCCCGGAAGCGCGCCGCGAGACCGTCGGGCAACCCGGTCTCCTCGGCGAGCGGATGGTGGAGAAGCGAGAGCACGCGCAGGCGGGAGGCCTGCTCCTCCAGCACCTCCGGCAGGCCACCCATCGCGAGACCGTCGACCACGACGGGCGCTCCCTCGGGGAGCGAGGCGAGCACGTCACGGAGCGCGGCGCGCGCGACGGCGTCGGGGTCGGGGAACGTGCCTGCCAGGTTGTGGACGCGGACCCGCCGGCCCCGCGTTCTCAACCCCTCGACCATGCGCGCATCGTAAACGTAGCCACCCGTGAGCTGCTCGAGCGGGCCGGGTACGACGAAGTGGAGCTCGTCGGCGGTCACACCGGTCCTTCGTAGCTTCCCCACGCGACGTGTGACTCGTGCAGGGTCACACTGACGGAGGCGAGGTCACGCGCCCCCTCGCCGAGCTCGCCGGCCCGAACGGCCCCCACGATCCGCTCCCAGATCTCGCGTGCGAGGAACTCCGTCGTCGTGTTCTTGCCTGCGAACGCCGGCTCGGTGTCGAGGTTCCGGTAGTTCATCTCGGCGAGGATCCGGCGCAGGACGTCACTGGCGCGGCCGATGTCCACCACCAGCCCGTCCGGGTCGAGCTCCGTGCGCCGGAACGTCACGTCGACGACGTACGTTGCGCCGTGCAGCCGCTGAGCCGGTCCGAAGATCTCACCGTCGAAGCTGTGGGCGATCATGAAGTGGTCGCGGACGTTCAGGCTGTACATGCTCAGTCTCGTCTCCCGCTGGAGTAGCGAATGCGATGGCAGAGGGCGCCGGACGGGTCGCGGCTCAGTCGTGCCAACGTCTCGGGCAGGCCCTCGAAGGGACTCTCGTCGCTGATCAACGCGTCGAGACGCGCGTCCAGCAGGAGCTCGAGCGCCGTGCGCAGGCGGCGGCCGTGGTCCCAGCGGGGTGCGCGATTCGGTGGGATGCGGCCCACTTGGCTGCTCCTCAGTGTGAGCCGGCGGGCATGGAAGGCTTCGCCGAGCGGCAGCGTCACGGAGCGGCTTCCGTACCAGCTCAGCTCGAGCACGGTCGCCTCGACGCCGGCCGCGCCGAGCGCCGTGCGGAGACCCGCCTCTTGGCCGCTCGCATGGACCACGAGGTCGGCGTCGGCGCCTGCGGGGGGGGCCTCCGTGAAGGTCAGCCCGAGTGCCGCCGCGGTTACCGCCCGGCGGGGGTCGATGTCGTGCACGATCACGTCCGCGGCCGGCAGGCGACGGCACAGGTAGGCGACGAGGAGCCCTACGACTCCCGCGCCGACGACGACGATCCGGTCACCCGGGCCCGGAGCGGCATCCCACGTGGCATTGAGCGCCGTCTCCATGTTCGCCGCGAGCACGGCCCGCCCGGGCGGGAGTCCCTCCGGGAGGATCGACACGGCTTCGGCCGGCACACGGTAGAGGTCCTGGTGGGGGAAGAGACAGAACACCGCTCGGCCCTCGAGCTCCGCCGGGCCCTCCAGGACCTCGCCGACACTCGAGTAGCCGTACTTCACGGGCCCGGGGAAGCTCCCTTCCTGGAATGGCGCACGCATCGCCCCGTGCTGCGACTCGGGCACCTCGCCGCGGAAGACCAGCGCCTCCGTGCCCCGGCTGATTCCGCTGTACAGGGCTCGAACCAGCACCTCGCCGTCTTGCCGGGGCGGCAGGTCCGTCGTCACGATCTCACCGAGACCCGGCGAGCGGATCCAGAACTGTCGGGCTCGAGAGGTGTCCAAAGGGCCGTCCATGCAGAGCGTCGATCAGCAGCGCGGGAACCGCACGCACGCCACGGGGGGGAGGGGCCGCGCCCTCGCCGACCTCACCGCCGGGCTCGCGCTCGCGGTCGGCGTCGTGGCTGCAACCTGGCGGCTCCTCGGCCTGCCTGCCAGCTACGTGGCGCTCGGCCTCGGGATGTATGGAGCGTTCGCCGTCGTCCTGCTCTGGTCCTTCCCGCCCGGCGCTCCGGGACCGGGTATGGGTCCGGCGAACCGGGTGACGCTCGGCCGTGCGCTGCTCGCCCTGCCGGTGTTCGCACTGTCGGTCCACCCCGGGGGCCTCGGCACGGAAGGCCTCTGGTGGGTGATCGTCCTCTCCACCCTGGTGCTCTTACTCGACGGCGTGGACGGACGCGTCGCACGCGGCACCGGGAGTGAGAGCACGTTCGGAGCACGCTTCGACATGGAGCTCGACGCAGCCCTGCTCATGGCGCTTTCCCTGCTCACGTGGCGGAGCGGAAAAGTCGGGCCGTGGGTGCTCCTCATCGGGCTGTTGCGCTACGCCTTTGTGGCCGCCGGGTGGGCCTGGCCCGCGCTCCGCGCGGAGCTCCCGCCGAGCCTGCGACGGAAGGCCGTGTGCGTCGCTCAGGGCGTCGTGCTGCTGGTGGCGCTCGGGCCCATCATCCCCGTGTGGGCCGCGGGGGTTGCGGCGGGCGGGGGTCTCGTGGCGCTGATCTACTCGTTCGCCGTGGACGTGCGTTGGGCGCTTCGGGAGGGCGCGGCCGCTCCCAGCGCGTAGAGGCCTCGGGTCACCGCGGCGGCGCGCAGATCGGGCAGTTCTGCATCCTCGGCTGCTCGCCGAAGCGCACCGTGGTCGGGCCGAAGACGAGCGTCCCTCCTTCGATCGTGTCGTTGACCGTAACGGTCATCGTCAATCCCTGAGGCCGCACGACGCCCGTGAGCTCCGCCGGCATGGCGGGGCCGACGGCGATCGGATGCAGGCGCGGTGTGTACTCGCCCGAGACGCGGAAGGAGCCCGTCGCGTCCACGGCGACGGGAGCGGAAAAGTCCCCCGACGTGCAGCCGAAGTGCACGTGTGCCCGCGCCCCATCGACGATGAGGCCGGCGTCGTCACCTCCCCAGGTGCCCTCGGCCAGCTGGCCGGACTCCACGCCCGCGAGCGGGCTCGTCCCGCACGCTCCGAGCGCGAGGGCCGACGACAGCAACAACAGGCCGAAGATCCGCGTTGGGGTCATCGCATGCGCGTTGGGGGAGCTACTCACATACCAGTCGTAACGCGTACGTGCGGCACTTCGTGACATCCCCGAGAGCTCGGTCCCGAGTGCGTCCGTCAGCGCACCGTCACGTCGAAGGCCGCCGTCTCGACCGTCCCGGCGACCTTGACCTGCACGAACACGCGGTAGTCCCCCGCGCGGGGAAAAACGAACGGGAAGCGGACCGTGCCCGGGCCGCCCGCGGCGCCGGCCATCCCCGGCATCGTCGCCATGGGCATCGCCATGGCGGGACCCCGCGGGCCCTGGCCGGCGTCCGCCTCGAAGCGCTGCTGGGCCGCCATGCTGATGCTTCCGGCCGGATGCAGGTGCACGAAAACAGTCCCGTCGGCGGTGGTCACGGCCGCATGGCTCAGCATGCCCATGTAGGGCTCGAGGCTGGACGGGCTCCCGTCGGCCTCGCGCACGCGGAACTCGAGCGTGGCCTCGGCGTCCACGGCGGGGGTGCGCCCGGACGCCCACGAGACTCGGCGGCCGCTCGGCAGGGTGTGGGTGTCGCCGTTCGCTTCTCCGCGCTGCGGGAGCTCCGCCCACGAATCGTCCGGATCGGGCAGCACGAGACCGGTCGCGGCCGCCGAGCCTCGCGGCCCGGCCCCGACACGTACCGTGTCCACGAGCGTCTGCGCGAAGCCGCTCTCGTGCACGATGTCGGCATAGATTCGGTAGGCGCCCTCGGGGAGCGGCGGCCATGCGGTAACAAAGGAGCTCGAGTCCGCAGACTCGGGGTGCAGGTGCGCGAACGCCCCCAGGTCCTCACGCACCAGGAACATGTGCATGAGCTTGCCGTGGTCGGGAATGAGCGGAGTCCACTGCCTCCCCCGCCAGCTCGGATCGTCGATGTTCAGCGTGAGCACCGCACTCGAGGCGCTACCCGTGACGGTCGAGCTCGTCTCGAGGGGGCGGAAGATTGCAGCACGGTAGGCGCGGGCGACCGCGCCCCACCAGCTCCAGCCACCCCAGAGAATGAGGGCGAGCACGATACCGCCGACGCCCATCGCGACGAGGGACGCGCGCCTGCGCGTGGTGCTCGGCTCGGCCCCCGGCTCGAGAACGCTCTCGCGCACCGCAGCGCCGAAGATCGTGATCGCGCCGACGAAGAGAAAAAGAGCGGCGCCGATGAGCGCTGCGGCCATGACCCGGTTCATCTCGAGCCGTCGCTCCGCCACCGCGTTCACGGGGACGAGCGCCACGCCCTCGCCCGCCTCGCCTACCACGGAAACCCGCACGCTGTACGAGCCCACGGTCATCAGCCAGAGCTCGGCCGCGTAGAGGCCCGGCTCACCCGACACGGCCCTCGCGGTGTCGGGCGGCGGAGCTCCCTCCAGCCCCGCGTCCCAGCGGAGCGGGCGCACGGTGATCGCGCGCGGCTGACGGTCCCCGGTCACACGCACCGAGATCTGTGCAAGCCCTGGGATCACACCGGGCGTGCGCACGATCACACGCACCGGGTAGGCACCGGCCATGCCCTCGAAGTAGGCGTTGGACGTGCCGACGTGCGCCGAAGCGACGAGGAGTGTGGCGAGCGCGAGGAGGCCGCCCGCCCAGCGCCCTCTCCGCTCCGAGCGTCGCATGGTCCCTACCGCCGGACGCGGCTCATCCAGTCGCCCCACCAGAGTCCGACGCGAGCCGAAGCGACCGCGATGACCACGGCCCAACCGAGACCCTGGGCGCTGAGTGTGGTCCAGTACTCGTACTGCCAGGCACCCGGCGCATTGTTGTAGTCCCACTGGTCGGCACCGAAGAAGAAGTTGCGGGCACCCTCACCCAGCAGGAACGCCGAGAAGTACCACTGCACCGCGAGCAGCACGAGCACGAACACGGCACCGAGGGCGGCGCTCGTCGCCCATGCGCGCCAACGGGGCGCGGGCCGCGGGAGGCCCCGCACGATGAGGTCGACGGCGAGTGCCGGCACGACGAGCAGGATCGGAAACGCGGGCGGCACCATGCTGTCCACCGGCCGCATGATGGGACCCAACAGCGGCTCGGCGGGGAAGAGCTGGAGGATCCAGATCATCAGCATCAGGAACGCCATGTAGAAGGCGGACGATGCCGCCGCGCCCCACCCCATGGGCGAGGCGCGGGAGATCCCGACGAGGAAGATGGGGAAGAGCCCTCCACTCACCATGTAGAAAAGCGAACCGCGGTGGGAGTTGGGGAACGCAGTTTCCTCGGTCGCAAGCGTTGCCATCATCAGGAGCAGCACGCCGCCCGCGTACGTGAACAGCAGCTGGAGCAGCCGGGCGTCGGAACGGTTGTTTTGCTGGGCGAGCGCCATGAGCATCGCCCCCACCTGGATCGCGACGATGCCCGCCGCGAGCACCGTGTGGGGCGGGCTCAGGATCGTGACGTCGAGGCCGTAGGCGTTGTGCCACCAGTCGTCGAAGGGGCCGGACGCAATCATCGCGAACGAGCCCCAGATGCAGACCCACGCGCCGAGCGGCCCACGGAACCCCCAGAACGTGACGCCTGCCGAGCGGTCGCTCGCGGAGCCCGCGAACGTGGTGCGAAGCACGAGCCAGCCGCACGCGAGCCCCGCTGTCGCCACACCGAGGTAGATCGCAAGGTGGGCGGGGGTCCAGAAGGTGTCCCGTCCGATGGTGCGGTGCCAGGAAATGTCCCAGATCACACCCACGACCACGCTGGTGGACGCGAAGACGACGGCCCAGAGGTACCAGGGAATCGCGGCGGCGAGGCCGCCTACGTCCTGCCTCGGGGTGCGCTCGAGCGTCGCGCTCGCCCCTGCCAGCGACGGGGTCGTCATGGTAGGCGCAACATCCGCCCGCGGTCCGGTCCCTGCAAGTGTCGGCGTGCCGGCCCTCCCGCGCGGGAACGGCTCACGGGTCAGCCGTCTTCCCCAGGATCGTGGTCGCGTCCTGCGGCTGGTCCGTCGTCCGTCGGTCCCGGCGGTGCGCCTGGAGGCGCTCCTCGAGCCCCCGCAGGGGAATCAGCGTCACGAGCACGAGGAGCGTGGTCCCGACGGCCTCCACGAGCGCCCCGAACCCGATCGCCATTCCGATCGCGGCGACGATCCAGAGCGTCGCGGCGGTCGTGAGGCCCGTTACCGTGCCACGAGACTGGATGATCGTGCCGGCGCCGAGGAAGCCGAGTCCCGTCACGATCTGTGCCGCGATCCGCCCGGGGTCGGCGGGACCCGGCGACGCCGCCTCTGCCGCCTGGATCGAGAGATCCGTGAGAAGGGTGGCGGCCATGCAGATGAGGATGTTCGTGCGGAGCCCCGCCGGCTTCTGTGCCAGCTCCCGCTCCCATCCGATCGCGCCGCCGAGCACCACCGCCAGCAGCAGCCCCCCGAGTAGCTCGAGCCGCATCTCGGGATAGGTCTGTGGAAGGGCGGTGAGCCAGTCGAGGACCCCTTGCATCGACCTCTCTAAGCCTCCCCGCGCACGGCTCGGAACGACCCCGCCCAGGTCACGTCGCGGGTTCGGTTCCTCCCACCCCCGTCCACCAGGAAGCCGCGCAGCTCGAAGGTCCCCGAGACACCGTCGCCCTCGATCGTGACGATCTCGAGCGATCCCGACTCGACGACCAACATGGCATTCTCGTCCGGACGACGGACGGCGGACATGCTGAAGAAGGAGTGCTCACCCACGTCGAGCTGGGCCTCGACAGTGCTCATCGCCAGGCGTCCGATGCGGTAACGGCCCGGCTCGATAGGGCCGCCGAACCAGCCGAAGACGAGACAGTGTCCGTCCAGGTCCTCGTCGTACTCCTCGAGCACCAGGTACGTCCCGTCGATGCTACGGAAGTGCACGGCCGTGCCCGGCATCGCGTCGGGCCCGCGGCGGATCGTCGACTGCGAGTCCGTGGCTCGGTTGTGCCGGCGCGGACTGCACGCGAACGCGAGCTCGAGCCCCATCTGATAGGCCTCGGCTTCCTCGGTAGTGAGCGGACGGGGCTCGGTCGTCTGCGCGCCCACCTGGGTCGGGACGGGCGACAAGGCGAGTAGAACGAGCACGGCGGCCGACGTCGGAGCCCTGAGCGTCATGCCGCCAAGGTACTCCCTGGTCCGCGGCTCGTCACAGCCATTCCGCGGGGAAGCGCTCATTGTAGCGGACGATCGCGTCTCCCGTCCCGCAGATGTACAGCGCGTCTCCCCTCTCCAGCTGGAAGGACGGCGGAAAGCTCATCTTGACTTCACGGTTGCGCTCCACGGCGACGACCGAGCAGCCCGTGCGCTCACGAATCTTCTCCGCGAGCGGGTTCTTGCCGACGAGACGACCCGCATCGACGCGTGCTAGCTTGATGCGGGGCTGCAGGGACACGGTCTGGCCGAGCACGTGATGAGAGAGAAGCTGGCCGGACACCTGGGACAGCGAGAGCGCCGAATCGGCGCCCGCATGCAGGATACGCGCGACGTTATCGACGAGCTCCACGCTGGCGACGATCGGCAGGTCCGGGGCATGGTCACGCAGGACGGCGGCGGCGAGCACGGTGGCCGCGTCGGTATCGAAAGCGAGGATCGCCACACGCGCCTCCGAGGCCGGAAGCCGCTCCAGCAGGTCCGGATCGGCGACGTCACCCACGAGATCGGCGCCCTCCGCCGGTTCCGGCGACACCACGAAGACCTCCTCCTCGACCGCCCTCAGGATCTCGATCAGCTTCTCGGCCACCTCGCCGGACCCGATCACCGCGATCGGTCCCTCCTGACGAATGGGCCTCGCCAGGTCTCCGAGTCGGTCGACGCTCTCCGGTGTGCCCACAGCGACCAAAATCGAGCCAACGGCGATCGCCTCGTCCGGGGTCGGGGGCAGCTCGAGCCGGCCGTCGAGCCATTGGCCGACCACGTTCGCCCCGGTGTGGGTGCGCAGCTGCACGTCCGTCAACGAGCGTCCCGCGAGCGGGCTCTTGTCGTGGATCCGCAGCTCGACGACCTCGAGGGAGCTACGCAGCGGTCGGAACCCGGTCACCCGCGGGCCGATCTTCCCGCTCGCCCGGGAGCTGAGAGCGGCGGCGAGCAGGTGGGTGGGCGCGAAGGTCACGTTCGCGCCGGCGCTCTGCATCGCCGCGCGGCGCCGGGGGTCGCGAATCAAGGCGACGATGCGACCCTCGAAGCCTACCTCGCGCGCGCTGAGGGCGAGGAGGACGTTGAGATCGTCGTCCCCGTTGAGCACGAGCGCGCGCGCCCTGACCAACGCACTGAGATCGACCTCCTCCTCGGCGGGCCGGACGTGCATCGCATCGAAGCCGCGGTCCGAAAGGCGCCGCGCCGTGGCCTCGTCCTCCTCCAGAACGAGATGGGGCGTGCCGCCGAGCCTGAGCTCGTCGAGGAGCGCGTCGACCTCCGGACCGTACCGGTAGAGGACGACCGCGTCCTCCACGTTCGGCAGGACGGGTGGCCCCTTCCGGACGGGCCGCACGTCGTCGCCGAACTTGTCGGAGTAAATGACGCCGACGCTCGCCCCCGCCTCCAGCCGTGCCGCTCTGCCCTGGAGCAGCACCGCGCACCCCTTGAGACCGAGGGGCGTGAAGAGGTTCAGCAGGAAACAGGTGAAGATCAGGACGGAAAACACCCAGGGCTCGATGGCACCCTGCGCCAAGGCCAGCGACGCGAGGATGAAGGCGAGCTCCGCCCGCCCGCACATGCCCACGCCGACGGTGAGCGCTTCGGCCCCCGGAAGGCCCATGCGCCGCGCCATGCCGCCCGCGCTCACGACCTGCCCGACGATGACCGCGCCGGTCAGCAGCGCGAGGAACGCGAGGCCCGAGCCGCTGATGTCGAACGTGATGGAGAAGCCGAGCGAGATGAAGAAGATCGGCCCGAGGAACGAGTACGCGATGCCGTACGACCGGTCGGTGACGACGCGCACCAGGTTCGGGTGGGCGACCTTCTCCTCGAAGAAGAGCCCGGCCAGGTACGCACCGATGATCATGTGCAGCCCGATCGCCTCGGCGAAGAGGCCGGCCGCGAAGGCGACCAGGAGCACGAACGTGAAGCCCTTCCCTCCCTCCGAGCGGAAAGGGAGTGTCAGGCTCGGATAGACGTACCGCCCCATGATGGTGGCGACGCCGAAGAAGACGACGACCTTGACCAGCGTCAGGGCCACGTCCACCGCCTGGAAGGAGCCGCCGGAGAGCACCCCGACGATCAGCCCGAAGAAGACGAGCGTGAGCAGGTCGTCGATCACGCAGCTCGCCACGATCACCCGAGCGACCCGCGTGTCGGCGAGTCCCAGGTCCTTCAGGGACTTGAGCGTGACCACGACCGCGGTGGCGGTCATGGTGAGTCCGACGAAGGTGGCCGCCACGCGGTCTAGGCCGAACATGGTCGCGACCCCGAAGCTCACGGCGAACGGCACCATGGCCCCGACCAGTGCCACGCCGAGCGAGCGCTTGAGCGCGTCGAGGAACTGACGCGGTTGTGTCTCCACCCCCGCGTGGAACATCAGGAAGAAGATCCCGATCTCGGCGAGCAGCGTGATCGCCTCGGACGGCTCGATCCACCCGAGCACGGCAGGGCCCACCAGGACCCCGACGATCAGCTCGCCCATGATGGTCGGGAGCCCCAAGGGGCGGAGCGTCACGGCGACCAGCCAGATCCCGGCGAGCAGGATCAGCAGGTCGACGGCGATATCGTGCACGGCTTACCGCCTCCTCAGAGCCGACGCAGGCCAGCAGGCCGACGCCGGCGCCGGAGAAGCGATCCGCATTCTAGCCGTGGAGTCGCAATCCGATCGGTTAGAGATCCCGGATGCGAACGTTGCGGAAACGCACCGTGCCGGCAGCGTATTGCAGCCCGATCGGCCCGCTCGCGAAGAGGGCGTTGGTCATGTCGACCACCTGCGTGCCGTTGAGCGTCACGACGATGCGCGGCCCCTCGGCGCGGATTAGGTACGTGTTCCATCGCCCGCCTGCGTCGATGCGGGCGGAGGGGGACGCGAAATGGACGACTCCGCCGGTCCGGTATGCCTGGTCCGGCCGCGTGTCGTAGATGTTGACCTCGTAGCAGTTCCTGTCGGCGATGACCGCGGGGTTCGCGCAGCGGATGAAGATCCCGCTGTTCGCCGGCTCGTCAGCCCAGAACTCGAGGCTCAGCTCGAAGTCGCCGTACGGCCTCGGAGTCACCAGGAACCCGCTCCCGCTCGTGGCGGTCACCGCACCGTCGGCGACCCTCCAGTTCGCGTTTCCGACGATCTGCCACCCGTTCAGGTTGGTGCCGTCGAAGAGCGTCACCCATCCGCCGGACTGCGCGCCCACGGATGCAGGTATCGCGAGCGCCAAAGCTGCCACGAGGGAGCGAATCATACGGTCCTCCGGTGTGATCGTCGGTTCGGTCCCCGATCTTACGGCGCGGCCTGGACGGGTGACAGGGCCTCCCGCCCGGGCCCTCCGCCGACTCACTTGCGCGGAGGGCGCCGCCATCGCAAATATGGCTCCCCGCTAAAACAAATGTTCCTTCAGGTCTGCTGGTGAGTTCCGGATGTCCACCGATCGCGGCTTCGTCCACGTCGACCTCCTCCTGGAGGGCGTCGCGGTCCTCGGAGTGCTCGCGCTGATCGCGCTGGGTGGCGTCCAGGTGACCCGTGCGGTCGCGGGTATGGCGGAGTCGCGGGAGCACGCCATCTACGAAGCGCTGCGCAGCGATCTCGACGAGCTCCGCGCACTGCAGAGCCTCCACCACGCGAAACGCTCCACGTACTCCGCCTCACCCGAGGCGCTCGGCTTCACGAGCCGGGCCGAGGCGTCGGTTTCGATCCAGGCCACCCTATGGGGCTGGTCGGCGACGGCGACCCACCCGCGACTCGGGCCAGGGGAGGGGTGCGCGATCTACCAGGGCCACACCCTCCTGCCGGCCACGCCGATCACGCCCCGCGAGGCGGGTGAGGTGGTCTGCACCGCGCCCTGACGGCGCGCGTCACTCGGAGCAGACGAAGCTCTCCTCGCGCCGCGGGTCCCCCACGCCGTCGTAGCGCGCGGCGGCCGGGTACGCACACAGTGGCCGCCGCATCTCGACCGCGCCCTCGGCGCCCCTCTTGCTCGCGATGACCCGCGCGGGAGCTTCTCCGCGCTCGACCCAGCCCTGAATGACACCCAGCCAGTCGACCGCGTCGGGCCCCGGGCCACCCGAGCAGTGAAGCACGCCCGGCGCGAGGAAGAGCCGCAGATACTCGTCGGCATCCGGGTCCTCCCGTAACACGTCCTCGAAGTACCCGATCGTTCCGTGCGCCGTGAGCGCGTGGTCCGACCAGCCAGTCCACAGGATCAGCTTGCCACCCGAGACGTCGAAGGCGGAGAGATCCGTGTTGGTCGCGTTCAGCAGCGCGGCCGCGCGCCGCGTGTCTTCGCGCCACGACGAGAAGTCGTAGGCGGTGTAGTCCCAGTCGGCGTCGTCGAAGATGATGTACTTGTAGAGTTGCGTGCCGAACGCGAACTGGTAGTTCGGCACACCCGGCAGCGGGCTCGAGCCCCCGGCCACCCACGCCCCCCACCCGCCCGGGTCGTCCTCACCGCCGAAGGGGAAGCCCGGGTAGACGACCTGTCCGCCCACCACCGCACCTCGGTATATGACGCCGACGGCTCTACGCTGCGCGGGCGTCAGGCACCCTTCCGTGGTGGACGCGGAGCACGTCGGCAGGCTCTCCGGACGAAAGTCGCAGGCGCGTGGGTCGCCCAGGATTCCGTCCGTGACTCCGTCGAGGTGATCGCAGGCGTCGAGAATCGCCCGCGCCAGCAGCCGGCGTGCCTCCGGGGTCACGACCGGCGAGCGTAGGTTCGACGGGTCCGGATACATGGCCTGCTGCACCTGGATGAACTGCGCGCCGATCCCGGTCCAGTCGTAGGCCGGGGCGCCGGCGACGATCCCGTCGAAGTCGTCGGGGTAGCGCTGCGACTCCATCATTGCCTGCCCGCCGCCGCGTGAGCAGCCCAGGAAGTAGGAGTAGTCGATGTCGCGCCCGTAGTGCAGCCGGATGATCCGCTTCGCGACCTCGGCGGTCACGTGCACCGCGCGGTGGCCGAAGTTGATCTCCCGGTCCTCGCGGTGGAGCGCCCAGGTGGCGTCGATGACGAGCCCTCGATGCCCCGTATCGGTACCGACCGTCGCGAAGCCCCGATGGAGTGGGCTCTCGGGGACCGCGTAGAGGGTCATGGCCTGGTTGTCCAGCGAGCCCACGAACCCGCCGCCGCCTCCCATGACGAAGCGACCGTTCCAGGCCTCCGGGAGCGGGAGGAGCAGCTCGAAGCGGATCTCGGCGTCGATCGTGCCGGTCACCGCGCAGTGCGCGGGTCGATTCTCGTTCGCAGCGACCGCCTCGGCAGCGTCGATGCGGAAGCCACTCCACTGGGCGGACTGCAGAGCCGTGCAGGGGATCTCCCAGAGCGACGCCTCCGCTGGTGGGATCGCCGCGGAGCTCACGAGCAGGGTCACGGCCAGGCCGGCGGCACCGGCCAAAGATCTGCGGATACGCATGGAGGCCTCCTCTTGCGGCGCGGGACGCCCGGTGATCATAGGGGGCATCCGACGGCGCCGCACGGTCTCGCGTCCGGAAATGGCATCGCCGCTCGTTCTTCATCGCGAGGCCACGGACCGTGGCCCGGTGTAGAAACATGGGCCCTACCATGAACATGAATCTTCGAACCTTTCGCGCGGTCGCGGCCGCGCTTCTTCTCCCAGCCGTCGGCTGCGGCATCACGACACCCGACCTCGACGCCGAGGGCACGGTGCGTTTCGCCAACGTGGAAGGCGGCTGTTGGGGCATCGAGTCGGGGGGCACGGTGTACGAGCCCATAAACCTCCCGGAGTCGATGCGCATCGACGGCCTCGCGGTCGTCTACGAAGCCGAGCGCACGACCGACCTGGCGAGCGTCTGCCAGATCGGGCCGATCATCCGCCTCCTGAGGATCACCACCGCGCCCGACTGAGTCGGGCTAGTCGGTGCAGGTCAGCTCGCCGGGGGCGCCGAGCTCGTCCAGGCCGAGCTCGTCGGCCGGTGGCTCGCCATACCACAGGGCGCAGCCGCGCCCCTCGTCGAGCGCGGCGTGTGTGGCGGTCGCGCTCCAACCGCGCTCCCAGGAGCGGATCGTCACTCGCACGCCATCGGAGTGCACGAAGGCGAGCGCGGTCGGGTCCGACGAGTACTCGAAGTGGTCGGAGTAGTAGATCTCCTGTTGGGACGCGAGGTTCTTCAGATCGGAGCGCGCCGCGGCGAGATAGGCGCGTCCGTAGATGCAGCGCCTGAACAGCGTCGGGAGGCAGCTGCACGCGACCGGTGGAAGGGAGTAGAGGTAGAGGGGTGTGAGGAAGAAGGCACCGACGATCGTGCGTCGCACCCCAAGGCGGCGCATCGCGAGCAGCGCCGTGAGGATGAGGTCGAGGGGTCCCGCGAACGTCATGGGCACCTCCGGTCTGGCATCCTGCAACGATCCACCCGTTTCGCACGGGCTCGGGACGCCGAATCGGCGCTGCCCCCGGAGGGCCGTCCGCGATCCGCACCTCCATGTGGCAGGGCCCGTGCCAGGGCTGCGGATGAGGGGACGCCCCATGGCAGGGCTCGCTCCGCCCCCCCATCTTGCCCCACTCCCTCCGCCCACGCTCCGACGTGACGATGACCGCCATGAAGACCTCGAGGCTCAGCTGGGGCGCGGCCGCGCTCCTTCTCATGCTCCCGCCGGCCGACACCGGGGCGCAGACGGCGCCCTCGGCGACGCCCTCGACCGTGGACTACTCGCGTGCCGAGTCCTGGCTCTGCCGGCCCGGGCGTAACGATGCCTGTGCGATCGACCTCTCCACGACGGTCGTGCGGGCCGATGGCTCCACTTCGATCGAGATGTGGAACGGCAGCTCGCCGCCGCCGATCGACTGCTTCTACGTCTACCCGACGGTCTCGACGGATCCGGGCGCGAACAGCGACATGACCCCGAACGAGGCCGAGCTGCGCGTGGTGGCCCAGCAGTTCGCCCGCTTCGGATCGGTGTGTCGCACCTTCGCACCCAGCTACCGGCAGGTGACCCTCGCCGGCCTACGGACGGCGCTCGGCGGAGGCGGCGTGCCCGACCTGGGCACCGGCATGGCCTACGACGACGTGCGGGCCGCGTTCCGGCATTACCTCGCGAACGACAACGACGGACGTGGCTTCGTGCTCATCGGCCACTCGCAGGGCTCCTTCATCCTCACGTCCCTGATCCGGAACGAGATCGAGGGCCGGCCGGAGCAGAGTCGCATGGTGTCGGCGCTCCTCCTCGGCGCCACGGTGACGGTCGCCTCCGGGCGTGACACGGGAGGATCGTTCCGGTCGATCCCGCTCTGCCGCTCGGCCACGCAGACCGGCTGCGTCGTGACCTTCGTGTCCTTCCGCGCCACCGCACCGCCGCCCGACAACACGCTCTTCGGGCGTGCGAGCGAGCCGGGAGAAGTCGCGGCCTGCACGAACCCCGCCGCCTTGGGTGGTGGTAGCGCCCAGTTGCACGCGTACCTGTCCGGGAGCGGCACGACGATCGTGGGCGGTCGCCCGGCTCCCGAGTGGGTCGCGGGCGGACCGACCGTCGAGACGCCCTTCGTGTCGGTGCCCGGGCTGCTCACCGCCGAGTGCGCGACCAACGATCACGCGACCTACCTCGAGGTCACCGTGAGCGGAGACCCGTCGGACCCGCGCATCGACGACATCGGCGGCGATCTGACGCCGCAGTGGGGCCTCCATCTCGTCGACGTGAACGTCGCGATGGGCAATCTCGTCGACATCGTACGCCAACAGGGCGCCGCGTGGGGGAGGCGCTAGCAACCGCCATGTTCGGTCGGAGCTCCGGGGCCCGGACGGCGCTCGCGCTCGCCTGGCTCCTCGCCGCTGCAGCGCCGGTCGGCGCACAGCGCATGGAAACGGTGCGACAGTACCAGCTTCGCCCGGTGGACGGCGCGCTCCGGCTGGTCATGGTCGAGGTGCCCCGCCCCGTGGCGGGCCCCGGCGAGGTGCTCGTCCGGGTCCGTGCCACTTCGCTCAACCGACGCGACCTCTCGATCCTCCAGTCGAGCTACGGAGGTGGTGACCGGGCCGGTCTCGTCCCACTCTCCGACGGCGCCGGTGAGGTGATCGAAGTCGGACCGGGGGTGACGCGCTTCCGGGTCGGCGACCGCGTCGCCGGCACGTTCTTCGCTCACTGGGTGGACGGGCGGCGCAGCGCCGCCGTGAACGCGTCGGCGCGCGGTGGCTCGATCGACGGCATGCTCTCCGAGATGGTGGTGAGCCCAGAGGAGGGGCTCGTGCACATCCCGGCGCACCTCACCTTCGAGGAGGCCGCGACCCTCCCGTGCGCGGCCGTCACCGCCTGGAACGGTCTCTTCACCCACGGCGGGCTCGAGCCCGGCGATTACGTGCTCCTCGAGGGCACGGGCGGCGTCTCGGTGTTCGGCCTACAGCTCGCCGCGGCGGCGGGAGCGCGCCCGATCATCACGAGCTCGAGTGACGAGAAGCTGAGCCGGGCGCGCGAGCTCGGAGCGTTCGGCACGGTCAACTACCGGACGAACCCGGAGTGGCAGCGCGAGGTGCGTGCCCTCACCGGCGGGGAGGGCGTGCAGCACGTCCTCGAGGTCGGCGGTCGGGACACGCTCGAGAAGGCGCTCCAGGCGCTCGGCTTCCAGGGACACATCGCGATGATCGGGGCGCTCTCGGGTTCGGCCGGTGCGATGCCGACCGGTTCCTTCATCGGGCTCGGTACGCGCGTCACCGGGATCTATGTCGGGTCACGCGCGGACTTCGAGGCCATGAACGCCTTCATCACCGAGCATGGCCTGCGTCCCGTCGTGGATGCGGTCTTCCCCTTCGAAGAGGCGGAAGAAGCCTACGCGATGATGGACCGCGAGGAGCACCTCGGGAAGATCGTCATCCGACTGTAGTCCGGATCGCCCGACCCCATTCGACGGTGTGCACCCGCTTGCGGCCCGATATTAGACAAAACTGCGGCAATAGTATGACAACCGCTGGACATGTGGACGCTCTCAGGATAGGTTTGACCCCATGTCGGCGTCCACCTCTCCCCGAGCCCACCCCTCCGCACGGTCCATCTCCGGGCGGGCGCAGCGCGCTTCGGAGCGCGTGCGGGCGCGTCTGGTTCGGGCCGGAGAGCGCTTCCACGCGAACG
>JBFGFY010000051.1:0-17920 GCA_041579355.1 Longimicrobiales bacterium | reverse complement strand
GTCGCGATCGCGTACGAGACCGTCGAGCTTCCGAGTGGGGAGCTGCCGCTGCTGACGCCGATGAGCGAGATCGCCGGCCGCATGGCGGTGCAAGAAGGCGCGAAGTACCTCGAGCGTCCTCAGGGCGGGCTCGGTGTCTTGCTGGGAGGGGTGCCCGGTGTCCTTCCAGGTAAGGTGCTCATCCTGGGAGGGGGTGTCGTGGGGACGAACGCTGCGAAGGTCGCGGCAGGTCTCGGGGCGCGCGTAGGCATCATGGACATCAACCTCGCCCGGCTCAGGTACCTGGACGACGTGATGCCCGCGAACGTGACCACTCTCTTCAGCACCCGTTACGCGATCCGCAAGCAGGTCGAGGACGCAGACGTGATCATCGGTGCGGTCCTCATTCCCGGGGCGAAGGCCCCGAGCCTCATCACGAAGGACGACCTGCAGCTCATGAGGCCGGGCACCGTGATCGTCGACGTGGCCGTCGACCAGGGGGGTTGTGTCGAGACGATCCGCCCGACGACCCACCAGGACCCGGTGTACACGGTCGACGGGGTCATCCACTACGCCGTCGCGAACATGCCGGGTGGGGTACCCCGGACGAGCACCCTCGCACTCACGAACGCTACGCTCCCGTACGCGTTGGCTCTCGCTTCGCGCGGATGGAGGCAGGCGTGTGCGGCCGATCCGGCGCTCAAGGCCGGGGTGAACGTGGTGGGGGGCAAGGTCACCTATGCGGGCGTGGCCGAGGCTTTTTCGCTGGGGCTCACGAGCGTGGACGACGCGCTGCTCGGATCGAAGGTCGCGTGACGCTCGAGGTTCGTTTCGAGAGGCTCCCCTCCAACCCGGACCTGCCGCTCCCCGAGCGGGCGACCCCACACGCCGCCGGATACGACGTCCGCTCGGCCGAAGGGCCCGTCACGCTCAGCCCGGGGGAGATCCGCCTCGTCGGCACAGGACTGCGGATGGAGCTCCCGGCCGGGGTCGAATGCCAGGTGCGCCCCCGCTCCGGCCTGGCGTTGAGGCACGGGCTCACCCTCCCCAACAGCCCCGCCACCATCGACCCGGACTACCGCGGGGAGCTCCGCATCATCCTGCAAAACCTGGGCACCGCGCCCGTCACCCTCGAGCGGGGGGACCGGGTCGCCCAGCTTGTCTTCTCGCGCTTCGAGGCCCCTCGCATCACGCTCGTGGAGGGGGTTTCTCAGACCGCGCGCGGCACGGGCGGGTTCGGGAGCACGGGGAGGTCCTGAAGGTGACTCGACAGACCGCCGATCATCCACTGAACACGCGGGAAAACCTGGCAAACGGACTTCGGTAAACGTATGTTCATCGCTCCGTCGCCCGCGCTTCCGCCCGAACACGACCGACCTTGCTGTCCCAATTGAGCAGCTGGCTGAACTCGGGGCGACTCGTCCCGGTCAACGACATCGCCGTCGATCTGGGGACGGCCAATACCCTCGTGTACGTGAAGGGCGAGGGCATCGTGCTCAACGAGCCCTCGGTGGTCGCGGTGGAGAAGGGAAGCCGCCGGATCATGGGGATCGGCCTCGAGGCGAAGCGAATGCTCGGCCGCACACCCGAGGGCATCGAGGCGATCCGTCCGCTGAAGGACGGTGTGATCGCCGACGTCGACATCACGGAGCTGATGCTCCGTCACTTCCTGAAGCAGGTCACTGCGAAGCGCATCTTCCGGATCAAGCCGCGCGTAGTGGTGGGGGTGCCCTCGGGGATCACCGAGCTCGAGCGCCGCGCGGTGCGCTCTTCCGCCATGTCGGCGGGTGCGAAGGCGGTGTACATGGTCGACGAGCCCATGGCGGCGGCCATCGGCGTCGGGCTCCCGGTGGAGACGCCGACCGGCAACATGGTGATCGACATCGGGGGCGGCACCACCGAGATCGCGGTCATCGCGCTCTCGGGAATCGTGTCGAACACCTCGATCCGCGTCGGCGGCGACGAGCTCGACGCGGCCATCGTCACGTTCCTGCGCAAGAACTACAACCTCCTCATCGGCGAGCCGACCGCCGAGGCCATCAAGGTACAGATCGGATCGGCGTTCGACTTCGGCGAAGAGCGGGAGATGGAGGTGAAGGGCCGCGATCTCGTGTCGGGGATCCCGAAGACGGTGACGGTCCACTCGCAGGAAGTGCGCGAGTGCATTCAGGAGCCGATTCAGGCGATCGTGGAAGCCGTGCGTCGCGCCCTCGAGATCACGCCGCCCGAGCTGTCGTCCGACATCGTCGATCGCGGGATCGTGATGACGGGCGGGGGGGCCCTGATCCGGGGCCTGGACAGGCTGCTCCAGCACGAGACCAACCTCCCGATCCACGTCGACGAAGAGCCGCTTACCTGCGTGGTGCGCGGGGCGGGCCGGATCCTCGACGACCTGGTGAAGTACCGAACCGTTCTCGTGCAGTAGGGGAGCGGTGCCGTGCCTTCCTACGGGGCTGACGGGGAGCGGTACGGAGCGC
Organism: Longimicrobiales bacterium; assembly: GCA_041579355.1. Lineage (GTDB taxonomy): Bacteria > Gemmatimonadota > Gemmatimonadetes > Longimicrobiales > Gaopeijiaceae > UBA2982. Next base: position 15,464 of record JBFGFY010000051.1, on the reverse strand, counting down.
GTCGTCAGGTCGGGCTCGCGGTCGGGATCATGGTCCTGGCCCTCGCCACCCCCTACGTCTCCGAGGGCCTCCAGCAGCAGGTCGCCTTCACGCTCCAGGCGAGCGTGCTGCGGCCCTTCATCGCCACGCAGCGGGGTCTGACCGAGGCCAGCGCCAACGCCGAACAGATCGACAGGCTCCAGGCCGAGCTCGACTCCCTGGCGGGACTGGTGGCGACACAGGCGGCCCTGGCGGACGAGAACCGGACGCTGAGGCAGCTGCTCGGCCTCGCCGAGCGCGCCGGACCGGAGTTCCTGCCTGCGACCATCCTGCGGCCCGGCACGCCCGGATCCGAGAGCAGCTTCATCGTGGACCTGGGCTCCGACCACGGGCTGCGCGAGGGCGCCCCGGTGCTCACGGCGCGGGGCCTGGTAGGCAGGATCACGCAGGTCCGGTCCCGCAGCGCCCTGGGTATGGACTGGACGCATCCCGATTTCCGCGCCAGTGCCATGGTGGCGGACGGCTCGACGTTCGGGATCGTGGAGAACGTGAGGGGTGAGTTCCGCGAGCAGGACCGACTCAGGCTGAATGGCACCGCGTACTACCAGACCGTGTCCGAGGGCGCGAGAGTGGTGACGAGCGGGCTCGGGGGCGTATTCCCCCGCGGGATCCCCATCGGAACGGTCGAGGCGACAGCGGAGGTCCAGGGCACGTGGCTGAAGAGCTACTGGCTCCGGCCGGCCGCCGAGCCCGGCTCGGTCACGCACGTCCTCGTGGAGACGGTCGACGGGCCCTCGGACCTTTCAGCGCTCTGGGAGACGGATGCCCCCGCGCCCCAGACGCCGCCGGTCGCTCTGGAGACGCCGCGGGTCGCACCGCCGACGCCGCCCGCCGATCCGGAGGCGCCTCCCGGTGGACCCGGTCGGTGAGCGAGGCCCGCGTCGTCCGGACGTGGAGTCTGGTCGCGGCGCTCGCCGTACTGCACTTTTTCTTGCATGTGGGGCTCGGGATCGGGCGGGAGGCGCCGGACCTACTGACCCTCGCGCTGCTCGTTGCAGCTCGGGAGCTGGCGATCGGGGGGGCGGCCGCCGTCGGCTTCTTCTTCGGGCTCCTCGAAGACGCGCTGAGTGTCCTGGCTTTCGGTTCCCATGCAGTGGCCATGACGGCGACCGGAATCCTGGGAGCGTTGACTCGGGACCTGTTCGTCGGGGACTCGCGCCTCTTCGCCGTTTCATACTTCTTCGTGGGGAAGTGGATGCGTGACCTCGTCCACTGGATCGTGCTCGGCGACGAGCTCAGGCAGCCCTTCGCGACGCAGGTGCTCGCTCAGGGCTCCCTGGCCGCCGCGTACGCCGCGGCCGTCGGGCTCGTCGTGGTGGTGATCGCCGGGCGCCCGGGAGAGCCATGACCCTTCACCTGCCTCACCAGAGACGCCGCCGGGCGGTCGGCGCCTACTTCCTGGTCGGTACGCTGACGCTGTTGCTCGCAGGTGCGTTCTTCCGCATCCAGGTCCTGCGCTCCAGCACGTGGGAGCTGCGCGCAGAGTCGAACCGCGTGCGCCAGCTCCCGATCCCGACCCCGCGGGGAATCATCTACGACAGGCAGGGGCGCATCCTGGCCGACAACGTGCCCGGGTATTCGATCACGCTCCTGCCCGGCCCGCTCGACACCGCGCGCGCGACCCTGCGCCGTCTCTCGCAGTATGCGCACCTCCCCGAGGCCGAGATCAATCGCGTGCTGACCACCATGGCGCGCTTCGGACGCGAGGTGGTCGTGGATGCGGACGCACCGTTCGAGGTCGTCGCGGCCATCGAGGAGCGCCGGGAGGAGTTTCCTGGCGTGTACGTGGAGATGCGGCCGCGGCGCCGCTACGCGCTCGGGGCGGCGGCGAGTCACGTGCTCGGCTACGTGGGGGAGATCACGGCCGAGGAGCTGGCGTCGGCCGACTTCGCCGAGGACCGCTACGACCAGGGCATGATCGTCGGCAAGACCGGCATCGAGAAGCAGTACGAGGCCCGCCTCCAGGGACGGCCCGGGCTCAAGTACGTCGAGTTCGACGCGCGCGGCCGCATCGTAGGGGATTTCGCAGGGATGCGAACGGACCCCGGCGAGGAGGGGCGGAGCCTCACGCTGAACATCGACATCGAGCTGCAGGAGTGGATCCACAGCATCTTCCCCGACACGATGGCCGGTGCGGTCGTGGCGCTCGATCCGGCGGACGGCGGTGTGCTCGCGCTCTACTCGGCGCCCACGTTCGACCCCAACGCCTTTGTGGGCGGCATCGACCCGGCCCTGTGGAGCCGCCTGAGCAACGACGAGCGCCGGCCGCTCTTCCACCGCGCCGCGGTCGGCCTCTACCCGCCTGCTTCCACGTGGAAGCTGGCCGCTGCCGGCATCGCGCTCGATCTCGGTGTGGTCACGCCCGACGAGCACATGGAAGTACCGTGTCGAGGAGGGTGGTTCTGGGGGAACCGCTACTGGCGCTGCCACCTCCCATCGGGTCACGGCTACCAGAACCTCGCGCAGGCGATCGGTAACTCGTGTGACGTCTACTTCTACCAGCTCGGGCTCAGAATCGGTCTCAATCGCATGCTCCAGTCCGCGACCGAGATCGGCTTCAGCCGCCGGTGCGGGGTGGACCTGCCGCAGGAGAGCCGCGGGATCTTCCCGGCCGAGCGGGCCTGGTGGAACCGGACGTACAACTACACGCCCACCGAGGGCGAGGTGCTGAGCCTAGCGATCGGCCAGGGGCCGAACTCGCAGACGCCCCTCAAGGTCGCCCAGTTCTACCTGGCCCTCGCGCGCGACGGGTCGGCGCCGGCGCCCGCGATCGCCCAGGGCATCGAGCTCGCCGAAGGCTGGAGCCTCGACCTCGAGCCGGAGCACATGGAATCGCTGCGCGCCGGCCTCCGCATGGTGACCCAGCCGGGCGGGACGGCCCACTTCGGTACCGCGCTCGAGCACTGGGAGGTGATCGGGAAGACGGGCACAGGCCAGAACAACCTGAGCTTGCAGGGCCTCGCCGACGACCACGCCTGGTTCGCGGGCTTGGCGGGGCCCATCGGGGGTGAGCCCGAGATCGTCATTGCCGTGATCGTCGAATACGCCGGAGGTGGCTCCGCCGTGGCCGCTCCCATCATGGCGAAGACCGCCGACTTCTACCTGCGCCGCAAATACGGCATGCCCATCGACTCGGTGCAGACGTACCGGGAGCACCTGCTCCGCGGCCGGCCGGCGCCGTGGTACGCGCGGCGCTTCCTGAGGCGGGAGACGCAGTGAGGCGCCCCGAGGGGTCCCGGTGATCGGCCTGATCCGCAGCTGGGCCTTGGATATCCGCCTGGTGGTGGCGATCGGCGCGCTCTCGCTCTTCGGGATCGCCATGATCTACTCGGCCGGCGAGGTGAACATCCCGAACCCCGTCACCGCCGATGCCTGGCTCCGCCAGACGCTGTGGTTCGGGCTCGCCCTCGCGGCCTTCACCCTGCTCGCGCGTGTGCCTCCCCGCTGGATCGAGTGGGTGGCGGTGCCCGGATACGTGCTCAGCGTCGTTCTGCTTGGGGTGACGCTCGTCATCGGCACCGGGTCGGGCACGGCCACCGGCGTGCGTAGCTTCATCGACCTCGGTTTCATCAGCTTCCAGCCGGCCGAGATCGGCAAGCTCGCGACGGTGCTCGTCGTGGCGAGGCTGCTCGCCCAGCGGGACAGCCCGCTGGGCTCGCTCCGCGACCTACTGGCCCCGTCGGCGCTCGTCGGCCTGCCCCTGCTGCTCGTGATGCTACAGCCGGACCTGGGCACCGCCATGGCGTTCGTGGGGATCCTCTTCGCCATGCTCTACTGGGCGGGGACTCCCGTCGTGTTGCTCCTGCTCGTCGCCAGCCCGGTGGTGGGGCTCTTCATCTCCTATGACACGGCGATCTGGTCGATGTACATCCTCGGCCTGATCGGCTTCCTGTACCTGTACCGGTACCGACTCTTTCTCTTCGAGTCCGTCGCCCTCGTGCTCGCCAACTTCGCCGCGGCGACGGTGTCACGGCCACTGTGGAACTCGCTGGCAGCCTACCAGCAGAACCGCATCCTCGTCTTCCTCGATCCCGAGGTCGACCCGCGCGGGGCCGGCTACCAGGTGATCCAGTCCAAGGTCGCGATCGGGAGCGGAGGCCTGCAGGGGCAGGGCTTCCTCATGGGACCACAGAAGCGCTACGACTTCCTGCCCGAGCAGCACACGGACTTCATCTTCAGCGTGGTGGGCGAAGAGCTGGGATTCGTCGGCGCCCTGCTGGCGATCGCCGCGTTCGCGTACGTGCTGAGCCGGCTGGTGAAGCTGGCGGAGAAGTCCGACGATCCCTTTGCCGGCCTGGTGCTGCTCGGTATCTTCGGCGCCTGGCTGGTTCACGTCTTCGTCAACATCGGCATGACGGTCGGTCTCGTGCCGATCACAGGTATCCCGCTGCCCTTCGTCAGCTACGGGGGCACCTTCCTCTTCATGTCCTGGGTCGCTGTCGCCATCGCCGTACGCGTGGCCCACGAGTGATCGTCCGCCGACCCACCGGAGGCCCATGGCCTGGTTCCGCAAGGACAAGAAGCCGCTCACCGCTCGCGATCGTCGCGAAGTCCCCCAGGACGTCTTCGACAAGTGCCCAGGTTGCGGGGAGATCCTCTATCGCGAGCGGCTCGCGCAGAACCTGAACGTGTGCCCCACCTGTGGGCACCATCTGAGGATCCCCGCCGAGGCGTACCTCAGTCTCCTGCTCGACAGCGAGACGTTCGAGGAGCTGGACGAGGGCCTCCGTGCGGCCGATCCGCTCGACTTCGGCGACCTGAAGGAGTATCCCGCGCGCATCGCCGCCGCCGAAGCCAAGGGCAAGGCCGAGGCGGTCATCACCGGCACGGGGGACATCGATGGCATTCCGGTCGCGTTGGCCGTCATGGACTTCTCGTTCATCGGTGGGTCCATGGGCTCGGTGGTCGGGGAGAAGATCGCCCGCGCGGCCCGGGTCGCGTTGGAGGCCCGTACTCCGCTCATCGTCGTGAGCGCGTCGGGTGGGGCGCGCATGCAGGAGGGCATCTACTCGCTCATGCAGATGGCGAAGACCTCCGCCGTGCTGGCGCGGATCCACGAGGCAGGGCTGCCGTTCGTATCCATCATCTCCGACCCGACCACCGGAGGGGTGACCGCTTCCTTCGCGATGCTCGGTGACGTGAACCTCGCGGAGCCGGGAGCGCTGATCGGATTCGCGGGGCCGCGGGTGATCGAAGAGACGATCAAGCAGGAGCTTCCCCAGGGCTTCCAGCGGGCCGAGTTCCTCCTAGAGCACGGCATGGTCGACAAGGTGGTGGACCGCCGTCAGCTCAAGGAGACGGTAGCGCGTATCCTCCGGCACCAGTTCGCCGGATGGCCGGAGTAGCACCGGACCGACTCGATCGGCCGCTCTCCGATCCGCTCGTCGCGCGGCTCTTCCCGCCGCTTCCGACGGGCGTCCACTGGGGCCTCGAGCGCACGGAGCGGGCGCTGGCGTCGCTGGGCGATCCGCAGGACGCGTTCCGGACGATCCACGTCGGCGGCACGAACGGGAAGGGGTCCGTCACCGCGACCGTGGCGTCGGTCCTCGGCGCCATGGGCCTCCGGGCTGGGTCCTACACCTCGCCGCACCTACGCTCCTTCCGCGAGCGGATGCGGGTGGATGGCGTGGCGCTCTCCGAGGAGATGTTGCTCCGCTACTCGGACGACGTGCGCGCGCCGATCGAGCGTTTCGGGCTCACGTTCTTCGAGGCGGCCACGGTGCTCGCCTTCCACGCGTTCCGAGAGGTTGGCGTGGAAGTAGCGGCCGTGGAGGTGGGGCTCGGCGGGAGGCTCGACGCCACGAACGTGCTGCATCCCTTGGTGGCCGCCGTCACGAACGTGGCCATGGACCACGCGGAGTATCTGGGATCCACCATCGAGAGCATCGCCGGGGAGAAGGCGGGCATCATGAAGCCGCGAGTCCCGTTCGTCACCGCGGAGCCGGATGCCTCGGTGCTGGCGCTCTTCGCCGAGCGAGGTCGCTCGCTCGGTGCACCGCTCTTCACGGTGAACGAACGGGCGCTCTCGGAGATCGACGTGACACGCGAGCGGACCCGCTTTCGGATCGACACGCGGTCCTGGGGGGAGCTCGACGTGACGACCCCGCTCGTGGGACGTCACCAGGCCGTGAACACGGCGCTCGCCATCGAGATCCTCGAGCACGCGGGTCCGGCGCTGCGCCCCGAGCGTGACGACCTCCTCGCGGGCATTCGGAGCGTACGGCACGCGGGGCGGGACGAGGTTCGCGAGATCGGGGGACTCACCTGGCTCTTCGACGTGGCGCACAACACCGCCGGAGTCGAGTCCCTCGTCGACACGATCGACAGGCTCGACCTGCCGCGCCCGCTCGTCGTCCTGGTGGGCGTGCTCGGCGACAAGGACTGGAGGAGCATGCTGCCGCCGCTCTTCAATCGGGCACGCTCCGCGGTACTCACCGTGCCGCCGTCGGCACCCGTCGAGCGCCGGTGGGATCCGGACGCAGCCGCCCGGGCCGTTTCCGCCGGGGCTGCCCCCGGGGGGGCGAAGATCGCGGTGGTCGAAGACTTCACGGCCGCGCTGGACGCCGCACGCGCACAGGCGGGGTCGGGCACCGTCGTGGTGACCGGCTCGGTGCACACGGTCGGCAGCGCCATGGCGCTGCTCGGCATCGATCCTCTCCTCTGAAGCACGGCGAGCGCGCGGCCCCGGGGTTCCACTGGGGGGCGGGGCGTCTCTAGATTGCGCGCCCATGGCCGCCTCCACGTTCGCGAGGCTTCCGGGCTTTCGTGACTTCCCCCCGGAGGACCTCGCTCTACGTTCGCATGTCTTCGATGCCTGGCGCCGGGTTTCCCGGCGCTACGGGTTCGTGGAGTACGACGGCCCGCCCCTCGAGACGCTCGAGCTCTACACGGAGAAGAGTGGCGACGAGATCGTGCAGCAGCTCTACACGTTCACGGACAAGGGCGACCGGCAGGTGGCGCTGCGGCCTGAGATGACGCCCTCTCTGGCGCGCATCCTGGGGGACCGCAGCCGCGGGATGAGCAAGCCGATCCGGTGGTTCTCGGTGCCCCAGCTGTTCCGCTACGAGCGCCAGCAGAGGGGCCGGCTGCGCGAGCACTTCCAGTGGAACGTCGACATCGTGGGCGAGGACGGGATCGCGGCGGACGCGGAGGTCCTCGCCGTCGCGATCGACGGGCTGCGCGAGCTGGGGCTGGGTCCCGACGCCTTCCGGGCCCGCGTCTCCGACCGCAGGCTCGTGGCTGCCGCCTTCGTGGCCGAGGGCGTGGCGCCCGAGAGGGTTCCGGCAGCGCTCGCGGTGGTGGACAAGCTGGAGCGGGAGCCGCGCGGCAAGTCGGTCGAGGGTCTGGTCCGCGAGGCCGGAATGACCGACGGGGCAGCCGCTTCGGTGCTCGATCTCTTCACCGAGCCGGGTGCGCTCAAGCAGCGACTCGGTGACCACGAGGCGGTCGCGCCCGGACTGGAGCGGCTCGAGGCCTACGTCGGCATGCTCGACGCGATGGGTCTCGGGGACTTCGTCGAGGTGGACCTGCGGATCGTACGCGGCCTGGCCTACTACACGGGCATCGTCTTCGAGCTCTTCGACAGGAAGCACGACCTGCGGGCGATCTGCGGTGGCGGGCGCTATGACCGCCTGCTGGAGCTCGTCGGAGGTGAGCCCCTCGCGGCCGTGGGGTTCGGGATGGGTGACGTGGTGCTCGGGGAGCTTCTCGCCGAGGAGGGGAAGCTCCCGGAGTACTCCAAGTCGCTCGACTATTTTATCGTCACGGTTTCGGAGGATCAGCGGCGGGAGGCGCTCCGCATCGCCCACGCCCTGCGGGAGAAGGGGAAGAGCGTGGCGTACGCACTGAGGGAGCAGGGGCTCACCAAACAGCTGAAGGCCGCCGGACGCGAAGGGGCGCGCGAGGTCCTGATCGTGGGACCCGACGAGCTCGCCAAGGGGTGTGTGGTCGCGAAGGAGATGGCGTCGGGCCGCGAGCGCGAGGTTGCACTGGCGGACCTGACGTGAGGGGGCCGAGCCGCTGGGAGCGGGAGGCGTCGAGGGTCACGCGCGAGGTGGCCCGTCGTGCGATCCGGAGGCTCGACGTGCTCGAGTGGGTGATCCTAGCGGTAACCGCCGCACTGGCCGTGGGGGGCGGCGGCGTGGTCGCCATGCTCGTGGTGGGTCGGGAGAGCCCCGGATTCAGGGGGACATGGATCGGTACCTCGCTCGTGCTGCTGATCGTGCCGGGCGTGGTCACGCTGATCCGGCATCGCAGGGACGAACGGGAGCGAGAGGCGAGGGCGTCCGGACCGGGAACGGAGAGCGATGGCTGACGACAAAAAGCTGACGCCGCGTGGCGAGGACTTCGCGACGTGGTACAACGAGGTCGTGCAGCGCGCGGAGCTGGCCGACAACTCGCCCGTCCGGGGAAGCATGGTCATCCGGCCGTGGGGCTACGGCATCTGGGAGAACATGCAGCGCGCCCTGGACCAGATGCTCAAGGACAGCGGGCACGAGAACGCCTACTTCCCCCTCCTCATCCCGATGAGCTTCATCCAGCGGGAGAAGGAGCACGTCGCGGGCTTCGCGCCGGAGCTGGCGGTCGTCACGCAAGCAGGCGGTAAGGAGCTGGAGGAGCCCTACGCCGTGCGCCCGACCTCCGAGACGATCATCTACGCGATGTACGCCAAGTGGGTGCAGAGCTACCGCGATCTGCCGATCCTGATCAACCAGTGGGCGAACGTGATGCGCTGGGAGCTGCGGCCGCGCCTCTTCCTGCGCACCACCGAGTTCCTCTGGCAGGAGGGGCACACGGCGCACGCGACGGCCGACGAGGCCCGTGCCGAGGCGCGTATGATCCTCGGCATCTACCGGCGGTTCATCGAGGAGTGGGTGGCGATGGCGCCCCTCACGGGGCCGAAGTCCGACTCGGAGAAGTTCGCGGGTGCCGTCGAGACGCTCACCCTGGAAGCGCTGATGCAGGACAACAAGGCGCTCCAGGCGGGCACGTCGCACTTCCTGGGCCAGAACTTCGCGAAGCAGTTCGACCTCAAATTCCAGTCCGAGGCGGGGCAGGAGGAGTACGCCTGGAATACCTCGTGGGGCGTGACCACCCGCCTGGTCGGCGGCATGGTGATGAGCCACGGCGACGACGACGGCGTCGTGGTACCGCCGCGTCTGGCTCCGGTGCAGGTCGTGATCGTGCCGATCCTGGGGAGCGACGACACCGGCCCCGTGCTCGCCAAGGCCGACGAGGTGCACAAGCGGCTGAAGGCGGCGGGTGTGCGCGTGAAGGTCGACGCGCGCGAGCATCTCTCGAGCGGTGCGAAGTACTACGAGTGGGAACGGAAGGGCGTGCCGTTCCGCGTGGAGATCGGCCCGAAGGACCTGGCCAAGGGACAGCTCGCGGTCGTGCGCCGGGTGACGCCCGCGGGGGAGAAGCGAAAAGCCTTCCTCCCCGAGGAGCAGGCCCTGGCGGAGCTCCCGGCGCGGCTCGAGTCCTTCCAGAAGGAGCTGCTCGAGGCTGTCCGGCGGCGGCGGGAGGCGAGCACGGTGCGTGGCGTGAAGAGCTTGGGCGAGCTGGAGGAGGCGCTCGACTCCGGGGCTGGCTTCGTGCTCACGGGCTGGAGTGGCCAACCCCGCGTCGAGGAGGCCGTGAAGGAGCGCACGAAGGCGACGCTGCGTGTGCTCGTCGACGAGGAGTTCCGCTCCGGCGACGCGCCGGCGAAGTGCGTGTCCGGGGAGGGCGACTCGGTCGCGGAGGTCGCGTGGGCTCGGGCGTACTGAGCGCGGCCACGGCGCGCGCGGCCGGTCCCCGATGAGCCACGAGCACGACAAGGTCCTCATCCTCGACTTCGGGTCGCAGTTCACCAAGCTCATCGCGCGTCGCATCCGGGAGGAGCGGGTCTACTGCGAGATTCACCCCCCGACACGGACCATGGATTGGATCCGTGCATGGGGTCCGAAGGCCGTGATCCTGTCCGGTGGTCCCGCGTCGGTCTACGACGAGGGTGTGCCGACGACCGACGGGGCGCTTCTCGAGAGCGGCCTCCCCGTGCTGGGCATCTGCTACGGGCTCCAGCTCATCGCCCAGCTCCAGGGGGGCAAGGTCGAGCCGGGACGACGTGAGTACGGGCGCGCGGAGCTGCGCGTGACATGCCCCGAGGGACTCTTCGCCGGCTTCGACGCGGGAGAGAAGACGACGGTGTGGTGCTCGCACGGGGATCACGTGGACGAGCCGCCGCCTGGCTACGAGTCGCTCGCCTCGACCGACACGCTCCCCGTCGCCGCCTTCCGTGCCAAGGGGCGTCCGGTGTACGGCGTGCAATTCCACCCCGAAGTCGCGCATACGGTGCGCGGTGAAGAGATCCTCTCGAACTTCCTCTTCGCGGTCGCCGGATGTCGGCCCACGTGGACGGCCGGTGCCTTCATCGAGGACACGGTGGAGCGAATCCGGACCCAGGTGGGTGACGCGCACGCGATATGCGGCCTCTCGGGCGGCGTCGACTCGTCCGTCGCTGCCGTGCTCGTGTACCGGGCGATCGGGGATCGGCTGACGTGCATATTCGTCGACCACGGTCTGCTCCGGAAGCACGAGCGCGAGCAGGTGGAGCGGCTCTTCCGGACGCACTACGACATGAAGCTGGTCGTCGTCGACGCGCGCGAGGACTTCCTCCGGGACCTCGAGGGCGTGGCCGATCCCGAGGCCAAGCGGAAGGCGATCGGAGGCCGTTTCATCGACGTCTTCGAGGCGGCGGCCACGCGCGAGGGAACCGACGCCAAGTTCCTGGTGCAGGGAACGCTGTACCCGGACGTCATCGAGTCCGTCTCGGCTGGGGGGCCCTCCGTCACGATCAAGACGCATCACAACGTGGGCGGGCTTCCCGACCGGGTCCCCTTCGAGCTCGTCGAGCCGTTGCGGGAGCTCTTCAAGGACGAGGTGCGCCAGGTCGGCCGTGAGCTCGGCCTGCCCGAGGACTTCGTGGGGCGCCACCCGTTCCCGGGGCCCGGCCTCGCGATCCGGATCCTCGGGGAGGTGACCGAGGAGCGCCTCGCCGTGCTGCGGGAGGCCGACGCGATCTACCTCGAGGAGATCCGCGCCGCCGGCCTTTACGACGAGATCTGGCAGGCCTTCGCCGTGCTGCTCCCCGTCCGGTCGGTGGGTGTGATGGGGGACGCGCGCACGTACGAGAACGTGCTCGCGCTGCGCGCGGTCACCTCGCGTGACGGCATGACCGCAGACTGGTATCCCTTCCCGCACGACGTGCTCGGACGCATCTCGACGCGGATCATCAACGAGGTGAAGGGCGTGAACCGGGTCACGTACGACGTGAGCTCCAAGCCGCCCGCCACGATCGAGTGGGAGTAGGGCTCGGTTCGCCGTCGCCGCGCGTCACCCCGGTAGGACGGCGTCCGCCTCGATCTCGATGAGCATGTCGGGATGGATCAAGCGGCGCACCTCGACCATCGTCGTGGTCGGCGGGTGCTCCGAGAACACCTCTTGGTGCGCGCGCCCGTACTCCTCCCAGCGGTCGATGTCGGTCACGAACATGCGGGTGCGGGTGACGTGCTCGAGGCCCGCGCCGAGCTCGGAGAGCGCTGCCGCGATGATCTCGAAGCAACGGCGAGCCTGGGCGTAGGCGTCTCCGGGGGCGGTCACGCCCCCGCCCGACGCGACGGGGGCGGTGCCCGTCACGAAGATCCTGTCGCCGGCCCGCAGGGCGCGGCAGTACCCCACGGTCGTCTCCCAGGGGGCCCCACTGAATGCGCGTTGGAACGACACTTGCGGCTCCGGTGTGTCAGCGTGCCAGGAAGTGGTCGGACAGCATGCAACGAAGTGCCCGTACCCACGAGCTTCAGGGAGGAGCCCAGTGCCACGCACGTCGCTTCCTACGTTCGCCCTGGCGGCCGTCCTGGCCGCCTTCGCCGCCCCCTCGTCGGCCCAGATCGCCTGGGACAGCCCGGCGCTCATCGGTCCGGCCGTGCCGGCCGGGTTCAGCATCTTCCTCTTGAATCCCGCAGGCGGTGACCTCGGCGCGCTGGGCACGCTCCGCCACTCGGCCGGCCCCGTGGGCCTCGGCTACCGGGCGGCGGTCGCCGACGAGGCGGGCACCGGAGACATCGCGGTGTCGGGTGGCATCGACGTGTCGGGGATGCTCGCGCGCGGCGTGGAGGGCTCGGAGGTCGACGTCATGTGGTGGGCCGGCGGCGGCGTCGGCTTCGGCGCGGAAACGCTCATCACCGCGCCCCTGGGTGTGATCGTCGGTTGGAGCGGCGGCAGTGAGGACATCGTCTTCAGTCCCTACGGGGGTGGCCACGTCGTGCTCGACTTCGTGACGGGCCCCGGAGACAGCGTCCGATTCGACGGCGTCATCGACCTAGGTGTCGATCTGGTGCTCCGATCCGGCTGGATGATCCGCGCGGGCGCGAGCCTCGGTGACCGCGAGGCGCTCGCGCTGGGGATCCGGCTCCCGACCGGCGGAGGGTGAGGCGGGGCGAGCGGAGCTCGTGCTCGCCGCGGGGATCAGGCGTCGCTGACCCGGCGCTCCTCGATGCGCACCTCGATCTCGGCCCAGAGGTCGTTCATGTACTCGATGTCGCGCCCGTGCACGTCCGCGAAGCGCAGCAAGTCGTCCTGAGTGACCCCGTGTCGCCGGAGGATCTCTTCCCGCTCCTCGGGTGGGACGAGGAAGTCCGGGGCATCGAGCGCGGCCAGGCGCAGATCGACGTACGTGGCGATGAAGACCTCCCTGTCGATGGCGGGCGGGGCGTCCGTGCCGGAAGGGCCGCACGCCGCGAACAAGGCGGTCGAGAACAGCAGACCGAGGAGGGGTAGGATGGCTTGGCGTCGCATCGGGACCTTGGCTACCCTAGAGGCGCGCCCGAGTTGCCGATGCCTCGCGGCGCGCTCGACCTACGGGGGGACGTGGAGATGACGAGCCTTCGCACCAAGCTGTGGATCGCCCTGGTCGTGTTCGTGGCGGCCTGTGCCGTGAATCCCGCGACGGGCCGACGGGAATTCTCGTTGGTCAGCGAGTCCGAGGAGATCCAGATGGGGCGGGAGGCCGACCCGCAGATCACGGCCTCGCTCGGCCTCGTCGACGACCCCGGCCTGCAGAGCTACGTCTCGGACCTGGGGATGCGCCTCGCCGAGGTGTCGGAGCGCCCGAACCTCCCCTGGTCCTTCAAGGTGGTCGACGACCCGATCGTGAACGCCTTCGCGCTTCCGGGCGGCTTCATCTACGTGACCCGGGGCATCCTGGCGCACTTCGACACTGAGGCGGAGCTCGCGGGCGTGCTCGGCCACGAGATCGGCCACGTGACCGCACGCCACTCCGCGAGCCAGATCAGCCGCCAGCAGCTGCAGGCGATCGGCCTGGGAGTCGGCATGGTGTTCAGCGAGACCGTCCGCGAGTACGGCGGGCTGGCGGCGGCGGGGCTACAGCTCATGAACCTGAGCCACTCGCGCGGGGACGAGACCCAGTCCGACGAGCTCGGCCTGCGCTACATCAGCCGCGTCGGCTACGATCCGGAGTCGATGGTCGGAGTCTTCCAGATGCTCGCGCAGGTGAGCGGTGGCCGAGAGGGCCGGATCCCCGAGTGGCAGCTCACGCACCCCTACCCGGAGAACCGGGAGGCGAACATCCGGGAGCAGATCGCGCGCCAGGGCATCGCCGCGGGAGGCCGGGTCGCCCGCGACGCCTACCTCGACCGGATCGACGGACTCGTCTTCGGGGAGGATCCCCGCGAGGGCTTCTTCCGCGAGAACCGTTTCCTGCACCCGGACCTGGCGTTCGAGCTCACCTTCCCGCGCGGCTGGAACACGGTCAACCAGCGCACTCTCGTGGCGGCGAGCGCCCCGTCGCGCCAGGCGCTGATCGTGCTGGAGGTGGTTCCGGAGGCGGACCCGCCCGAGGTCGAGCTGCGCGACTTCCTGCGCCAGCAGGGCGTATCCGGCGGCCCGATCCAGGAGGAGGCCTCGGTGGGCGTCGAGCTCGCGCGCGCGCCCTTCACGGCCAGCACCCAAGAGGGTGCGCTCTCGGGTGAGGTCGCGTTCGCCCGCCGCGGAGGTGTCGTGTACCGCATCCTGGGATACGGCACGCGGGCCGAGTGGCGGAGCCACTCGGCTGCGGTCTCGGCCACGATCTCGAGCTTCCGCGAGCTCGAGGACCCGGCCGCTCTGGCAGTCCAGCCCTGGCGGATCGACATCGTGCGGCTTCCGAGTGCCATGTCCCTCGCGACGTACCTGCGCCAGAACCCGAGTCCCGCCGAGGTCGACGTGGTCGCGCGTCTGAACCGGGTGGATCCGGCGACCGTGCTCAGCGCGGGGACCCGCATCAAGACGATCGTGGGCCAGCCGCTGCCCTGAGGGCCGGTCCGGGCCGGCCCGCTGGCCCGGAACTTGAGTCTTTTCAAGGGGTGAACGGTCGGTCTCTGCCGATCTGGCAGGCCCGGGCCGTCCTCGAGAGAGCCGCGAAAAGACGACAGGAGCCGCGATGCTCAGCGCAGATAGATTGACGGTCAAAGCCGCCCAGGCCCTCCAGGCCGCGGCCGGGGACGCCCGCCAACGGGGCAACCCGGAGATCCATGGCGTCCACCTCCTGAACGCGCTGCTGCAGCAGGAGGGTGGGGTCGTCGTGCCCGTCTTGCAGAAGCTCGAGGTCCCGGTCGGCCTGGTGCAGCAGAGGGCGACCGAGGCGGTGGACCGGATGGCACGCGTCGAGGGGGGCGCCGAGCCGAACCTGTCGCGCGACCTCCGCACGGCGCTCGACGCCGCGCAGGACGTGGCCAAGGAGCTGGGCGACGACTTCGTGTCCACCGAGCACCTCCTCCTCGGTCTCACGGGTGAGAAGAACGACGCGGGCCGCATCCTCCGCGACGCGGGCGCGACGCTCGCCGAGGTTCGGGCGGCGCTCGAGGCCGTGCGCGGGTCGCACCGCGTGACCGACGACACACCGGAGGACAGCTACCGGGCGCTCGCGCGCTACTCGCGGGACCTCACCGAGCAGGCGCGTCGCGGCAAGCTCGATCCAGTGATCGGGCGCGACGAGGAGATCCGCAGGGTGATCAAGGTCCTCGCGCGCCGCACCAAGAACAATCCGGTGCTGATCGGCGAGCCGGGCGTCGGCAAGACGGCGATCGTCGAAGGGCTCGCCCAGCGCATGGTGGCCGGCGACGTGCCCACTTCGCTCGCCAACAAGAAGCTTCTGCAGCTCGACATCTCTGCGATGCTCGCCGGCGCCAAGTACCGGGGTGAGTTCGAGGAGCGCATGAAGGCCGTGCTCAAGGAGATTACGGAGGCCGACGGCCGCTACGTGATCTTCATCGACGAGATGCATACCCTCGTCGGGGCCGGCAAGGCGGACGGGGCGATGGATGCCTCGAACCTGCTGAAGCCGACACTGGCGCGGGGCGAATTGCATTGCGTCGGCGCCACGACGCTCG
>JBFGFY010000050.1:0-17935 GCA_041579355.1 Longimicrobiales bacterium | reverse complement strand
GGCCCGGCTTCCAGCCGGGCCCGCTCGCGCATCCGGGGTCGACCGTGACGTCCCCAAGTCCCCTGGAGGTGTGCCGATGACCCCGCTCCGACGCGACGTGCGGATCCCCCTGAGGTCCCTGGTCCTGGCCGGGGCCTGCGCGTGGCTGGGACTCGGGCCGGCTCTTCCGGAGCCCGCGGAAGCGCAGGTGCCCGGTGCTTACAGTCGCGTCGAGGGATGGGCCCAGCTCCCTGCCGGGCGCAGCTGGGGGGCGGTCACGGGCGTGCGCCCGGACCCCGACGGACGGCACATCTGGGTGCTCGACCGCTGCGCGGCCAACAACTGCGTGGGCTCCGACCTGGCGCCGATCTTCAAGTTCGACATGCAGGGGCGCATGGTCGCCAACTTCGGCGCCGGCCTCTTCGCCTGGCCGCACGGGCTCGAGGTCGACCGGGACGGCAACCTCTGGGTCGCCGACGGCCCTACGGGCGCCCGGGCCGACGAGGGAGCCGCCGTGGGGAAGGGGCAGCAGGTGTTCAAGCTCGGCCCCACGGGCCGCGTCCTGATGACGCTCGGCCGGGCGGGAGTCTCCGGCGCAGGCCGTGACCTGTTCACGGGGCCCTCCGCGGTCACAGTGGCTCCGAACGGGGACATCTACGTGCTCGATGGGCACGGAGCGGGCGGCAACAACCGCGTCGTGAAGTTCGACAGGAACGGCCGCTACCTCCTCGAGTGGGGAGGCACCGGGCCCGGACCCGCCGCCGGGGAGATGGGCGACGCGCACGCGATCGCGCTCGACTCCCAGGGACGCGTCTTCGTAGCGGACCGCTGGAACATCCGCATCCAGATCTTCGACCAGCAGGGCGCGTTCTTGGAGCAGTGGACGCACTTCGGTCCCGTGAGCGACATCTACATCGACGCGAACGACGTCATCTACGTGACCGACACACAGACCACGGCGGTCCCGGCCTGGTATGGCGAGCGCCGCTCGGAGGGGTGGGTGCGGGGGATCCGGGTGGGAGACGCGCGCACGGGGCGCGTGACGACCTTCATCCCGAGTGAGGCCGAGTTCCTCGCCGCGGACCGGAGCGGTAACGTCTACGGCGCGGAGGTGCCGGGGCAGACGCTCGTCAAATACGCGAAGGGCACGGCGCGCTGACGACCCGTCAGTCGTGGTCCTCGCTGTGCGCCTGGATCCGACGGACTTCCGCCTCCGCTTGGTCCTTCCGGGTGGCGCGGTTGCGTCCACGGATGTCGCGCTTCGCCCGGCTGCGCGTCTGCTCGGATTGGACCGAGGGTAGCGAGAAGAGTTTCTCGACGTCGGGAGCGCCGCAGGCCGGGCACGCGTCCGCCGCCGCGGAGCCGCGCACGAGGAGCTCGAAGCTCTCCCCGCATTCGCTGCACCGGTACTCGTAGATCGGCATGTAGGGCGCGCGCGTCAGCTGCGGTCCATGTCGACCATGATGGCGCCAGCGCCGTGTCCGACTCCGAAGCGGGTGGTGGCGTCGCGACCGTCGAGGAATTCGACGCGCCGGACCTGGTCGATGTTCATACGCTGCAGGCTCTCGACAGGCCCGTGCTGGATGCCGTGCAGGTACACGATCGGGCGGTCTCCTCCCGGTGCGAGGATCGAAGTCGATCCGCGGCTGCGGAGCCAGTACGGGCGGAGCCGCATCAGGGCGTCCCACACCGTCGTGGTGCCGGTATCCCGCAACACGTCACCCGTCAGGACGTTCGGCGAATCCCGGACCGTACCCGCCGGGCCGGATGCGCACCCCACACAGACGACGGCGACGGCGGCGAGGAGTGGGGCACGGATGGCCAAGGGTCACCTCACGCGCGCGGCGGATACCAGTCGTGCACCCTCACCTCGATGTCCTGCTCACCGCGCAGAGCCTCCACGAACTCGTCGATCGGCAGCTCCCGGTAGTGATACGGGTAGACCACCGAGGGTCGGATCATCTTCACGCAGTCGGCCGCCGCGAGCGGTGGCATGCGCCCGTGGGGGAGGTTCATGGGGATGAACGCGATGTCGATGTCGCTGATCTGCTGCATCTCGGGCACACACTCGGTCACGCCCGCCAGGTAGATGCGGGTGCTCCCGAGCGTGAGGATGTAGCCGTTCCCCTCGCCCTTGGCGTGGAAGGGCTCCCCCGGGAGGATGTCGTACATCGGCACGGCCTCGATCTGGACGCCCACGAGCGTGCGGCGCTCGCCGTTGTCCATGACGATGGGATCGGAGAGCTGCACCAGCCGCTCGCGCGAGCCCTCGTCGCGGGCCTCGTCGGGCCGGTCGGAGACCACCAGGGGCGCTCCCGGCTTGCGCAGCATCGCGATCAGGTCGGGGTCGAGGTGGTCACCCGGAGTGTCCGTGACCAGGATGAGGTCGGCCGGCTTGGCCGCCGAATAGTCGCCGCGGCTCCACGGATCGACATGGATGACGAGGTCGCCGTACTCGATCTGGACGCTGGCGCCGGCGAACGGTGTGATCGTGAGCTCGGGCTCGGGCTCCGCCCCGCAGGCGGCGGCCGCGAGCGCCGCCACCAGCGCGGCCCGAAAGCTGGCGGACTGCAGGGACCGGCTCATCGGGCACCCTCTGTAAGCCGCAGGGCTACGAACGAGGCCGGCAGGTTCGGACCCGACACGGAGAGCACCACGTACTGCACTCCGTCGTGCAGATACGTCATCGGCGCCGTGTCCACCGTCGCCGGGATCTCGACCGAGCCGATGCGCTCACCGGTGCGCTTGTCGACGGCGTGGAAGAGCGCGCGTCCGCCGCGCCCCTCGGAGTACATGAGAAGCGAGCGCGTGACGAGCGCGGTGGCGTGGCTCGGCGTCCCCGTGTTGGGGAGATCGACCCCCCGCAGCAGCGGATGGTTCGTGAGGCGGTCCGGAGTGTCACCGTTCGGGATCCACCAGAGGATCTCGCCGGTGTTCATGTCGATCGCCGTGATGCGCCCGTAGGGCGGTTTCCACAGGGGGATGCCCTGGATGCTGCCGAGACCCGGCTCGGCCGGCGCGTGTGTCCACTCGACCGGTGTGATGCCCGACTGGCCGGTGAGCTCCAGGTCGCGCTGTGCACCCGGCACGAGCGTGAAGTCGCTGCACGACTTCACCGAGGCCGTGTAGAGGATACCCGTCTCGGGGTCGGCCACCGTGCCGCCGGGGATGTTCGTGCCGCCTCCGGCCGAGGGGCAGAACACCGCCCCGATCTTGCCCTCCGAGTTATCTCGGTGCAGCGGCGGCACGAAGAGGGACGGGCCGTAGTCCCAGCGGCTCAGGATCTCGCGCGCGCGCTGGCGTAGCTCCGGGGTGAAGTCGACCAGGTCGTCGTCTGTGAGGCCGTGCATCTCGTACGGCGCGGGCCGCGTCGGGTGCGGCTGCGTGGGGGAGGTGCGCTCGGTCGGGACCTTCGACTGCGGCACGGGGCGCTCGACGATCGGCCAGATCGGCTCACCGGTCACGCGGTTGAAGGCGTAGATGAACGCCTGCTTCGAGCTCTGCGCGAGCGCTGGAATGCGCCGACCGTCCACGGTCACGTCGAGCAACTGGGGCGGGTGCGGGAAGTCACGGTCCCACACGTCGTGGTGGATGGCCTGGAAGTGCCAGCGGCGCTGCCCGGTCTGGACGTCGATGGCGAGGATGCTGTTCCCGAAGAGGTTATCCCCCGGCCGGTGCCCCCCGAAGTAGTCGTTGGTCGGGGCGTCGGTGGTCACGTAGACGATCCCGTTCTGGGGGTCGGCGGAGAGCGGCGGCCACGTGTTGATGTTGCCGCTCCACTCCCAGGCGTCGTTCTCCCACGTGTCGTGGCCGAACTCTCCCGGGCGCGGGATCACGTTGAACTTCCACTTGAAGGCGCCCGTGCGCGCGTCATACGCCAGGATGTCGCCCGGGACGTTCTCACGGCGCGGGTCGAGGCGGCCGGTCAGGTTCGAGTTCCCGATGATCACGACCCCGTTCACCACGATCGGCGGGGACGTGTTCGTGATGTAGCCGACCTCGGGCGGGATGCCGCGCTCGGGGTCGAACGGGTGCCCGAGGTCGGCGAGCATGTCCACGGTGCCGTGCTCCCCGAAGCCGGGGACCGGCACGGGCTTTCCGAACCCCCTCAGGGGGAGGCCCGTCTCGGCGTCGAGGGCGTGGAGGAAGAATCCCGGTGTGACCAGGTAGATCACGCCGCGCCCGTCCACCTCGGCGTAGGCGACGCCCTTGCCGTAGTTCTGCCGTGAGGAGCGCTCCCACCGTGTCGTCTGCGGCTCGCGGAAGGTCCAAAGCGTCTCGCCGGTGGCCGGGTCGATGGCCACCGCGGTTCTCCGGCCACCCGCGACGGCGAAGAGCCTGCCGTTCGCGTAGATCGGCGTCGCGCGATTGATGTACTCGACCTCGACCCCGAAGTTGTCCGAGCGCCACGTCCAGGCGACCTGGAGGCGCTCGAAGTTCGTACGGTCGATCTGGTCGACGGGCGAGTAGCGGGTGCTCCAGGCGTCCGCCCCCCAGTAACGCCATTCTCCGTACGGGTTGCCGCGCTCCTGGGCGGCGACGGGGCTGGGTGCCACGGCCGCCGTGAGGAGGAGGAAGGCCACGAAGGCAGCCGGACGGGGAGAACGCGCGACCAGTGTGCTCATGTCACCTCGCCTGTTGTGGAGCCGGGCAAGAGGGCTCGGACGGGCAAAGTACGGTCCGGCACGCCGGGTGTCAGTAGGGGGTGGCAAGGGGCGCGTCGGGGGCCCCTGGGGGGCCCCGGGCGGCCTTCGGGGCTCGTCGGGGGCGCTCGGGGGTATAGGCCCCATCGTCCGTTTGACCCGCGCCCGGGAGGCTCACCATGGCACGTGTTCACGGAGCGCGAGGCCCCGTCGTACTGGCCCTCCTCCTGCTGACCGCCGCCTGCGCGGCCAGCCGGCGCGACGTCCCGAGCCCCTATGAAGCCGGGAGCGAGGCCGTGATCATGCTCACGGTCGACAACCAGGACTTCCGTGACGCCACGATCTTCGCGGACTGGAACGGCGTCCGGCACCGGGTCGGCATGGTCATCGGCAAGACGACACAGACCTTCCGCCTGCCCTGGCGCGACTACACGGTGCGGCTCGAAGTCGACTTCGTCGGCGGGGGCGAAATGAAGATCGCGGACCCCATCTCGGTCTGGGCGGGCGAGCACATCGACTTCATCATCATGCCCGGCTGGTAAGCCTTTCCGGGGTGCTCGCCATGCTGGTGCGGCGTGCCCCCGACCCCTAAGCTGTAGACGTCGGCGGCGCGAGGCCGCCCGCGGAGGAGGCCGATGGCAGCCGAGACGGCCCAGGTTGCAACTCATAGGCGGGAGCGCGCCCGTTCGGGCCACGCCACGCTCCTGGTGCTCGGCGTCCCCTGCCTGCTCGCGGTGGCCCTGCTCGTTCCCCGCGCCGGCACGGTCACCGAGCTGCCCACCGAGCCCGATGAGGTCCGCGAGATCCTGGACGCGTACTGCGTCGGCTGCCACAACCAGCGGACGCTAGCCGCCGGCCTGGCCCTCGACGTGCTCGACGTGGCCACACCCGCCGCCGCCGCCCGGCCGTGGGAGGCGGTCATCCGCAAGCTGCGCACGGGCACGATGCCGCCCGGAGGGTCGCTGCGGCCGGAGCCCGCGGAGTACGACCTGGTGGCCGGCTGGCTCGAGACCGAGATCGACCGGGCCGCCGCCTCCGCCACGCCGGACCCGGGCACGACCCCACCGGTCCACCGCCTGAACCGGCTCGAGTACAACAACGCGATCCGCGACCTCTTGGCGCTCGACGTGGACGTGCGCTCGCTCCTCCCCGGTGACGAGACCGCGGACGGGAGCTTCGACAACTTCGCCGCCGCGCTGTCCATCACGCCGACGCACATGGAGCGCTACCTGTCGGTGGCTCGGTACGTGACGCGCCTCGCGACGGGTCTTCCGCCCGCGGTGCCTGCAGTGCAGACGTACGAGGTCCCGCTCCACGTGGTGCAGGATCAGCGGCAGAGCGAGGACCTCCCCTTCGGCTCGCGGGGGGGCATCGCGGTCCGGCATCACTTCCCCGTGGACGGCGAGTACCTGCTCAAGATCCGCCTGCGCCGGCAGTACCAGGACTACCTCATGGGCATGGGGTGGCCGCAGCTGCTCGACCTGCGACTCGACGGCGCGCTCCTCGAGCGGTTCACGGTCGGGGGCGGCGCCACCGAGTACAGGCCGGCGGCCGCCAGCTACGCGGGCTCCGGCGAGCCGGGGTCCTTCGGCGACCCGGAGTGGGAGGAGTACATGCAGTTGACCGGAGACACGCACCTGGAGGTGCGGTTGAAGGTCACCGCCGGCCCGCACGTGGTGGGCGTGTCGTTCGTGCGCGAGCAGTTCGAGCCGGAAGGGCTGCCGCAGCCACAGCAGCGGGGCCGCGTCCTCACGAACGACCAGCTGTACATGGATCACGCGAGCGTGCACTCCCTCCAGATCGGTGGGCCGTACGAGGTCGCCGGAACGGTGGCGGAGACCCCGAGCCGCCGTCGCATCTTCACGTGCCGCCCGGCTGCTGGCTCGGCGGACGAGGCGTGCGCCCGCGAGATCCTCTCCGGAATGGCCCGGCGCGCGTACCGGCGCCCCACGACCGAGGCCGACGTACAGACTCTGCTCACCTTCTTCCGGCAGGGACGGGAGCAGGGCGGGAGCTTCGACGCGGGCATCCAGCTCGCGCTCGAGCGTGTGGTCGTCGATCCCGAGTTCCTCATGCGCGTCTACCGCGAGCCCCCTCGTGCGGACCCGCTCGGCGTCTACCGCCTGGGGGACCTCGAGGTCGCCTCCCGCCTCTCGTTCTTCCTGTGGAGCAGCATTCCGGACGGAGCCCTGCTCGAGGTGGCCGAATCGGGGCGCCTGCTCGGCGAGCAGGGTATGCTGGAGAGGCAGGTGCGGCGCATGCTGGCGGACCGTCGTGCGCCGTGGGCACTCGTCGAGGGGTTCGCCTCGCAGTGGCTCAACCTGCGTCTCCTCCCCGAGAAGCTCGCCGACCCCGACAAGTACCCCGACTTCGACGACAGCCTGCTCGACGCGTTCCGGCAGGAGACCGAGATGCTCGTGGCGAGCACGATCGAGGAAGACCGGCCGCTCACCGAGCTGCTCCGCGCGGACT
This sequence comes from Longimicrobiales bacterium, assembly GCA_041579355.1. Classification (GTDB taxonomy): domain Bacteria; phylum Gemmatimonadota; class Gemmatimonadetes; order Longimicrobiales; family Gaopeijiaceae; genus UBA2982. The sequence goes on along the minus strand of JBFGFY010000050.1, from coordinate 10,841 downwards.
ACACCTTCGTGAACGAGCGGCTCGCCCGCTTCTACGGCATTGCCGGCGTGTACGGCAGCCGCCCGCGCCGGGTCCAGGTCCCCGATCCAGAGCGTCGCAGTGGGCTTCTCGGCCACGGCGGCCTGATGGCGATCACGGCGTACCCGGACCGCACGTCCCCGGTGCTGCGCGGGAAGTGGCTCCTGGACAACATCCTCGGCGCCGATCCGCCGCCGCCCCCGGCCAACGTGGATACGAGCCTGGACCAGAGCCCCGCCACCGCGGCGATGACGATCCGCGAGCGCCTCGCGCGGCACCGGAGCGACAGGCTCTGCGCGAGCTGTCATGCGCTCATCGACCCGCTCGGCTTCGCGCTCGAGAACTTCGACGCGGTGGGCGCCTGGCGTGACCTCGACGAGTCCGGGCAGCCGGTCGACGCGCGCGGCACGTTGCCGAGCGGCCGGGAGCTCGACGGCGTCGTTTCCCTGCGCGAGCTCCTGCTCGAGTACGACGAGCAGTTCGCGCGTACGGTGACCGAGAAGCTCATGTCGTACGCGTTGGGAAGGCCGCTCGAGTACCACGACCAGCCGACCGTGCGGCGCATCGTGCGCGAGGCGGCCGCGGAGGACTACCGTTGGTCGGCGATCGTGCTGGGGATCGCCCAGAGCCCCGCGTTCCTGTCGCGCCGGGTCGCGGACGCCAGCTGAGAGACGTATGACGGTGACACACCAGGGAGCATGACATGACGAAGTTCATCACCGGGGCCGCCATCCCGCGCCGCACCGTCCTCAAAGGTCTCGGCGCCACGCTCGCGCTGCCGTTGCTCGACGCGATGGTGCCGTCGGGGCTGCGGGGCCTGGCCGCCGCGGAGCGTGTGCACCGCTTCCAGACCTTTTATGTGCCGAACGGCATGGCGATGGAGTACTGGTCGCCGACCCTCGTCGGGCGTGCCTTCGAGCTGACCCCGATCCTGGAGCCCCTGGCTCCCTACCGGGACCAGATGCTCGTCCTCTCCGGGGTGCAGGCGAACTGGGTCCAGATCCACGCCGGCGCGTCGGGCTCCTTCCTGACGGGGATACCGCAAGGCGGACGGACCGAGACCGAGATCATCGCCGACGTCTCCATGGACCAGCTCCTCGCCCGTGAGTTCGGCCGCGAGACCCAGGTCGCGTCGCTCGAGCTTTCGATGGACGCGCCGGCGAACGCGGGCGCCTGCAGCAGCAACTTGAGCTGCGTCTACACGCATACGCTCTCCTGGCGTGGGCCGGAGCAGCCGCTCCCGACCGAGTACAACCCGCGGGCGGTCTTCGAGCGACTCTTCGGGGACGCCGGCTCCACCGAGCGCGAGGCTCGCGAGCGACGCCTCCACCAGCAGAAGAGCATCCTCGACTCGGTGTCCGACAAGCTGCGCTCACTGAGCCTCGAGCTGGGGGGCGGCGATCGCATGAAGGTCGAGCAGTACACCGAGTCGATCCGTGACATCGAGCGCAGGATCGAGCGTGCCGAGGCGCAGATCGACTTCGAGTTGCCCGAGTTTCCGCAGCCCGAGGGCGCGCCGCCGGACTTCGAGGAGCACCTCGACCTCATGCTCGACCTCCAGCTCGTCGCCCTCCAGGCCGACCTCACGCGGGTCGTCACCTTCATGCTCGGCAAGGAGCAGAGCCCGCGACCCTACCCGCAGATCGGGGTCCCGGAAGCGCACCATCCGCTGTCGCACCACAACGACCAGCCCGAGCTCGTGGAGCGGATGTCGCACATCAACCGCTACCACACGGAGCTCTTCGCGCGCTACCTGGCGAAGCTGCGCGCCACGCCGGACGGGGACGGCACGCTGCTCGACAACATGACGATCCTCTACGGCTCGGGGATCTCGAACAGCACACGGCACTCGGGCGACAACCTGCCTCTGTTGTTGCTCGGCGGGGGCGCCGGCACGCTGCGCGGAGGCCGGCACCTCGCGTACGACAACGAGCCCGGCATGGCCAACTTGTTGGTCACCCTGATGGACAAGATGAAGGTACCCGTCGACAGGATCGGCGCGAGCACCGGCCCGGTCGACCTGGACACGCTGAGCGACGTCTGATGGGCGGCGGCGTCTCCCTACGCGGGCGGGCCTGGACCGTCCTGCTCGCGCTCGCATCGGTGGCGGCGGTTCCCTCGAGCAGTCCGCCCCTCGTCGAGGCCGCGAAGCAACAGGACCGCGAAGAGGTGCGCCGCCTTCTCGCCGGAGGAGCCGATCCCGACGCCCGGGCCGCGGACGGAACCGCAGCCCTCCACTGGGCGAGCTACTGGGACGACCTGGAGGCCGCCGAGCTCCTCCTCGCTGCGGGCGCGGACGCGAGCGCGGCCAATGACATGGGTGCGACCCCGCTCTGGGCCGCCAGCATGAACGGGAGTGCGCCGATGGTGCGGCTGCTCCTGCGCGGCGGTGCGGATCCCAACGCCGCCCTCCTGTCGGGTGAGACTCCGGTCATGACCGCCGCGCGCACGGGGAGCGAGGAAGTCCTCGAGCTGCTGCTGCGCGCGGGCGCGGACCCGAACGCGAAGGGGACACGAGATCAGACCGCCCTCATGTGGGCCGCGTCGCAGGGCCACTCTGGCGCGGTGCGTGTCCTGCTCGAGCACGGCGCCGATGTCAACGCCCGCTCGGCGACGTGGAGCCAGGTGATGGCGGTTCCGCCCCACAGCGATCCCGCCAACCAGCAGGACGTCCCGCACGGCAGCTACACGGCGCTCCTGTTCGCGGCGCGTGTGGGTGACCTCGAGTCCGCGCGCTGGCTCGTGCAGGCCGGCGCCGACATCGACGCCACCGACGCCTGGGGGGTGAGCGCGGCCGTGCTCGCCGCCCATTCGGGATTCACGGACCTCCTGTCGTATCTCCTCGAACAGGGGGCCGACCCCGACGAAGCGTCGGCCGGCTTCCCGGCGCTGCACCTGGCCGTGCTGCGACGCGACGAGGCAATGGCACGGCTGCTCCTCGACCACGGCGCGGACCCCAACGCCCGGCTCAGCAACTGGACGCCGACCCGGCGAGCTTCGAACGACTGGAGCATCCACCCCTCGCTGGTGGGCGCGACCCCGTTCTGGGTCGCCGCGCGCCTCAGCCAGCCGGGTATGATGCGCTTGCTCGCCGAGCGAGGAGCGGATCCGCACTTCGTGCACCACGCTCGTTACATCGGGGCTGCGGGCGCGTTCGGCGCCGAAGAGCGCGTCGAGGCGAACACGGCCCTCATGGCGGCCGTCGGTATGGGGGGGCCGCGCCGCGTCCAAGGGTTCGTCGAGCCCGGACGTTCGGAGCTGGCAGCGCTGCGCCTCGAGTCTGTGAAGGCGGCGCTCGAGCTCGGCGTCGATCCGCACGCCGTGAACCTCGACGGCCGCACGGCGCTCGACATGACGGGTGAGCCCCCGCTCGTGGCGCTACTCACGACGTGGACCGCGGCCCGCTGAAGCCGATGCGCGGCCTTGGCACGCTCGCCCTCGTGCTCTCGGCCATCGGTGCGGGGGCCCTCTCGGCGCAGACCCCTCCCCGGCCGCAGCTCATCGAGACGTCGCTGGCGCTCTCGGAGGGTGGGGAGATGCGCTACGCGATCTCGGTCCCGGCCGCGGACGCGGCGCCCGGACCCCGCCCGCTCGTCCTGGCCCTCCACCCGGGCGGGCGGTCCGTGTATTACGGGAGCTGGTTCATGCAGACGATCGTCGAGCCGGCGCTCCGGGGTTGGGGGGCCGTGATCGTCGCGCCCGACGTGCCTGACGCGAGCTGGGCCACCGTGCGCTCCGAGCGGGCCGTGGCGGCGCTCATGGAGCACGTGCTCGCGAGCCATTCCATCGACCGGTCCCGGATCCTCGTGACCGGCTTCAGCATGGGCGGCCGGGGCACGTGGTACCTCGCCGCGCGCCACCCGGACTTCTTCACCGCCGCGATCGCGATCGCGACCGGACCCGGGCGCGAGTCCCTCGAGAGCTTCGCCGAGCTGCCGCTCTACATCATCCACAGCCCGGACGACGAGGTCGTTCCCTACGGCCCGGTGGAGGAGATGGCCCGCACGCTCGCCGAGCGCGGCTACCCCGTCCAAATGATGAGTCTGCCGGGGGCGAGCCACGGCATGATGGGCGACTACGTCGGGCCGTTGCGCGCCGCCGGTGACTGGGTGCAGCGGCACTGGACCGAACGGGGTCCGGAGCCCCGCTAGCCTCCGCCGTAGAGCCAGGGACGCCGCTTGCGGTCCCGGTCCCGGCGCTCGGCTCCCTCGCGCGCGTAGCGCATCGCCTCCTCCTGGTCCGTGAGCCCGAGCAGGAGCTTGTTGCGCGCCCGCGGCTCGACGCCGATAGGGACCCCCTCCATGCCGTCCCTCTCGAGGAGCTGCTTCTCCAGGTCGACCGTCGTCTCGACGCTGGGGCCGGCGGCGATTCGCTCCGCGAGCTCGGCGAGCGTCTCCTCGTCGAGCACCGCGGGGAGGATGCCGTAGCCGACGCACCGGTCGTGTAGGAGGGTCTCGAAGCCGAGGGCGAGGACGACGCGAACCCCGAGCGACGCCAGGCGCGTGAGCGTGGTCTCCGGGGCGGACGCCTGGAACAGTGCAGGCACGAGCAGGATCGAAGCGTCGAGGCGCTCGGGCAGGGCGTCGGCGAGCGCCTCCGGCTCCACGAGCGCGGCGGTGCCGGTGTGGCGGAGAAAGCGAGGCCCGCTGCCGCCGGATACGGTCGGGAGCTCCGTGGCGGACCCTCCTCGGTATTGGAATCGAGCCCGAACCCGGGCGGTCATGGGCGCTTCGTCTGGGCACGATGCCGGGCCGCGCGACCCGGTGTCAAGCGACGGCCCAGCCCCTAGCGCCCCACGACGCTGAGGTGCACGACCCGGCGTCGGGGCCGGGTGTCCGAGTCCACGAGCACGATCTGCTGCCACGTTCCGAGCGGCACGCGTCCCTCTGTGATCGGGAGGGCGAGCGACGGCCCGATGAGGGAGGCCCGTACGTGACTGTGACCGTTGTCGTCGTGCCACGTCTCCTCGTGCTCGTACCGTGCGTCCTTGGGTGCGACCCGCTCCAGAGCGGCGGCGAGGTCGTAGTTGACGAGACCCGGCTCGTACTCGACCGTGGTGAGCGCCGCGGTCGATCCGTGGACGAGCAGGGCCGCCTGACCGGTCGTGACCCCCGAGGTAGCGACCGCCTGCTGCACCTGCTCGGTCAGGTCGACGATATGGTCGTCACCGCGGGTGCGGCACTCCAGGGCATAGTGCTCCGCGATCATCGTTGGGCACTCCATCCTCATCGGTCACGTAATGAGCCAGGCACCTCCGGGACCCTTCGCGTCCCCGGTCTCGGACCGGGACCGGGCCGTCGTGTACCTGGCCGTGCTCACCGCGCTCTTCTTGGCCGCGCTCGACCAGACCATCGTGTCCACCGCGCTGCCGCGCATGGTGGAGGACCTCCAGGGAATCGACCGGTACGCCTGGGTGGCTACCGCCTACCTGTTGGCGTCGACAGCGCTCGCCCTCGTCTACGGCAAGCTCGCCGACACGTACCCCAGGAAGCTAGTCACGCTCGGCGCCGTGGGGCTCTTCTTGGCGGGATCCGTGCTCTGCGGGCTCGCCGGGGAGTTCGGCGACCTCCCGCTCCTCGGCGACGGCATGTCCCAGCTCGTGCTCTTCCGCGGCATCCAGGGCGCGGGCGGAGGTGGTCTCTTCGCGATGACTTTCATCGTGATCGCGGACCTCTTCACGCCAGCCGAGCGGGGCAAGTACCAGGGGTACGTGGGCGCGGTCTTCGGGATCGCGTCGGTCCTCGGACCGCTCGTGGGGGGGTTGCTGACCGACCACGCCGGGGGCTGGATCCCGGGCGTCGAGGGGTGGCGGTGGGTGTTCTACGTGAACGTGCCCGTCGGCGGGCTCGCCCTCTGGCTCATCATCAGCCGCATGCCGATGCTGGAGCCGCACGGCGAGCGCAGGCTCCCAGACCTCCTCGGTGGCGTGCTCCTGCTCGCGGGCCTGATTCCCCTCGTCCTCTCGCTCCAGATCGACAAGCGCGTCTACCCGTGGACCGGCGGCGTGACGCTGACGCTCTTCGCGGTCGGCGCGGCGCTGCTGTGTGCCTTCGTCCTTCGCTCGCGGGGTGTGGCGAGCCCGATCCTGGACATGCGCCTCTTCCAGAACCGCGTCTTCAGGACCGCGAACGCCTCGACCTTCTTCCTCGGCGCGTCGTTCATGTCCGTGACGATCTTCCTGCCGCTCTTCTTGGTGAACGTGCTCGGTGTCTCGGCCACGCAGGCGGGCGCGGCGCTCATCCCGTTCTCGCTCGGCATCGTCTTTTCGGCGACGGTCTCGGGGCAGGTGGTCGCGAAAGTCGGCTACCGGTGGCAGATCGTCGGGGGAGCCCTCGTGTTCCTCTCGGCGGCCATCCTCTTGGCGCGCATGGGGCCCGACGTCGCCTACGGGCGCGTGACGCTCTACATGGTCATTGCGGGCCTCGGAGTGGGGCCTTCCATGCCGCTTTTCACGCTGGCCATTCAGAATGCGGTGGACGTGCGCTTCGTCGGGCAGGCGACCAGCGCTTCGCAGTTCTTCCGCCAGACCGGCGCGACCGTCGGAGCCGCGGTGATGGGCACGGTGCTCGCCACGACCCTCGGCGTGGCGTTCGCTTCGCTCGAGCTACCCGAAGCGCTGCGTGGACGACCGGACACGTCGGTCGAGCAGCTCGTGTCCACAGGTGGCGCCGACCTTGCCGCCCGCATCACCGCGGCCTACGAGACGCTCGCCGGGGAGGCCCAAGGCGTGGCCGAGGCGAGCGCGCTCCGGGCTGAGGGTGATGCGGCCGCGGCCCGTGTCGGAACCGAGGTCGCGTCTGCTTTCGTGACTGCAACGACGCGGATCTACGCCCTGACCGCCCTCATACTCGTCCTCGCTGCCGCGCTCGCCCTGCGCATCCCGGAGATCCCGCTGCGGACGACGCACGACCGGGCCGGGGTCCTGGTCCCGCCGGCGCTGGAAGGCCCCTGACCCGAAATCCTGGCACTCGCCGACCATTTCGGTAACGTTGGGGCATGGTAAAAAGGCTGTTCCTCCTCCTGTTCGCGGTCGCGGCAGTCGCCATGGCCGTGCCCAGCTCGCGACAGCGCATCCAGGACGACGTCTTCACGCCGATCCGGGACGACATCGGCGCGCGACTGGTGCCGCGGCGCCTGCGCGTGATGGCCGATCAGCTCGACGTGCGACTGAGCCGCGCCGAGGGACTGCCCACGAACTTCGAGGGCTGGCTGAGGCGGGACTACTCCGGGCCCGAGACCGATCCCTGGGGGAACTCGTGGTACCTCAGGCCCGGACGCAGCTCCTATACCGTCGGCTCCATGGGCCCCGACGGCCAGCAGGGCACGGAAGACGACATCGTCGAGACGCGCAACCTCCAGCGGGGTCGCTGAGGACCTACGTACGGGAAGACAGGCCGGACGTAGGCCCCAGCAGTGACGGTGCGGGTCGTGCGCACCTCAGTCGGCGGTGAAGCCCGTGAAGACCATCCGGTACGCCGCCGTTGCGCCATCGTACCTCGCGCGCAACGTCGTGGGGTATCGGACCCCGGTCGGCAGGCCTTCTACCTGCGGCAGCCTAAGCTCGAAATCCGCCTTTCTCAGCAGCATATCCCGCGAGACCATGGGCTCGAAGAAGATGGGCTCGCCCCCGTAGTAGCCGAGGATCATGCTGGCGTCGAAGGCGTCCGTCTGGTGCACCTGGTGCTCGGGAATCGCGTGCATCCCCATCTGCGGAACGCAGAGGCCGATGAAGACGCCCATCTCCGGGTCGATGAAGTCAGGCAGTGTGTAACCCGCCGGGATACGCCCGGGCTTCGAGCTGTCGGAGCAGTCGATCGCGCTGACACGATCCAGCCCGACGTTGAAGAAGTGGAAGTCGAAGTGCTGGGTCAGGAATGCCTCGGGGGGGTGCCCGTGCGCCTCCCAGTTGATGGCCATGTGGTCGAGGCCGAGTAGACGCCGAGCCTCGGCCGGGAGCATCACGATGGCGAGTGGCTGTGGAGGCCAGACCATCTCCACGTCCGCCGCGACGCCCTCGATGAGTGCGAGCGGAATGTCCGCACCCAACTCGAGCGGTGTCCCGCCTCGTTCCACGAACCAAGTGCAGACTTCCGTGTCGAGCGTGGCTGCGCATTCGGTCGACGTCGTCGTGACGTCCCGAGAGGCGACGGCAACGGTGCCGAGTCCGAGCGTGAGAGCGAGCGCGGCTACCAAGTGTTTGGGGCCCATGGCTGGAATCACCGAGTTGAAGTAGTGCCCCGTCCGCCAAGTGGCGGAAGAGGGCGGATCCTGCGTCGGACGCAGTTTCAATGGACATAGCGTCCAGTGATTATGCCACGATAAGGCTCCCCCGGCGCACTTGTCAAGTTCGGCGGACATCATGTATAGTGAAAACATGGCGAAGCGCGGGCGTACGAGACCCTATCGCAAGCGAAAGCGGGCGCGATCGGAGGAGGCTACGCGGCGACGGATCACCGAAGCGGCCGTGGAGCTGCACGGCACGATCGGCCCGGCCAAGACCACGGTGACCGACATCGCCGAGCGCGCCGGCGTGAGCCGGATGACGGTCTACAACCATTTTCCGACCGAGCAGGAGCTGTTCGTTTCCTGCTCGACCCACTGGTCCGACCGAAACCCCTTTCCGGAGCCCACCCTCTGGTCCGGCATCCGAGACCCAGCCGAACGCCTGACGGCGGGGCTCGGCGAGATGTACGGATGGTACGCACAAAAGCGCGGAATGCTCGAGAACGTGCTTCGAGACGAGCGCAGCATGCCGAGCGTGGCGCGAGTGATGGACGAGCTGTGGCGTCCCTACCTCGAGGAGTTGGTAGGCGCGTTGGTGGAGGGATGGTCGGAGGCCCCCGAGGACAGCCCGGCCGTGCGTGCGGCCCTACGTCTGGTCGTGGACTTCGAGACCTGGCGTCTGTTCCACGAGATGGGGCTGGACGTCGCGGGTTCGGTCCACGTGGCCGTGCGGATGGTCCGGGGAGCGGCGGGAAGGCACGGCCGAGCCGCCGAATAGGGGCGACGGGACGACGAGCGCCTCCGACGCTCCGGCTAGCGCTCCCGGACGCTCCGCAGGTATTCGCTGATCGCGAGCGCCTCCGATCGCGTCAGGTCTCCGTGGGTGCGCATGTGCGTCACGATCACGGACCACTGCTCCGCCGTGAACTCCGGGGCCGGCCGCAGGTTGTGACAATGTGCGCACGTCTGCCTCCAGAGCGTGGCCGCTTCGGACTGCATCTCCATGGAGTGCGGGGCGGGTGCCGAAGCGCACGCCGCGACTGTCGCCGCCAGCCCGCTGAAAGCGAGCACCTTGATCAGTTCTCTCGACTTCATGTCAAAACCCCACGGACCATTCGAGGTAGAGGGAGTCCGTGCCGTCCAGCTCGACGTTGTACGCGGCCTTGAGGGGCACGGAGGGTGTGATCCAGTAGTTCAAGCCGATCGCGAGCTGCCGTCGTCCGTCGAGGACGACCTCACCCGCGGCGGTGGACTGCGGTAGCTGGGACCACCGCAGGACGGGCTCCCAGCCCCCCAGCCGGCGGCCGAGTTGGAAGTAGTAGCCCCCGTAGCGGACGGTCTCGACCGCGCCTCCGTCCTCGTACTCCTGCCCGATGAGGACCCCCTCGCCCCGCAAGTCGAAGAGCGGGACGGCGTGCATGCCGGGGCTCCAAATCAGAGAGAGGTTGGCGGCGTACATGTCGAGCTCCCCATGGTGGTCCCACTTCGCGCGGAAGCCCGAGGCCTGCACCGTGAAGCCGCCCGGCGCGATGGAGCGGAGCTGGAGGCCGACCATCTTGTCCGAGTTGTTGTCCTCGAAGTTGTTGCCGATGCCCACCCGCGCCACCACGGGCTCCGGGTCGTTGGGGTCCGGTGGGCCGTGGTGCCCTCCACCGTCCGTCGGACCCTGCGACACCCAGGCGGCGACCGACGTATTCCAGCCGCCCACCCGCGGCAAGTTCGCGCGTGCCATCACGCCCACGTCGAACAGGATCGGTAGGAGGGCCCCCTCCGGCGGCGCGCCGTGTGTGTCCTGATAGAGCAGCGGAGGTGTCGGCATGCGGTTGATCCACGAAGCGTGGTGCCAGATGCCGAAGGGGACATGGAACATCCCGGCGGTGACCTGGAGGCGCTCGAGCCCGAGGTAGTGCACCTGTGCGTGCTCGAGGTGCAGCTCCGTCTCGTCACCGTGCAGCTCGAGGTCCATCTCGCCCTCGAACAGGATGTCATCGCCGACCTGATACAGCAGCATCGGCGAGATCGTCGCCGTGAAGTCGTTGTGGAAGTCCTTCTCCGCCTCGGCCGAGTACCACACCGACGCGTATCCGGTGAGCAGGCCCCGGACCGCAGAAGGTGCCTGTTGGCCGGTGACGGGCTCCGTCGCCACGACGGCTAGCAGCAGGTAGAACGGGATGCGTTGGGTCATCGTGCCCCCTCGTGATGCGGTTTCGTGTAGGACGCGGCTCCGCCTCCGCCGGACTGGACGGAGGGGAGACGGGTGCGCCTGAGTGTTCCAGGTGGACCGGCTCAGCCGGTCCAACGGAGTGCCTAGACGCGGGCGGGAGGGGCGTTCGGGAAGGGCAGGAGACGCGAGCGCGGGTCCTGCGCGATGAGCCGCGGCGAGCCACGCACGACGCGTACGGGCCTCGAGGAGAGATCCTCCACGGCGGTGAAGGTTGCGACCGTGAGCGTCGGGGGCGCACCGCTCTGGCAGGGGCCCACGCAAGCGCATTCGTCCGACGAGCCATGCGCCGGATGCTCCGCGTGGCCCTCGTCGGCGGCGGGGGCGGGCGCTGGCTCGGACGCCGCCGCGGCGTGCGAGGCATGGGCGGGGGCTGGGG
>JBFGFY010000049.1:0-18039 GCA_041579355.1 Longimicrobiales bacterium | reverse complement strand
GTCTCCCTCGTCGGGATTCCAGCGACGCTCCTGGCTACGCCGCTGGTGGCGCTCGCGCTGGGAGGGGCTCTCGCGACCCTGTTGCTGGACTTCGCGTGGCCGGCCTCGGCGGCCTTCCTCGCGGGTGGCGTGGGGGTGCTGCTGGACGGCGTCGAGACGACCGCGACCGTGGCGGCCTCCTGGCCATGGGCGAGCGTGTGGACGACCCCGCAGAGCGTGGGGGCGGGGATCGCGGGCGTCGTGCTGGCGGCGCTGGTGGCGAGGCAGCCACGCGTGGGTGCGCGAGCTCGTCGCGTATTGGTGGCCGTCTACGCCGCCACCGGGATCCTCGCCTGGCCATTGCTTCTCGGCTGGCAGGGAAGGGGCACCCTGGAGGTCGTGGTGATCGACGTCGGGCAGGGCGACGCGGTCGCCGTACGCACGCCTCGCGGACGTTGGCTGCTCGTGGATGCCGGTCCCCCCGTCCGAGATCTCGATCCGGGGGCCCACCCGGTCGTGCGCGCCCTGCGGGCGCGGGGCGTGCGACGTGTCGAGGCCCTGGTCCTCACCCATGCCGACCTGGACCACATCGGGGGCGCCACGGCCGTTCTCCGATCTCTCCCCGTGGGGGCGGTCTACGACCCGGGCCTGGCGGCACCGAAGGAGGATCTGGTGAGGGTGCTCGCCACGGCCGCGGAGAGGGGCGTGCCGTGGCGGGTGGCGCGTGCCGGTGAGCGCCTCGCGATCGACGGGATCACGATCGACGTTCTCCATCCTCCCGCGACGCTCCCAGCCGGGGTCGAGACCAACGCGGCCTCCCTGGTCGCGCTGCTGTCCTTCGGCGCGTTCGACTTGCTCCTCACCGGCGACGCCTACACGGACGCGGAGCGCACCATCGCGTCGGGACTGCCGGACATCGAGGTGCTCAAGGTGGGCCACCACGGCAGCGACACCTCCACGGATTCTCTCCTCCTCGCGAGCGCACGCCCGGAGCTGGCGGTCGTGTCGGTGGGCCGAGGGAACCGCTACGGCCATCCTTCCCCGGTGGTGCTCTCGCGCCTCGAGCGCAGCGGCGCGAGCGTGCGGCGCACGGATCGCGACGGCACCCTCACGGTGCTGGCTCGCGACGACGGACGCTACGAGGTGCGCGCCGAGCGAGCTCTTGGATCCGACGCTGGGCGTTGACGCCCCTTCTCGCCGGCGCAGATTGGGCGCATGCTCCAGAGCCACGTGGTCACGATCTCGCGCTTCCTGGTGGACCAACAGCGTCTGCATCCGGAGGCGACCGGCCAGTTCACCGGCCTCCTGCACGACATCGCGCTCGCCGCCAAGCTGATCAGCCGCGAGGTGACCAAGGCGGGGCTGGTGGACATCCTCGGCTCGGCCGAAGAGGAGAACGTGCACGGCGAGGAAGTCCAGAAGCTCGACGTGTATGCGAACCAGGTGATGATTCGCGCCCTCGACCACACGGGACTGGTCGCTTGCATGGCCTCCGAGGAGAGCCAGGGGCTCATCCCGATCCCCGAGAAGTTCGACGCGGGCGACTACGTCGTGATCTTCGATCCACTCGACGGCTCGTCGAACATCGACGTGAACGTCTCGATCGGGACCATCTTCAGCATCCACAGGAAGCGCTCGCGCGGTGAGCGGGGAGTGCTCGAGGACTGCTTGCAGCCGGGACGTGAACAGGTCGCCGCCGGGTACGTCGTGTACGGGTCGTCCACGATGCTCGTCTACACGAGCGGGGCGGGTGTGCACGGCTTCACGCTCGACCCCTCGATCGGCGAATTCCTCCTGAGCCACCCGCTCATGCGAATGCCCGATCCGCCGAAGAAGGTCTACTCGATCAATGAGGCCTACTACGCGCGCTGGTCACGCCCCCAGCAGCGTCTCGTGACGCATCTCAAGACCGAGGGCGGGTTCGGCTCGCGCTACATCGGCTCCTTCGTCGCAGACATCCACCGTACGTTGCTTCAGGGTGGGCTCTTCATGTACCCGGCCGACGCCAAGAGCCCCGAGGGCAAGCTCCGCCTACTCTACGAGGCCGCACCCATGGCGATGGTCATCGAGCAAGCCGGTGGCAGGGCGAGCGACGGGCACCGTGACCTGATGTCCATCGAGCCAGAGGCGCTCCACCAACGGACGCCGGTGTACATGGGCTCGAAGGAGTTCGTGGATCTCGCCGACGGGTATCTGGCCGAGGGGGAGTAAACCGCAGCGCCGACCCCCCGGGCCCGGCGGCTCAGGTCGCGCCGGCAGCCAGATCGCGATCGAAGGAGGCGAGCAGCTCTGTGCGCACGTCGTCGTCGGCGAAGGCGCTTTCGAAGCCGCTGCGTGCCACCGCGATGAGCTCCGGCCAGGTGAAACCCAAGTCGTCGCGGGCGTGCTCGTACTCGTCCGTGAGCGTCACCCCGGACATGAGCCGGTTGTCGGTGCAGAGCGAGACCCGGACTCCCGCATCGAAGAAAGGGCGCAGCGGATGCTCGGCGTAGCTCGGGGCGACGCGGGTCTGCACGTTGGACGTGAGGCAGACCTCGAGCACGAGACCCGTGTCGCGGACGTGGCTCAGCAGGTCCGGATCCTCCCCGAGGCGGGTTCCGTGTCCGATGCGCAGCGCGCCGCCCAGCTCGATCGCCTGGCGGATGGAGTCCGGACCGAACCCCTCGCCCGCGTGGATCGTGATGGGGAGCCCACCCGCCTCGGCCACGCGCAGCGCCTCGAGGTGATCCTCGACCGGGTATCCGGCCTCCGCGCCCGCGAGGTCGAAGGCGCAGACGCCGCGCCCGTAATAGGCTGTCGCCAGCTCGGCCATCTCCAGCGAGGCGGCGGGGGGGAGGCTGCGCAGCGCGCAGACGATCACGGCCGTACGGATCTCGGCCTCGCGCTCCGCGCTCGCGAGACCGCGAAGGGCGGCGTCGAGCACCTCGTCGGCGGCGAGGCCACGCTCGGTGCAGAGCCCGGGGCAGAAGCGCACCTCGAGCCAGCGCACGTTCTCGAGTGCGTGGTCCAGCGCGAGCTCGTACGCTACGCGCTCGAGGGCTTCGGCGTCCTGCATCACGGAGAGCGTCAAACGGAACGGCTCGAGATATTCCTCGAGACTCGTCGCCGCATCGACCAGCATCGCCTCGGCCAAACCCTCTGGGGTATCGGCGGGAAGGGGAACGCCGCGCTCATCTGCGAGCCCGAGGAGGGTGGCCGGTCGAAGCGAGCCGTCGAGGTGTACGTGGAGCTCGGCCTTCGGGAGGCGCTCCAGGCGCTCGCGGGAAGGGGTCAGCAACGCCTGGGCCCCTCGGGCGACGCGAGTCCCTTCTCGACGTCGACGAGCGGCGCGGGATATTCGCCCGAGAAGCATGCGGTGCAGTAAGGACCGGCTTCTGCCACGGCCTCCACCATGCCGTCGAGAGAGAGGTAGCCCAGGGAGTCGACGCCAAGGCGCGCCTCGATCTCGGGGATCGAGAGCTCCGATCCGATCAGCTCGCTGCGCGTCGGCATGTCGATGCCGTAGAAGCAAGGCCACCGGACCGGGGGGCTCCCGATCCGGAAGTGAACCTCGGCGGCGCCGACCTGTCGCAACATGCGCACGAGGCTCCGGCTGGTCGTGCCTCGCACTAAGGAGTCGTCGACGATCACCACGCGCTGGCCTCGGACGACTTCCCGGACCGGGTTGTACTTCATGCGCGCGCCGAAGTCGCGGTCCGTTTGCTGCGGTTGGATGAACGTGCGGCCGACGTAATGGTTCCGCAGGAGCCCCAGCTCGTACGGGATTCCACTTTCCTCGGAGAAGCCGAGGGCTGCGGAGTTCGCGCTGTCCGGCACGGAGATCACCGCGTCCGCGTCCACCGGGTGCTCGCGCGCCAATTGACGACCGAAGGCGCGCCGCGCCCGGTCCACGCTCACGTCCCAGATGTGGGAGTCCGGTCGGGCGAAGTAGACGAGCTCGAAGATGCACGGAGCCCTGCGATCCACCGGACGCAACGAGCGAAGCCCTTCGATTCGCTCACCATCGATGCGAACGACCTCTCCCGGCTCGATGTCGCGCACGTATTCCGCGCCGAGGATGTCGAGCGCGCACGTCTCGCTCGTAACGACGTGACCGTTTCCCTTGCGTCCGAGCACGAGCGGACGGAAGCCGCGGGAGTCGCGTGCCGCGTAGACGGTCGATCCCACCGACATCACGACGGAGAACGCGCCCTCGAGCTGGGACAACGCGTCGTCGACCTGCGCGTCGACCGTCGGATGGCGTGACTTGGCGATCAGGTGGACGAGGGTCTCCGAGTCGGAGGACGAGCGAATGATGGCTCCCTCGTCGACCAGCCGGGTGCGCAGGTCCAGGTGGTTCGTGAGGTTGCCGTTGTGCGCGAGCGCCAGGTCTCCCCGCGCGAACCGCGCGGTGAGCGGCTGTGCGTTGGTGATGTCTCCGCCGCCGGCGGTCGAGTACCGCACGTGGCCGATCGCCGTCTCGCCGCGGAGTGTCGCCAGTGTGGTCGCGTTGAAGACGTCCGCGACCAGCCCGTGTCCCTTGTGGGAGCGCATGGAGACGCCGTCGTGAGCGACGATCCCGGCCGCCTCCTGCCCCCGGTGCTGGAGGGCGTACAGAGCCAGGTAGGCCTGCTCGGCGGCCTTGTCGACGCCGCTGATCGCGACGATGCCGCACATGCCTAGGACTCCCGCACCGGTGTGCCCATGAGGGCCGGTATCGCGCCGAAGTACAGGTCGACCATGTCCGCGAGCGAAGCCGCGACCGAGGCGCCCGGCAGCGAGATCCGGAAGCCCTCGGCCACGGGTCGGACGGTGCCGATCTTGCGGGCCGGCACGGCGTGGCGTCGGGCGGTGCTCAACAGGTCGGCGGTTGCGTGCGCTGCACAGGAGACGACGATGCGCGCTTGCGCTTCGCCGAAGAGGGCCGCGACCGGGCGCAGCTCGTCGTGGAGCTCGACCGCGACTCCAAAGGGCGCTTCACCGTCCCCGATGGCGGACTCCGCCAGAGCACACGCGAGGCCTCCCTCCGAGCAGTCGTGCGCGGAGCGAAGGAGGCCCGCCTGGGCCATGGCGAGCATCGCCTGCTGGAGCGACCGCTCCGCATCGAGGTCGACGCGCGGCGGCGGCCCCGCGACGAGGTCGGCCGTCACGTAGAGGTACTCCGATGCGCCGATCTCGTCGGTGTTCTCCCCGAGAAGGACGATGTCGTCGCCCTCGGCCTGGAACGAGTGCGACACCACGAGCGAAACGTCTTCGATCACGCCGACCATGCCGATGACCGGCGTGGGATAGATGGCACGCCCGTCGGTCTCGTTGTAGAGCGACACGTTGCCGCCCGTCACCGGCGTCTCGAACGCCTCGCAGGCCTCGGCGAGGCCCAAGACGGCTTCGCGGAGCTGGAAGTAGATGTGCGGCTTGAGCGGGTTGCCGAAGTTCAGGTTGTTGGTGACTGCCGTGGGGAGAGCGCCGACACAGACGAGGTTCCGGGCGGCTTCCGCGACGGCGATCTTGGCTCCGGCCCTGGGGTCCAGATAGACGTAGCGGCCGTTGCAGTCCGTGGTCGCGGCCACCGCCCGCTTCGTTCCCCGGATACGGATCACTCCGGCGTCTCCCCCGGGACGCACGACGGTCGACGTTCGCACCGTGGTGTCGTACTGCCGATAGACCCATCGCTTGGAGGCGATGTTGGGCGATCCCAGGAGCAGCAGGAAGCTCTTCGTGAGGTCGCCCTCCGGGATCAAATGCTCGCTCAGGTCGGTGGTGCGGAGCTTGCGGATCTCCTCCGACTCGACGCCCTCTCGCTCGTAGGTCGGGCACCCCTGCGTGAGCGGCAGGGCGGGGATGTCGGCGACGACCACGCCGTCCTCGAGGACGCGGAAGCGGCCGTCGTCGGTGACGCGTCCGATCTCGGCTGCCTCGAGCTCCCACTTGGCGAGGAGACGCCTCACTTCGTCCTCGCGCCCCTTTTCGGCCACGACCAGCATGCGCTCCTGAGACTCGGACAGGAGGATCTCGTAGGGCGTCATGCCCTCCTCGCGGACGGGCACGGAGGCCATCTCGAGCTCCACGCCGTTGCCGGCGCGCCCGGCCATCTCCGAGGCCGAGGACGTGATGCCCGCGGCGCCCATGTCCTGGATGCCCGTGATGGCGCCGCTCGCGATCAACTCCAGGCTCGCTTCGAGCAGCAGCTTTTCCGTGAACGGATCACCGACCTGGACCTGTGGGCGGCTCGCTTCGTCGGAATCCTCGGAGAGCTCCTCGCTCGCGAAGGTCGCGCCATGGATCCCGTCCCGACCCGTGCGGGCTCCGACCGCCATGAGCGTGTTGCCGACGCCCGAAGCGGACGCAGTGATGAGCTCGTCGCGCTTCATGAGGCCGAGGCACATCGCGTTCACGATCGGGTTGCCTTCGTAGCCTCGGTCGAACACGACCTCGCCGCCGATGTTCGGGATGCCGACGCAGTTGCCGTAGTCCCCGACGCCCTTCACCACGCCTCCGAAGAGGTAGCGGATCCTGCCGCTGTCGAGGTTGCCGAACCGCAGCGAGTCGAGAACCGCGACCGGACGGGCGCCCATCGTGAAGATGTCTCGGAGGATCCCTCCGACACCCGTCGCGGCGCCCTGGTAGGGCTCCACGGCGGAGGGGTGATTGTGTGACTCGATCTTGAAGGCGAGCGCGTAGCCGTCCCCGACGTCGATCACGCCCGCGTTTTCCCCGGGCCCTTGGATGACCCATGGAGCCTCGGTGGGGAGGAGGCGGAGGAGCCGCTTCGAGTTCTTGTAGCCACAGTGCTCGGACCACATGGCGCTGAAGACGCCGAGCTCCGTGAAGGTCGGATCACGGCCCATGATCCGTTGGATCCGCTCGTACTCCTCGGGCGAGAGCCCGTGGTCGGCGACGACCTCGGGCGTGATCTCCGGGTCGCCGGGACGGGGTGCGGCGTGCACGTCGCTGACCGCGCCCTCGGGCGCGCTCACGACGCCTGCCTGCCGGCGGGTCCGGCGGTCGAGAGGCTCGCGGCGAGCGAAGTGAAGAGCGCGACACCGTCGGTCGAGCCGAGCAACGCCTCCATCGCACGCTCCGGGTGGGGCATCATGCCGAGGACGTTCCCCGCTTCGTTCACGATGCCGGCGATGTTGTGCCAGGAACCGTTCGGGTTGGCCTCATCGGTCGTTTCACCGGCGGCGTTCACGTAGCGGAAGACGACGCGGCCCTCGGCCTCCAGGCGCTCGAGCGTCTCCCGGTCCGCCTCGTAGTTGCCCTCGCCGTGGGCGATCGGCACACGCAGGACCTGGCCCTCGGCGTAGTCCGTCGTGAAGACCGTGTCGGTCCGCTCGACCCTGAGGAGCACGTCGCGGCTCTCGAAGCGGAGGGAGTCGTTGCGCACCAGCGCGCCGGGGAGGAGGCCCGCCTCGCACAGGATCTGGAAGCCGTTGCACACGCCGAGCACGGGACCCCCCGCTTGGGCGAAAGCCACGACGTCCTCCATGACGGGGCTGAGGCGGGCGATCGCGCCCGCGCGCAGGTAGTCGCCGTACGAGAAGCCGCCCGGAATCAGAACCGCATCGTAGCTCTCGAGACCGCCGCGCTCCCGGTGCCACACGAAGGTGGGCTCACCGCCGACGATCTCCACGGCCTTGTAGAGGTCGTAGTCGCAGTTCGAACCGGGAAAGGTGACGACCGCAGCCCTCATCGCTTCGCGCCCTCCAGCTCACCGACGAGCGAAACGCTGAAATCCTCGGTGACGGGGTTGGCCAGCAGCTTCCGGCACATGGCCTCCGCCGCGTCCACCGCGTCGTCCGCCGAGTCGGCCTCGAGATCGACGTAGATGACCTTGCCGACGCGCACCTCGTCCACCCCCGACCACCCCAGGGAGTGCAGGGCCCCGTGGATCGCCTTGCCCTGCGGGTCGAGCAGACCCGGGCGCGGTTTGATGCGGATCTCCAGGGAAAAGCGGGTCAAGCGCGGTCCTCCTGACTCGGGTTACGTTCGAGGCGCGGGCCGGTGCGCGGCGCGGGGTGGAGCGCTCCGTAGTCGATCGTGCGTTGTTCGCCTTCTTCGCCTTCTCCTTCTTCGTCGTCCTCGTCCAGGAGCGGGTCCCCGCCCGGCAGCCGATCGAGAAGCCCCAGGAGCACGGACCTCACGAGGCCCCACGCGATGTAGAGCAGTCCGACCGAAAAGAAGTAGTAGCGCGGTACGGCGAGCGCGGCGTAGAGGCACGCGAGCACCAGGACGGTGTTTGTGATTCCCTTTCGCGTCCTCAGTCCGATCTTGGGGAAGCGCGCGTAGGGGACGTGGCTCACGAGCAGCACGCCGAGCAGGACCATGCCGACGCCCATGATGTTCGGCCACGGCAGGTCGCCGAAGTACTCAGTGAAGAAAGACGTCTGGCTGAACGGGTAGAAGGACGCCAGCGTCATGCCCGCCGCGGGGGAGGGGAGGCCGTTGAAGTGCCGCTTGGCCTCGCCTCCCTGCTCGATGTTGAAGCGCGCGAGGCGCACCACGACGGCCGTCACGTAGACGAACGAGACGATCCAGCTCCACTGCGTGTCCGCGAAGAACAGCAGGTACATGATGAAGCCGGGCGCCACACCGAAGGAGATGCCGTCGACGAGCGAATCGAGCTCCGCGCCGAAGCGTGAGCCCGTCCGCGTGAAACGGGCGACGCTGCCGTCGAGCACGTCGAGAATGCCGGCGAAGATGATGAACCATCCCGCCCACAAGAAGTCACCGCGGGACGCGGCGACCATCGCGTAGATGCCGAAGAACAGGTTCCCCAGCGTGAACGCGGAGGGGAGGATGACGACGCCGCGCTGGAGCGTCTGCCGGCTCGGGGGGCGCGGCGCCTTCACGCCTCGACTCCTACAGGGAGGCGCGCGAGCGGGGTCACGCCGACGCGCACCTTGTCACCCACTGCGCACGTGATCTCCCAGTCGAGCGGGACGAAGAGGTCGACCCGCGAGCCGAAGCGGATGAGCCCGATGCGCTGCCCACGCTGAACGGGATCGCCGACGGCCGGGTCGGTGACGATGCGCCGCGCCACAAGGCCGGCGATCTGCTTGACCAGCACGCGCCCGTGCTCGGTCGCGATGCCGAGGGAAGCCTGCTCGTTGTCCGCCGACGCCTTCTCGTCCCACGCGACGAGGTACTTGCCGGGCTGGTACGACCGGTGCTCCACGATCCCGCTCACCGGCGCGCGCTGCACGTGCACGTCGAAGACGGAAAGGAAGATCGTGATACGACGGGCGGTGGCGTTCAGGAAGGTCGGCTCCTCCACCTCACGGATGTCGATCACGCGTCCCTGCCCGGGGGCGACCACGAGCTCGGCCTGCTCCGGGAGCCGCGGTGTGGGATCGCGGAAGAACCACGCGACGAACAGGGTGAGGACCGAGAGGAGCCCGGCGAGCACGACCGAAGGGATGCCGCCCGAGCGAGTGGCCCACGCCCAAGCGAGCAGGGCCAGCGCGAGCGCGCCGATGAGAAAGGGCCATCCCTCGGGTGCGAATCTCACGTTCCGCTCACCGATCCTCGCCGAAGAGGGGCGGAACGTAGTCCGACAGGGCCGTCCCCGTCAGGCGACGGAAGACGTCGCGGTAGCGGTCGGAGGAGGCCTCGACGACCTCTTCCGGCAGGTCCGGCGCCGGGGGCGTCTTGTCCCAGTCAGCGAGGCCGTCGAGCCAGTCCCGGATCGGCTGCTTGTCGAGCGAGGGCTGGCCCCGGCCCACCGCGTAGCTCTCCTTCGGCCAGAAGCGCGACGAGTCGGGGGTGAGCACCTCGTCGATGAGCAGCAGCTCCCCCGAGGCGTCGTGTCCGAACTCGAACTTGGTGTCGGCGAGGATGATGCCGCGGCCCCCGGCGACGTCGCGCCCGTAGCCGTAGATCTCGAGCGAAAGGTCCTTGAGGCGGTTGCCGAGCTCGCTGCCCAGCAGCTCCACGACCTCCGCGAAGGTGATGTTCTCGTCGTGGCCTACTTGAGCCTTCGTGGCGGGGGAGAAGATCGGCGGATCGAGCCGCTGGCTCTCCTGGAGCCCCTTCGGCAGAGGCTCCCCGGCGAGCGTGCCTTTCTTGCTGTACTCCTTCCACGCGGAGCCCGAGATGAAGCCGCGCACCACGCACTCGACCAGCACGGGCTTCGTGCGCTTCACGAGCATCGCGCGGCGTTCCCACGCCTCCCGGCTCGCGGCCAGGTCGGGATGCCGGGCGATGATCGCGTCGGGGTGGACCGCGATGAGGTGATGCGGCACGCGCTCTTCGAGCTGCTCGAGCCACCACGCCGTGACGAGCGTGAGCACCTCTCCCTTGTGCGGGATCGGCTGCGGGAGCACCACGTCGAACGCGCTCACGCGATCGGACGCGATCATCAGCAGCGTCTCGGAATCGACCTCGTACACGTCGCGGACCTTACCGCGGTGTAGGAGTTTGAGGTCGAGCCGCGACTCGAGCACGGGTGCGAGGTCAGACATGGAGCTCTGCTTCCGCGAGGGGGACGTTGGGGAGGTCGCGCCGGGAGAGGACGGGGGCCACGTGCTCGTCGAGGAAGGCCGCTACCTGCTCGGGCGCGCGGCCCACGAAGCGGCGGGCGTCGGTGAGCGCGTCGAGGTCGCGCTGCGAGAGGCCGAACTCCTCATCGCCCGCGATCCTGGCCAGCAGGTCCACCGGTGCCCCCTCCTTCATCCGCTGCGCTGCCTCGAGCGAGTGTCGGCGAATCCGCTCGTGCAGGTGCTGTCGGTCACCACCTTTCGCCACGGCGTGCATCAAGATCGTTTCCGTCGCCATAAAGGGAAGGTGCTCCGCCAGATTGCGGCGGATCACCTCGGGGTTCACCACGAGGCCCCCGGCGACGTTCTCGAGCAGCACGAGGCAGCCGTCGGTCGCGAGGAAGGCGTCGGGGATCGAGAGGCGGCGGTTCGCGGAGTCGTCGAGCGTCCGCTCGAGCCACTGCGTGGCCGCGGTGAAGGCCGGATCCAGGGCCAGCACGATCACGTGGCGGGCGAGGGCGCATATGCGCTCCGCCCGCATCGGGTTGCGCTTGTACGGCATGGCGGAGGACCCGATCTGCTCCTCCTCGAAGGGCTCCTCGACCTCGCGCAGGTGGGCGAGCAGGCGGAGGTCGTGCCCCAGCTTGGACAGCGACGTGGCGACCCCGGCGAGGGTGGCCTGAACCTGGAAGTCGACCTTACGCGAGTAGGTCTGTCCGCTGACCGGATAGGTCGCCTCGAAGCCCATGCGGCGGCCCACCGCCTCGTCTAGGGCGTCCACCTTGGCGTGGTCGCCCCCGAAGAGCTCCAGGAACGACGCCTGCGTGCCGGTCGTTCCGCGCACGCCCCGGAAGCGGAGCGCGGCGAGCCGGTGGTCTATGTCCTCGAGGTCGAGCAGGAGGTCCTGGATCCAGAGCGTGGCGCGCTTCCCGACCGTGGTGGGCTGCGCCGGCTGGAAGTGGGTGTAGGCGAGGGTCGGCAGCTCGGCGTGCTCACGCGCGAAGTCGGCCAGGAGCTCGATGCAGCGGATGAGCCGCGCCCGCACGAGGGCGAGCGCCTCGCGGTGCAGGATCAGGTCCGTGTTGTCTCCTACGAAGGCGCTCGTCGCGCCCAGGTGGATGATGCCCCTGGCCGCAGGCGCGACCTCCCCGAAGAGGTGCACGTGGGCCATGACGTCGTGCCGGAAGCGCTTCTCGAGCTCGGCCGCGCGCGCCAGGTCGACCGAGTCGAGGTGCGCGCGCATCTGCTCGAGGGCCTCGCTCGAGATGTCGATGCCGAGCTCCGCCTCGGACTCGGCGAGCGCGAGCCAGAGCCGGCGCCACACGCCGAACTTCTTCCCAGGGGAGAAGACCGCCTGCATCTCCCTCGACGCGTAGCGGTCCGTGAGCGGGTGCACGTAGCGGTCGAGCGAGGTCAAGGCCGGGTCACCGCCTGTAGTAGAGGTTGCGGACGCCGTAGCCACCGTTGCGCTCGAAGGTGAGCGCGATCCGGCCGGAGGCGTTGAGTTGCTCGAAGACACGGGCGAGCTCCTCGGCGCTCCGGATCTGCGTGCGGTTGATGCCGACGATCACGTCGCCGGGGCGGAGGCCGGTGTTGTTCCGCGTCTGCTCCGCGATGCCGACGATGAGCGCACCTGCGTCGCTCGCGAGCCCGCGCTCGGCGCGTACCTGCGGCGTGACGGTGATCACCTCGATGTCCTGGAGGACGCGGATGCGCTCGGCGGTCACCGACGGGAACGCGACCGCCTCGAGGCGGATCGGTCGGCTCTGCCCCTCGACCGAAAGCTCCAGCGCGTCCCCGGCCCGCAGGTCGAGCATCACGCCCTCGAAGTCGAGCGGGCCGGTGAGCGGCCTACGGTTCGCGCTCAGCAGCCGGTCTCCCGACCGGAGCGCGGCGCGGTCCGCCGGCGAGCCCGGGGCGACGCGGCTGATGCGGACGCCCCGGGTGCGTCCCCAGGCGTCGGCGTCGACCGGCTCGACCTCGATGCCCAGCCAGGCGCGCCGCACCTCGCCGAAACGGACGAGGTCGTCGACGATCCGCATGGCGCGGTCGATCGGGATCGCGAACCCCAGGCCCTCGCTGCCTCCTGAGCGAGAGATGATCGAGGCGTTGATGCCGATGACCTCGCCCGCCGCGTTCACGAGCGGCCCGCCCGAATTGCCGGGGTTGATCGAGGCGTCGGTCTGGATCATCCCGAGGTAGAAGCCCTCCTCGCTGCCGGACGGCGCGATGTTGCGATCCACCGCGGACACGACGCCCGCGGTGACGGTGGGGCGGGTGTCCCCGATGTAGTTGCCGAGGGGGTTTCCGATCGCGATCGCCCACTCTCCGATCATCAGGTCCCGCACCGAGCCGACCGGCGCGACGGGCAGGTTGCGCTCGCGCACGCGGAGCACCGCGATGTCGGCGAGCGGGTCCGTGCCCACGAGTTCGGCTACCACGTCGGTGCCGCTGGAGAGGGTGACGCGGATCTGGTCCGCCCCCTCGATCACGTGGTTGTTCGTGACGATGATGCCGTCACGCACGACGACCCCCGAGCCGAAGCTCGCCGCGCGCCGCGCGGCGCCCGGGGGCAAGAAGAAGCTCTCCCAAGGCGTGCGCGCCTGGGCCCGCTGGGTGCGGATCACGTTGACCGACACGACGGCGGGGGCGACGCGGCTCGCCGCGCGCACGATCGCCGTGCTGCGACTTTCGTCGAGGTCGCTGGAGGCCTGCGCAGGGGTGACCTGAGGCGCGTACGCTGCGGATGCGTACGTGGAGACCGCTGCCGGCTCCGCTTCCGAGTCGCGGTCGGCCTCACGCGCGACGCTTCCCTCGGGGGTGCAGCCGCCTATGAGCGCGACGCCGATTGCCCCGACGATCGCGTAGTAGAGAGGAAGGTCAGATCTGCGCACCCAAGGTCTCCCAATCGGCCAGGAACGCCTCGAGCCCGCGGTCCGTGAGGGGGTGCTGGGTGAGCTGCCAGAGCACTTTGGGCGGGATCGTGCAGCAGTCCGCCCCGAGCATCATGGACTCCACCACGTGCACGGGGTGCCGGATCGAAGCCGCGAGGATCTCGGTCGCGAAGCCGTAGTTGTCGTACACCTGACGGATCTGGTGGATCAGCTGCATGCCCTCGCCCGAGATGTCGTCGATGCGGCCGACGAAGGGCGAGATGTAGCTCGCTCCGGCCTTCGCGGCGAGGAGGGCCTGTGACACCGAGAAGCAGAGCGTGACGTTGACGCGCATGCCCTCGGACACGAGAGCCTTGCAGGCCTTCAGACCATCTTCCGTGAGCGGAACCTTGACCACCGCGTTCGGGTGGATAGCCGCGAGCTTGCGCCCCTCGGAGACCATCGTGTCGCGGTCCACCGCCACCACCTCGAGGCTGACGGGACCATCCACCGTCTCGCAGATCTCACGGTAGATGTCCTTCGGGTCCCGGCCCTTACCGACCTTGGCCACCAGGGACGGGTTCGTCGTGATCCCGTCGATGAGGTTGGCTTCGGCCGCGCGCCGGATTTCTCCGAGGTCGGCGGTGTCGAGGAAGATCTTCATACCGTGACGGTTCTCCGGGGGGTCGGGACGCTCGAGCCGGGGCCGAGCAGGGCGTGTTCAGGATACTCCACATGCGTCAGGAAGAGCCCCTGCGGCGGGGCCGGCGGAGACGTCACCACCTCGGGGTCCTTGGCCAGCAGCCGCGTCACGTCGCCGAGGGGTCGACGGCCCCTCGCCACGTCGACCATCGTGCCCACGAGGTAGCGCACCATGTGGTGCAGATACCGGTCGGCGGTGACCGTGAAGCGGTGTCCGAGCTCCCACGGTTCCCACGCGGCCGTGAGGACCGTGCACATCTCTCCGCGCTCGGGCTGGCCCGCCTTGGCGAAGGCCTCGAAGGACCGCCGTCCGAGGATGAGCGCCGCCGCTGGACCGAGCAGCCCCGGATCGAGCTCGTCGCGAAGGGGCCAGCACCAGCGGCGATGGAAGGGGGAGAGCGCTTGGGCCTCGGTGCCGACCTTGTAGGCGTACGTGCGCCACAGCGCGTCGTAACGAGGATGGAAGTCCGAGGCGACGAGCTGCACCCGCTCGATCCACACGTCCTCGGGCAGCATCGCTTCGAGCGCGCGGTGCAGCTCCTCCGGGGACCAGCGCGCCGGCATGTCGACCACGGCGGCCTGACCCACCGCGTGCACCCCGGTGTCCGTACGCCCCGAGCCCAGGACGCCGCAGGGCCGGTCGGCCAGGCGGGACAGGACCTCCTCGAGGGTGCCCTGCACGGTGCGGAGGTCGGGCTGTACCTGCCAGCCGTGGAAGCCCGCGCCATCGTAGTGCACGGTGAGGAGCAGACGGGTGGGGTCGGGAGCTTCCACGGGGTAAGTCTAGAAGCAGGGGGGGGCGTGTCAAGCGAGCGGCGGGGCGTTTTGATTGACCTAAAACCCGCATGGCTATTAGGATTTTCGCCCCTCTGCCGGCCGGCCACACCGGAGGACCTCCATGAGTGCCGAAGCAAGCGCGCCCGACCTCACCCCCCTCCTGGAGCTGGTGGCGCAGGGCCGCATGCTCGCGGCCGACCAGGCGGAGGCCGCCTTCGACCGGTTCATGGACGGGTCCGCGTCGCAAGCGCAGATGGCGGGCCTGCTGGTCGGGCTCAGGGCCAAGGGCATCGAGCCGAGCGAGGTCGCGGGAGGCGTGCGGGCCCTGCGCAAGGCGATGGTCAAGGTGCCCGTGCCGGCGAGCGACGGCCTGGTCGACACGGCGGGTACCGGGGGCGGCAGCGTCACGACGTTCAACATCTCGACCGCCGCCGCGCTCGTGGTCGCGGGCGCGGGGGTGCCCGTGGCGAAGCACGGCAATCGGTCGTTCACGTCACGCTGCGGGAGCGCCGACGTGCTCGAGGCCCTGGGTGTGCGCATCGAGCTGTCGCCGGAGCGGATGGCGGACGTCCTCGCGGAGGCCGGCATCGTGTTCATGTTCGCACCGCTGCTGCATCCCGCGATGCGTCACGTCGGGCCGGTTCGGCGTGCGCTCGGGATCACGACCATCATGAACATCCTCGGCCCGCTCACGAACCCGGCGGGCGCCCGCCGCCAGGTGGTAGGCGTGGCCGATCCCGCCCTGCTCGATCTGATCCCCGGCGCGCTCGCCGAGCTCGGGCACGTGCACGCGGTCGTGGTGCACGGGGAGCCCGGCCTCGACGAGGTCAGCCCGTCGGGCGCGACGCGTGTGGCGGAGCTGAAGGGGGGCGAGATCCGACGCTACGGGATCTCACCCGAGGAGCTGGGGCTCGAGCCGGCCCCGCTCGAGTCCCTCGCCGGGGGAGATCCGGCGCACAACGCGGCGGTGATCGAAGCAGTCCTGGCCGGCGAGGCGGGTGGGGCCCGCACGGCGGTCGTCGCCAATGCCGCTGCCGCCCTCTTGGCCTCGGGGATGGTGGAGTCGTGGGCCCAGGGCGCTCGGCTCGCGGAGACCACGCTCGACGAGGGCAGGGGGGCCGCGGCGCTGGCACGGCTGCGCGAGGCATCGGCGAAGGTGGGGTCTTAGGCCTGGCTGCAGGTCACCGACCCTGCCGCTCGAGCCCTCCTCAGTACTTTCGGATCACACCCACGACGATGCCCTGGACCCTCACGTCCGAGGCATCCACGAAGATCGGCTGCATGGCCGGGTTGGCCGGTTGCAGGCGGATTCGCCCTCCCGGCTCCCGGTAGAGCTTCTTCACCGTCGCCGAGTCTCCGCCCACGAGCGCGACGACCATCTGCCCGTCCTCGGCCGTCTCCTGCGCCTGCACGACGATGTAGTCGCCATCCCGGATCTGCTCTTCGATCATCGAGTTTCCCTCGACCCGCAGGACGTAGTTGTCCCGGCGGCGGCTCACCATGTCGGGTGGGACCGCGAGCGTCTCGTGATCGGAGATGGCCTCGATCGGCATGCCGGCGGCCACGGCTCCGAACAGCGGGAGCTCGACGGAGGGCGCGCCCGCGTCGGGGCGCACCAACTCCAAGGAGCGGCTCTCGTTGTAAGCCTTCCTTAGATAGCCCTTGCGCTCCAGATTGCTCAGGTGCTCGTGGACCGTGGCGAGGGAAGAGTACCCGAACGCTTCCGCGATCTCCTCGAAGCTCGGGGCATACCCCCGGTCGTCGATGAACGCGCCGATGTAGTCGAAGATCTCTTTCTGGCGCTTGGTGAGGGGCATGGCGCCCTCCCTCCCTCGGTGTGGACCCGAACAGGAACCGAAGTAAGGATACCCGAACGTTGCCCGAAACGCAAGGATCCGGCTCGCTTCCTGGCATTCTGGCCGAGATCGTCGCGACCAAGAGAGCGGACCTGGAGGCGCTGCGCGGCCGGGCCGCCGAGCTCGAGGCCGCCGCGGGCTCGGCACCGGCTCCCAGGCCCTTCGACTCGGCGCTCGTGGCCGAGGACCGCGTCGCGCTGATCGCCGAGTGCAAGCGTCGCTCTCCGGGAGCCGGGTCCATCCGGCCCGGCCTCGATCCGGCCGCGCTCGCTCGCGAGTACGAGCAGGCAGGCGCGAGCGCGCTGAGCGTGCTGACGGACGAGCGCTACTTCGGTGGAGCCCTCGGCGATCTGTCCGTGGCCAGGAGCGCGACCGCGCTCCCCGCGCTGCGGAAGGACTTCACGCTCGACCCGCTGCACGTCGTGGAGGCGCGGGCCGCCGGTGCGGATGCGGTGCTCCTCATCGTCCGCATCCTGACCGACGGTGAGCTGCACGCACTGCACGGAGAGGCCAAGGGGCTGGGCATGGCGGTCCTCGTGGAGGTGCACGACCGAGCCGAGCTCCGGCGGGCGCTCGCGCTCGGGGCCGACGTGATCGGCATCAACAACCGCGACCTGTCCACCTTCCGGACCGACCTGGGGACGACCGTCGCCCTTCTCGACGAAGTGCCGGACGGTGTCACCGTGGTCTCGGAGAGCGGCATCCGCGACCGCGCCGACGTCGAGCGGCTCGGCGACGCCGGGGTCCATGCGATCCTGGTCGGAGAGACCCTGCTGCGTGCTCCGCACCCGGGCCGCACCGCCACGGAGCTCGCGTCGGTGCCCCGACAGGCGAGGGTCCGTGGCTGAGGCGGCGAAGGTCAAGATCTGCGGGCTCACCCGGCGTGCCGACGTGCTCGCGGCGGAGCGGGCGCGCGCGGACTACCTGGGCGTGGTGCTCTCCTCCGGTTTCTCGCGGAGCGTCCCGCGGGCCGACGTGACGGCGCTCTTCGCGGGAACCCGAGCGAGCAGGGTCGCCGTGCTCGTCGACGAGACGCCGGAAGTCGCCGTGGCCTGCGCACAGGCCCTCGGAGCGAAGGTTCTGCAGCTCCACGGCCACGAGCGGCCGGAGGTGCTCGAGGCCCTCCGGCGGAGCGGCCCCTGGACCCTCTGGAAGGCGGTGCGCGCGAAGGCCATCGACGACGTCGCGCGCGCCGTGGCCGAGTACGGGGAGGTCGCGCACGGCCTGCTCGTGGAGGGATGGAAGGAAGGCGCCCTCGGAGGCAGCGGCGCGCGACTCGAGCTGGACCCGGCCGGCGTCCGCGCGGTGATTCCGGAGTCGCTGGAGTTCGTGCTCGCCGGCGGGCTCGCGGCCGACAGCGTCGCCGCCGCGGTGCGCGGCTTCCGCCCCGACGTG
>JBFGFY010000048.1:0-18067 GCA_041579355.1 Longimicrobiales bacterium | reverse complement strand
TACGATGTGGCCACCGAGCTGCGGATAGAACCTGCTCGTGAAGAGGTGCGCCAAGCCGAGCAGCACCGTGAGGTCGAGCGTCCCGGTGAAGGCCGCGGCCAGGATCCTCATCCGCTTGTCGTACGGCCGCTTCGTCGCCATTCCGTACGCGGCGTAGGCGACGACCGCCACACCGAGCAAGAGGACCAGATACCGGAAGCCTGAGTGCGCGCTGAGGAGCATATGCGAGACTCGTTTCTCGTCAGGGGATCGGGGAGACTTCGGTGCTCGGGCCGCTCACCTCGACGTCGCGGCGCGTGCGCAGGCCGGGGTCCACGCTCCAGACCTCCAGCGCATAGCGGCCGGGCGGCACGTCGGGGATCACGAAGGCGCCTGCGTTGTCGGCGAACACGGTGTAGGGAGCATCCGTCGCGTAGATGAAGGCGCGCATCCCGGGGTGGTGGTCGCAGGTGACGTCGTAGCCTCCGGGAATGTCGAATATGAACTCGGCCCGTGCGCCCGGATCGGTCTCGACGTTGAGGACCGTCGAGTCGCTGTCAGTGAAGGTCACGTGCACGTTGTGGTTGATCGTCTCACTGTTCGTGAACACGACGGTATCACCCACGCGCGCGACGAGGGTCGTCGGCGTGAACACGAGCCCGAGCTGGTCGATGGTTGGAAGGTCACCCCCTTCGGTGCCGCCGCCCGTGGGCGGGACCGCGGGCATGAGCGTGATCACGGAAGGCGTCCCGCCCACCGCGGCGGGCGCGACCCCGTACACGCCCAGGGGAGAGGATCGCTCTGGCGGCGGCTCGACTTCCTGGCTGCCACACGCCCCTGCAGTGGCGAGGGTCCCCACGACGACCATGAACCGAAGACGGAACTTCATCGACCTTCCCTTCTCGCTTGCTCGAACAGGGATGAGCGCCTCGATCGCTACGCAGTGCCTGGACGTCGGCCTGAAGCTCTAACGACGGCGGTACATCGCCAAGGTGATCGCCGCCTCGGATCGCCCGGTCCCGTGCCGCCGCCACGGGGACGCTGCGGCGACGACCGCCGTCACGACCCTCGCTCCTCCGGCGAGAACGGCGGCTCGGGTGGTGCATCGCCGACGAGTGCCTCGCGAACGACGCGGAGGACCTCCTCGTCCATGTCGTCAGCTCCGAGCATCCAGCGCAGGTAGTCGGGCGCCTCGCGGGCGACGGCCGCCAACGTTTGCCCCCGGTGCCGGCCGCGCCGGAAAACCCGCCCGTCCGGACCGTCCCCGAACCAGCGGTCGAGCTCCGTACGCAGCGGCGCGTACTCGTCGCAGTAGGCGTGGAGCCCGTCCAGGTCGCGGGGTAGGTGCGTGTAGCGGCGAAGCTGCGCCCCGAGCACGGCGGCCGATGTCCGTATGTCCCCTAGTGCGGTGTGCGCTTCCTCGTGGTCCCGGTCCAGATAGAAGCGCGCCGCTGCCGTCAGGTCACGCGGCTCCTCGCGGTGGAAGATCGTCTGGACGTCGAGGATGCGGCGCCCCTCCAGCGAGAACTCGATTCCGCAGCGCTTCAGCTCCTCCACGAGCATCCGTAGGTCGAAGCGCCGCACGTTGAAGCCGGCCAGGTCGCAACCCTCGAGCGTCTCGACCAGGCTCTTGGCGGTGCGGCAGAAGGGGTGTTCGTGCGCCACGTCCGCATCGGTGATCCCGTGCACCGCCGTCGCCTCCGGGGGGATCGGGATACCGGGATTGAAGCGGCGCTCGCGCTCGAGCACGTCACCCTGGGGCGTCACCTTGATGAACGCCAGCTCGATGATGCGGTCGTTCTTGAAGTCGAGACCGGTGGTCTCGAGGTCGAAGAAGACGAGCGGACGCTCCAGGGCGAAAGGGAGTTGCATGGGACGCGCAAGGTAGTTTGGGCTTGGGGGAAGGACTACACTGGGGCCGACACGGCAAACGACCAAGGAGCGAAGGAGCGTCCGTGAGCGACCAGATGCGCGCAGTGGTGATCCGCGAGCCGGGTGGACCGGAGGTGCTGGAGCTGGTGCAGGTCCCTGTTCCAGAACCGGGTCGCGGCGAGGTGCGCGTCCGAGTGGCGACTTCCGGACTCAATCGGGCCGACCTGCTCCAGCGGCGAGGACGCTACCCCGTCCCGCCCGGGTATCCGAAGGACATTCCGGGCCTCGAGCTCGCAGGCACGGTGGACGCGGTGGGGGAAGGGGTGACGCGCTGGACGGTCGGGGACTCCGTCATGGGCATTCTCGGCGGCGGAGGGTATGCGGAGTACGCGCTGAGCCCTGCGTCTACGCTCGTCGGTGTTCCGGTCGGGATGGACCCTGCCGACGCCGGTGCGATCCCCGAGGTCTACATGACCGCCTTCGACGCGGCGTTCCTCCAGGAGGGGCTCGGCGCCGGGGAGACTCTTCTCGTGCACGCGGTGGGAAGTGGCGTGGGAACCGCCGCGGTGCAGCTCGCGCGGCGGGCCGGCGCGCGTGTACTCGGCACGTCCCGCACCCCGGAGAAGCTGGAGCGTGCGCGCGAGGTCGGGCTCGAGGAGGGTGTGCTGGCGGACGCAGATTGGCCCGAGCGTGTGCTCGAGCGCACAGACGGGCGGGGGGTCGACGTCATCCTCGACCTCGTCGGTGGCCCCTACCTGGAGGGCAATCAGCGCGTAATCGCCGAGCGCGGCCGGCACATCGTCGTCGGTGTGCCGGGGGGCAGTGACGCGACGATCAGCTTGCGCGGCCTCATGGGCCGCCGGGCCTCGATCCGGGGGACCGTCCTGCGCGCGCGGCCGCTCGCCGAGAAGGAGGAGCTCGCTCGCGCGTTCGCCGAGGACGTGCTGCCCGGGTTCTCCGCTGGCGAGCTCCGGACGGTAGTCGACCGCGTCTTCCCGGCCGCGGAGGCCTCGGACGCGCATCGCTACATGGAGGAGAACCGGAACTTCGGGAAGATCCTGCTCGCCTGGTGAGCGGCGCGGGGCCGCCGTCGACGAGGCGACGGCGATGGGTCAGTCGTCGCCCTTGGGTGCGTCCGTGAAGCCGAGGGCCTCGACCACCAGTGCTTCCTGCTGCTTCACGTGGTCCTTGGACCTGCCCTCCGCAGGGCTGGCGCGCTCCGGGCGCGCGACGTACGAGAGCGGGATCTTCCTCGGCACCACAGCCCTCAGGCGCGGCCCGATGTAGGTGAGAGCGCCCATGTTGCGGGGCTCCTCCTGCGCCCAGACGACCTCGCGCAGGCTCGGATAGCGACCCACCAGCTCGCCGACCGCCTCGGCCGGGAAGGGATAGAGGAGCTCGACGCGCGCCACCGCGGTGTCCCCGGCCTCCGCGCGCCGGACGTGGCTCGCGAGGTCGTAGTAGATCTTGCCCGAGCAGAGAACGAGTCGGGTGATCTTGCCGTCGTCCTCGACGGTCGGGTCGGGCAAGATGTGCTCGAAGCCACCGTTCACGAGATCGACCACGCTCGACGTTGCGGCGGGGAGCCGGAGCAGGCTCTTCGGGGTCATGACGATCATCGGGCGCTCCGGCCTCCGGTGCGCCTGGCGGCGGAGCAGGTGGAAATGCTGCGCTGGTGTCGTCGGGTAGGCGACCCGGATGTTGTCCTCGGCGCACAGCTGCAGGAATCGCTCCAGTCGAGCGCTCGAGTGCTCGGGCCCTTGCCCCTCGTATCCGTGTGGCAGCAGGAGTACGAGCCGTGAGTACTGTCCCCACTTCGTGCGCCCCGACGAGAGGAACTGGTCGATGATGGGCTGTGCGACGTTGACGAAGTCGCCGAACTGCGCCTCCCAGATCACGACCTCGGAATCCGCGCCAACGGAGTAGCCGTACTCGAAGCCGAGCACCGCGGTCTCGGTGAGGGGCGAGTTGTACACCTCGAGGCGCGTGTCCGCGAGCTGCTTCAGGGGGACGAACTGACGGCCGGTCTCGGCGTCGTGGAGCACTAGGTGCCGCTGGCTGAACGTGCCACGCTGGCTGTCCTGGCCGGAGAGGCGGATCGGGATCCCCTCGAGCAAGAGGCTACCGAAGGCGAGCGTCTCCGCGTGTCCCCAGTCGATCTCCCGATTGGGGGAGAATTCGCTCGCCCGCTTCGCCAGCTGACGCCACAGCTTCGGGTGGGGAGAGAAGCCGTCGGGTACCTGGACCGTGGCCGCGTTGATGCGCTCGAGCGCTTCGAAGGGGACACCGGTGTTCTCTGGGACGACCGGCGTTTCGCGGTCGTCGCTCGGCCGAGAGTCGTCGACGGGCTCGTAGTCGCGGATGTCATCCTGAACCTCGCGCAGAGCTTCGGTGATGGCTTCGCGCATCTCCGTCACGTCCTCGTCCGTGGCGATGCCGGCCTCGACGAGCTGCTTGGCGTAGATCTCGCCGACGGTAGGGTGCTTCGCGATGGTCGCGTACTTACGGGGCTGGGTGTACGCCGGCTCGTCGCCTTCGTTGTGCCCGTGCCTGCGGTAACCCACCAGGTCGATCACGAAATCGTCGCGGAATCGGTGGCGGTACTCGGTCGCGAGCCGCACGGCCGCCAAGCACGCTTCCGGGTCGTCCGCGTTCACGTGCACGACCGGGATGCCGTATCCCTTGGCGAGGTCGCTCGCGTAGAAGGTGGAGCGGCCGTCGCGAGGATCCGTCGTGAACCCGACCTGGTTGTTCACGATGATGTGCAGGGTCCCGCCCACGTGATAGCCACGCAGGCGGGTCATGTTGAGCGTCTCGGCCACGACGCCCTCGGCCGCGAAAGCGGCATCGCCGTGGATCAGGAGTGGCACCACGGCGTCGCAGTCGGGCTCGACGTCCCGGCCGCTCCGGTCGAACTGTCGCGAGCGTGCCCACCCCATCACCACGGGATTCACGAACTCGAGGTGGCTCGGGTTCGGCGCCAGGGTGATGCGCACCCGACCCACGCCCTCCAGCTCGCGGGTCCCGCGCGCGCCGTGGTGGTACTTCACGTCACCGGTGCCGGCGACGTGGAGCTGGCTACCGCGATAGGCGGGTCCTTCGAACTCGGCCAGGAGCTCGCCGTACGAGACCCCGACCGTGTGTGTGAGCACGTTCAGGCGCCCCCTGTGGGCCATCCCCAGCACGAGCTCCCGCCCCCCCGCCTTGGCGATCTCTTCGATGACGAGGTCGAGCATGGGCACGAGCATGTCGGTCCCCTCGAGGGAGAACCGCTTCTGGCCCAGATACGCCCTGTGGAGGAACTGCTCGAGGCCCTCGACCTCGCAGATCCGCTTGAGCAGCGCCCGCTTCTCGCCTTCGGGGAGCGCGGGGAAGTGGGTGCTCGCCTCGACCTGATCCCAGAGCCAGTCGACCTTCACATGGTCGTCCAGGTGCTCGAACTCATAGCCGATCGAGCCCGCGTAGATGCTGCCGAGCTCCGTGAGCGCGTCCGCGACGGACATGCCTTCTTCGGCGTCGTCGATGACGAGTGTGGCCGGCAACCCGCTCAGCTCCTCCATGGACGTTCCGAAGAAGGCCGGGCTCAGCTGAGGGTGACCCTGGGGCTTGGAGCCGAGCGGATCGATCTTCGCCAGCTGGTGCCCATGGTCGCGGAAGGCCTGCACGAGCGCGGTGGCGCGGGACACCGCAGGAAGCGCCCTGCGGAGGTGTTCGTGCGCCTCGGCCGTGACTTCCTTCGTCGGGCTCGCGGCGGCCTTGGCCGGCGCCGCTGCGGGTGGGGGTGGCCCCTCGGCGGCCGGGGCCGCCGCGGCGGGAGCAGGCTTCGCAGCTGGCGCAGCGGGGGGACGCTCGACCGCCGCGGGGCGGGGAGCGGAGGTGGTCGACGCCTTCGCGGCCCGCGCGCCGTCGAGCTGCTCGGGGATCAGTAACCCCTGCTCGAGGGCGGCGGCACCGTCGTCCTTGAACAGGCGGCGCCACTCCGGCGGCACGGCGTCCGGATTCCGCGCGTACTCCTCGTACATCGCCTGGGCGTACGCGGCGTTCTGACTGTCGAAGAGCGTGTCGTCACTCATCAGCCCCAAACGTACCGCATTTGGGCATGCGGCAGGAGTGTGGAGGCGGCCGGAGGTTTGCCGGCGCAGGCGCCCTTCGGGTAGCATGCGGCGTGAGCGCAGAGACCGAGACACGGTGGATGCCCGTGCAGGAGGTCTTCGACAGCGACGTCGGGGCCCTGGTTCATCAGGCGTGGGGCTCAGCCTACGCTTGGCTGCTACAGGGCACGACCACCCGCGGCGCCCGAGAGCGACCTCTCGATCTCGGGCTCTTCAGCGACGGCTCGTCCGAGGCGGCCGTCCGAGAGAACTGGAGGCGTCTGCTGAACCGCACGGGCGCCACGTCGGCGGTGCACGCCCGGCAGCCACACGAAGACCACGTACGCTTCCATGACGAGGCGCCACCAGGTCTGCTGCTGGTCGAGCCCTGTGACGGCCACGTGACCCGCAGCCCGGGCTTGTTGCTGACCGTTTCGGTTGCTGATTGCGTCCCCGTCTTCATCGTGGCTCCGCGCTCGCGCACCGTAGCCGCGTTGCACGCAGGGTGGAGAGGCGCCGCGGCTGGGATCCTGGAGCGGGGACTCGAGGAGGTGAGGGCCCGTGCCGAGGACGCGATCGCCGAGTTCGACGTGCACCTCGGTCCGTCCATATGTGGTGCATGCTATGAGGTTGGACCCGAGGTACACGCGGCGCTGGGCAGACCGCTTCCCAGTCGACCAACGCCGATCGACCTGCGCGGCGTCTTGGCTGCGCGAGCTCTATCCTACGGTGTGAGCGCCAAGCGTTTGAGCGTCTCCACTCACTGCACGCGGTGCACGGCGAGTAGTCTCTTCTCTCACCGGGGTGGCGACCACGGGCGCCAGGTGGGCTTCATCGGAGTACGGAGTTGAGCGACTCCGGGACGGAGTCCGACGGCACCGCGAGCCGCCCGGGGAGCGAGGCCGCCGTGTCCGCCCGTGACGTGGGGCTCTGTGCGTCGTGTCGTCACATGCGTGTGATCGTGAGCGGGAAGGGGTCACGCTTCGTGCTGTGCGAGCGGTCGAGGACGGACCGCGAATACCGCCGGTACCCGCCCCTGCCCGTGCTCGAGTGTGGCGGATGGGAGCGCTAGAAGCGCTTCTGCGAGGGGCGGCCGGCCACGGAGCTACCGGACTCGGCCAGGAACCGCTCGAGGACGCGCCACGACTCGTCCGGTAATTCCTCCGCCGGGAGGTGCCCGCAGCGCTCGAGCACGTGCAGGCGCGCCCCCGGCAGATCGGTCGCGAGGCGCTCGCCCACCCAGAGCGGGACGACCCGGTCTCCGCGGCCCCAGAGCAGGAGCGTCGGTACGCGGATCGTGGGGTAGCGCGACGTGAGCTCCTCGAGGTCGGGAGGCACGATCTGGCGCCCCGAATCGATCATGGCCCGCACGGCCTCCGGCGTCTCCAAAGGAGTGGCGTAGCCGCGAACCTGCTCTTCGGTCACTCGAGACCGATCGTGAACGATCGCGGCGAGAACCAGGCGGACCACCAGGCGCGCGCTGGCGACACGGAAGAGCAACGTGCTGAGGGAGGGGTGCTCGGCGAGCCTGACGAACGGTGGGAGTCGTTGCTCGTACGCCGCTCCGGCGACGATCACGAGCCGCTCCAGTCGTGCCTCGCCCTCGTCGAGCAGTCCGAGCGAGGTGAGCAGGGCCACCCCGCCCCCCAGGGAGTGGCCCACGAGTGTGAGGCGGCGCAGGTCGCGCTCGCGCACGAGGCGGAGCAGGAGCTGGGCGTGATGCGCCGGACCGTAGCGGCCGTCGGCGGGCTTGGGCGCGCGACCGAAGCCCTTCATGTCGACCAGGACGACGTGGCCTCGATCCGCTAGGCGCGGCGCCCAGTACCTCCAGCTGAACGTGCAGCCCGCGAATCCATGGACGAGGAGAAACGTCTCCACCTCTGGTCCGGGCTCGCGCCCCAGCGTCTCGACGTGGAGGGGCAGAGGATCGCGGGGTTCGCTCACGGGTCAGTCAGCCGTGAGCGAGAGGACGCGCGCCCCGCGCGTTTCCAGGTCGCGAGCGAGGCTCTCGTGGCAGGTGAAGACGAAGACCTGGCGTGTCCGAGCGACGCTTGCGACGACCTCGAGCCCCAGGGAGCGTCGGGTCCGGTCCCAGTTGACGAACACCTCGTCGATGAAGAGCGGAAGCCGCTCTCCGCCCTGGTCCAGATGGTCGACGATCGCGAGACGGAGGCTCAGGTAGGCCTGCTCGAGCGTTCCGGTGGAGACCGGAGGGGCGAGCGGGACCGGAGCGGGCAGCCCAGGGCCGACGACCTGGAAGAGGTCGGCGCCCTCCCGCTCGTCCACCACGAGACGTGAGTAGCGCCCACCCGTGAGGTGCTGCAGGTACGAGCTGGCGCGGCGGAGCAGATCGGGCTGGTGCTCCTCGCGGAAGCGCCGATCCGCCTCACGGAGCAGCTTCGCGATCACCCATTTACGGTCTCGCAGACGCACGAGCGCCGCTTCCTCCTCACGTAGACTCACGATCTCGCTGTCCACCGAGTCGACCGTCTCGCGCTCGCGCAGGTACTCGACGTCGCGGGCCAGCGACTCCGCCTGCTTCACGAGGCGCTCGATCTCCTCCTCGAGGGCCTCGAGCCGAGCCCGGGTCAGCGCGAGCTGTTCGTCGTCGAGAGTCCATGAGCCCGGATTGCCCCGCTCGGCGGCGAGGCGTTGCTCGAGCTCCGCCAGGTCGGGATGCACACGCTCGAGCTCCTCGCGCAGCTCGTCCGCCCGCCGGTGCGCGTCCAGTCGCTCACGGGCTGCGCGCAGGCCGACCATGGGATCGCGGGGCTCGAGGGCGCGGCCCGCCGCGCCCAGGGCCTCGATCTCGGGAGCGAGTCCCGAAAGCGCCCGCTGGACCGCGGACCGCTCCTCGGTGAGCTTACGGACCTCCCTCTCGGCCGCATCGGCTGCCATACGGGCCCGCTCGGCGTCGCGCACCGCGGTGTCGAGGCGCGCGGCGAGCAATTCTGCGGAAGCCTCGGGCTCGTCCAGACCGAGGTCGACCGCGAGGCGGCGCGTGTCTCGGTCGACGGTCGCCAAGCGCGCGCGCAGGGTCTCGAGTGCTCCGCTCCGGTCGGCCCGATCGCGAAGGAGCGACTGCATGCGGGCGATCGCTCCAGGGAGCGCATCACTGGGCGGATTGACCTGCTGGGGCTTCACAGGCAGGTGCGCCACGAGCTCCCGGACCTCTTCGGCCGCCGTTTCTTGGGGACTCACGGGGGCCGGCTTCCTCGGGGCCCTCACGGTGCGTGCCCCGAGTAGGCGTGTGAGCCCGAACGCGGCGAGCGCGGCCCCGACTGCGGTGAGGGTCAGGATGCGGGCGACGGCTCCCGCCACGAGGCCGACGAGCCCGATTGCCAAGGCGGCCGGCCCGACCCACGCAGGGGAGGCGTCGGCCGGGGCGGCGGCCGCAAGCGGCCGCCGCACACGTTCCTGCGCGATCCGGTCACGCAGTAGATCGACCGAGACGGCTTCGATGCTCGAGGCCGGCACTTCGCGCCACGGGCGTTCGAGGAGCACGGCCGCGACGGCGTCCAGCTCCTCCTCCGTCGTCGCCAGCTCGCGCTCGAGTTCGCCCGCCCGGGCCCGCTCGGAGCCGCTCGCAGCGGCGCGGGTGACGAGTCTCGCCACGTCCTCCCTAGCCGCGAGCAGGGCCCGCTCGCGCCCCCCGAAGGCTTCCAGGTCGCCTCGGCGCTCGGCGAGCGCGGCATCCAACGCTCCGACTCGCTTCAGCAAACGAGCCCGCTCCTCCTCCAGCTCGTTGAGTCGTCCCGACGGATCGGCCGGCAGGTCACGGAGTGCGCTCCGGTCACCGCCCTGCCGTCGCAGCGCTTCGATCCGCTCGAGTCGCTGCCGCAGCGGGAATAGCGACTGGGCTCGCTCCAGCGCCAACCGGTCGCGCTGTCGCTGCTCTCGGGCCACGCGCAGGCTCTCGAGCAGGCGCTCGCGCTCGTCGACGAGAAGACGGATGCGGGCGTCCCTCTCCTGCGCTGCGGACCGCCGTGCCCGGAGGTCGCGGCCACGCGTCTGGAGATCCCGAAGCCGTTGGTTGCCACGCCGTGTCGGGCGCCAGATCTCACCCGCCTCCCGCTCCAGCCCTTCCGCGACGGCGCGGGCCGACCGGAGGTCCGAGGCGCCCATGGTGCCCACGACTTTGTCCTGGATGCGCGCCCACGTCTCCGAGTCCAGGTTGGCGAGGTCCGCGAGCGTGAGCGCGAATACCTGCCGGAACACCGTGCGGGGAACGTGCTCGACCCAGGGGAGCGGCTGATTCCGGATGTCGCTGGAGCTGGCGTCCACCGTGAGGCGGGCCGATGGCTGGGCGCGGAGGCGGCGCTCGACTTCCGCGCAACTACCCCCGTCGAGCCGGATCCACACACGGCCCGCGGCGTCCTCGGCGCTCCACGGAACGTGCGGGTTCCGCTCCCCCGTGGCGGGGTGGAAGCCGTAGAGTGCCGTCGTAAGGAACGTGAACAGAGTCGACTTGCCCGCCTCGTTGGGGCCGAGCACGACGATGAGGGACCCCAACGGGGAGGGGCCGGTGTCGAGCGCACGCAGGCGGCCGAAGCCCTCGATCTCGATTCGGTCGAACTTCACGCCCCCGGCTCCTCGAGCAGCAGGGCCGCGATCTCGCCCCCAGTGTCGCGCAGAAGCTCCTTTACGTAGTGCTCGACCACCGTGGGGTCGTCCGTGGTCAGGCCGGCGAGCTCGCTAGGGTCGAGATCGCCCAGGTGCGCCTGCCCCACCTCGACTCGACGCACCAGGCGGAGCGCTTCTCCGAGCACATCCACCCGCAGCCGGTGCTCGTCGAGAGACAGGACGGGGTGGACCGCGTCCGTGAGCACGGTGACCTCGAGCGCGCCCAGTAGCTCCGCCAGCTCCCGGCACAGGACCGCACGATCCTCTTCGGTCCGGAGCTCCGGCCACAGCGGGCACGGTCCGCGCAGGACGACGCGCACCATCCACTCGGTCCCGCTGACTCCCGGGTCGCCGGTGCGCTCGCCGCTCCAAGCGAGCTGGATCTGGCGCTCCAGCTCGTCCAGCGAGGTGACGCCCTCGATGCGGTCCACCTCGACGGTCTCCCAGCGAACCCAAGCGAGTGGTCGAAAGGAGACCGCGGGCGCGTCGCGGTCGGAGAGGTCCACGAGGAGCGCGCCGCGCTCGCCGCGGTCGGCGTGCGTTCGGCCCTGGAGGCTTCCGGCGTACCAGATGGGCGGATCGTCGCTGAGCATCTGGCGCACGTGCACGTGACCGAGAGCCCAATAGTCGTAGCCGGCCCGCAATAGGAAGCTCAGCTCGGAGGGTGCGTACGGGTGGTGCTCGTCGGCACCGAGGGACGAATGCACCTGCGTGTGCAGCAGCCCGACCTCGGGGAGCTCCCCCGTCGGTCTCGGCAGGAGCCTCGACAGGTCACGCGACTCGGCGGGGGTCTCGTGGCCGATCGTCGTCACATAGCCGACGGGTTGCCCAGTCGCGTCCGAGACCAGGAAGCGGCTCGGTGTCGCGTCGTGTGCCACACGCACGTTCGCGGGCCAGGCCAGCGGTCTGGGCCCCCTCCCGGGAGCCCCCGGATCGTGGTTTCCGGAAGCGTAGACGACCGTGATTCCGTGGTCCCCGAGGCGCCCGGCCTGCTCGAGGAGGAAGCGCTCGGTCTGGAAGGAAAGCCGCTCACCGTCGAAGAGGTCGCCGGCGATCAGAAAGGCGTGCACGTCCTCGCGGATCGCGAGGTCGACCGCTCGACGGAAGGCCTCCCGCGACGCCTCTCGCAGTCGCCGCCGCACCGCTTCCGAACGGCCCGCGAACGACGTGTCCAGGTGGACGTCGGCGACATGCACGAATCGCATGTGCCAAAGTAGATGAATGAGAGGGGCCAGGGAATTCGCGAAAAACGCTCATCGGCAGCGGCACGCCGAGGTTCCCCGTCGGAGCCTTCTCACATAACGTTCAAGCATCGGCCCCGAGGCCGAGATCTTCCGCGCGCGTAACGGTGCGCGCCCGCCCAAGCGCCCGCTCCCGATGAGCAAAACCACGGAAACGGCTCGACGCCGGCTCCGGGATCAATCGCCGCACCTGGACGCCGTCCGGCGCGAGCTGGAGGGGCGCGCAGAGCGCCCGAGTCCGGCTCTACTCGACTTCGCGGCGATCTTTTTGGGCCGTGCGTCGGAGGCCTTCCTGCGGAGCCGCAGCGCGACCGACTTGGCTGCCCTCACGCACGCGACCTTCTCGTTTCTGGACCGCTCGCGTCCCGATCGGGTCGACGTCGCCGTGCTGAATCCGACCGCAGCGACGGAAGGGTGGTCCGCGCCGATCACGGTGGTGCGCGCCAACGTGAGCGAGCGTCCCTTCATCGTCGACACGATCCGGGAGTTCCTGCACAGCCAAGGGCTCGCGATCGAGCACATGGTTTACCCGCTCCTCGACGTCGACCGCGACGCGGAGGGGAACATCAGCGCCGTTCGTCCTCCGTCCGATGCGGGCTCGAAGGAGTCGATCGTCCACTGCGAGATCGAGCAGGTGACGGATGCGGAGACGCTCGACTTTTTGGAGGCGGAGGTCTGCCGGCGACTCCAGGACGTGGTGCGCGCGACGGACGACTTCCAGCCGATGCTGGACGTGGTCAGTGAGGTGGCGGCCGATCTCGCCCGCCACGCGGAGACGGAGCCCGATCGGGCCGAGGAGCTCGGGGAGGTCCAGGACTTCCTGCGCTGGCTCCGGGACGGTGGCTTCGTCTTCCTGGGATACCGCGCCTATGACCTGGTCGACAACGAGGCCGGCGAGCGGTGCGTGGTCGTCGAGCCGGGGTCGGGGCTCGGCGTGCTTCGCAACGAGGGGCGCTCGCGCTTCGCCGAGCCGGTACCGCTCTCGCGGCTGCCCGTCGGAATCCGCTCGATCGCAGAGCACGGGCCACTCCTGATCATCTCGAAGACCAACGCGGAGTCCACGGTCCACCGAAGGGCGCGCATGGATTACATCGGGCTCAAGAAGCTCGACGAGTCCGGGCGCACGGTCGGAGAGCACCGCTTCCTCGGCCTCTTCACGTCGAAGGCGTACGCCGAAGCCGCAGAGAACATTCCGATCCTGCGGAGGAAGCTCGCGCGGATCCTCGAGGCTGCCAGGGTGCGCCGCGGCTCGCACGACTACAAGGCGATCATCACGATCTTCAACTCCCTGCCGAGGGAGGAGCTGTTCGGCTCCTCGACCGAGGAGATCGCCGAGGACGTGAGCACGGTCCTGACCTCGTACAGCACGGACGACGTGCGGGTCAGCCTCCGCGACGATCCGCTCGCCAGGGGGCTCTCCGTCATGGTGATCCTGCCCCGCGACCGGTTCTCGGGTGAGGTACGCAAGGAGATCGAAGCCGCGCTCGTCGAGGCCTTCGAGGGCGAGGTGCTCAATTACCACCTCGCGCTCGGAGAGGGAGACCAGGCGCGCCTCCACTTCTTCCTGGCCGCGCCGAACGGGAAGCTGCGCGAGATCGACCCGCTCGACCTCGAGCTCACGGTCGCGCAGCTGATTCGCACGTGGGCCGACCTCGTCGAGGAAGGATTGGGTCGCGTTCGCCGAGCAGAGGTCGCCCGAGAGCTCGCGCTCGAGTACGGAGAGGCGCTCAGCCTCGAGTATCAGGCCGCCACCGATCCGGACGTGGCCGTGGTCGACATCCTCGAGCTCGAGGCGATGCACTCGGAGGGACGGGAGGTGTCGGTGGCGCTGGCCAACCGGCCCGCTTC
This sequence comes from Longimicrobiales bacterium, assembly GCA_041579355.1. GTDB lineage: Bacteria > Gemmatimonadota > Gemmatimonadetes > Longimicrobiales > Gaopeijiaceae > UBA2982. Next base: position 4,413 of record JBFGFY010000048.1, on the reverse strand, counting down.
GGTCCTCGTGGCGGGGGTAGAGCACGCGACCGAGCTGAAGCTCTTTCTGCGCGGCTCGCGCCTCGTTCTCTCGGACTTCATGCCTATCCTCGACAACCTCGGGCTGCGCGTGCTGGCGATGAAGCCGTACGAGGTCACCGAGCACGGTGTGGTCGGGGCGACCATCTACGTCTTTGCGGTGCAGGACCGCCGGGGGGCGCAGCTCGACATCGAGGACCGTGGCCAGCTTCTCTCCGAGACCCTGCTGGCGGCCCGGGCGGGTGACGTGGCGAGCGACCCGCTGAACGCGCTCGTCCTGGAAGCCGGGCTGCACTGGCGGGAGGTCGACGTCATGCGGGCGCTCTCGGCCTACGCTTTCCAAGTAGGTGCGGTGCCGAGCCGCACGGCACTGCCGTCCGCGCTCGTCAAGTATCCGGGGATCGCCAAGGAGCTCTTCGATCTCTTCGCGACCAAGTTCTCGCCGTCGGCAGAGCCGCCGGAGGCCCGGACGCACGTAGCGGCGGATGTCCGCGAGGCCTTCCACGCTTCTCTCGGCGGCGTCACGCTGCTCGCCGACGACCGGGCCTTGCGGAGGCTCGAGGATCTCATCGTCGCGAGCGTCCGCACCAACTACTACCGGCGGGGAGGGCGGACCCCGAGCCTGCGCTCGGGCGGCGTGCCGTACATCTCCTTCAAGTTCCTCGTGGGCGACCTCGAGCGCGCACGGCTGACCGAGCTACTCTACGAGGTCTGGGTGCATTCCTCACGTATGGAGGGCGTGCACCTCAGGGGCTCGAAGGTGGCGCGCGGCGGCATTCGTTGGAGCGACCGTCCCGACGATTTCCGTAAGGAAGTGCTCGGCCTGGTGAAGACGCAGATGGTCAAGAACGCCGTCATCGTTCCCGGCGGCTCGAAGGGCGGCTTCATCACCCGGCGCATGTCCCCGGACCCCGAGGAGCGCTTCGCGGAGGCCAAGCAGCAGTACCAGACGCTCATGCGAGGCCTCCTGGACCTCACCGACAACCTCGCGGGTGGCCGGACTCTGCCGCCGCGAGACGTGGTCGCACACGACCCACCCGACCCGTATCTGGTGGTCGCGGCCGACAAGGGCACGGCGACCTTCTCCGACCTCGCGAACGCGGTCGCGGCCGAATACGACTTCTGGCTGGGCGACGCGTTCGCGTCGGGAGGTTCGTTCGGGTACGACCACAAGGCGGTCGGCATCACCGCTCGCGGCGCCTGGGAGTGCGTGAAGCGGCATTTCTCGGAGCAGGGCAAGGACATCCAATCGGAGCCGTTCACGGTGATCGGCATCGGCGACATGAGCGGCGACGTGTTCGGGAACGGTATGCTGCTCTCCGAGCAGATCCGTCTCGTGGCGGCGTTCGACCATCGGCACGTCTTCATCGATCCCGATCCGGATCCGGCGACGTCCTTCGCGGAGCGCAGGAGGCTCTTCGCGCTCGGTCGCTCCAGCTGGGACGACTACGACCGCAAGGCCCTGAGCCGCGGCGGGATGATCGTTCCGCGTGGCGCCAAGGAGGTCGAGCTCACGCCGGAGGCCGTGCGCGCTCTGAGCCTCGACGGGGGAGCGCGGAAGCTGGACGGCGAGTCTCTGATCCGGGCCGTGCTCAGCGCGCCGGCGGAGCTGCTCTGGAACGGGGGCATCGGCACCTATGTGAAGGCCACGTCGGAAACGCACGCCGACGCGTCCGACCCGACCAACGACTCGGTGCGTGTGAGCGTGAGCGACCTCCGCTGCCGCGTCGCGGGAGAGGGAGGCAACCTCGGATTTACGCAGCGGGCGCGGGTGGAGTACGCGCTACGCGGAGGTCGCATCAACACCGACGCGATCGACAACAGCGGCGGCGTCGACATGTCGGATCACGAGGTCAACCTCAAGATCCTCATGTCCCCGGCGGTGGCGGCGGGGGCGATGGAGGGCGACCGCCGCAACAAGCTGCTCGAAGACCTTACGGAGTCGGTCGCCGACCTCGTGCTCCAGAACAACCGCTCGCAGAGTCTCGCCATCTCCCTCGACGAGCAGCGCTCGGGTGAGTCCGCGAACGACTTCCGCGACCTGATGTTCGCCCTCGAGAAGGCCGGGGATCTCGATCGTGTCGCCGCAGGGCTGCCGTCACGGGACGTCCTCGCCGAGCGCGCCGAGGATGGTCAGTCGCTCGTGCGGCCCGAGCTCTGCGTGCTGCTCGCCTACGCTAAGCTGGCGCTCAAGCTCGAGCTGCTGAAGAGCTCGCTTCCGGACGATCCGGTCACCGAGAGCTACCTCGTCGGCTACTTCCCGCCAGCTGCCGTCGCGGCCGCGGGGCGAGAGCATCTGACGCGACACCGCCTGCGCCGGGAGATCATCGCGGGCCAGCTCGCCAACGACCTGGTCGACCTCATGGGCTCGGCGTTCGTGTACCGGCTCACGCGCGACACCGGCTCGGGAGCCGAACAGGTGGCCAGGGCCTGGCTCGTCGCATCGCGGCTCGCCGACCACCGCGCCCTTCTGAGTCAGATGAGTGAGCAGACGACGATCGCCGCGAGCCAGATGTACCGGTGGCTGCTCGGTCTCGGGCGCGTGCTCGAGCGCACGACGCGCTGGGTGCTGAGAAACGTCGAGCCCGAGGCCTCGCCGGCCCAGATCGTCGGCCGTCACCTGGAGGGGCTGGCCCTCCTCCGGGACGCGTTCACCGACTTCGTCGCCGGGGAGGAGCGCGAGCTCTTCGAGGCGCGGGTCCGCGAGATCCGTGCCGTGGGAGCGGACGAGTCGTTCTCCCAGCGTCTCATCACGCTGCGGTTTCTCGATCAGTTGCTGGAGATCCTCGAGATCGCCCGCGACACGGGCGCCGACCCCATGGTCACCGCACACGCGTACTACCAGGCCTCGGACATCTTCCACGTGCCGTGGCTCAGGCGGCGGACCTTCGCCGCCGCCCAGGGGGGGCAGTGGGAGCACCGCGCGGCCCAGGTGCTCTCGGAGGACCTCTCCAGGGCGCACCGGAAGCTCGTCGTCGGCGTGGTCTTGGACTCTCCACAGGCGGAGAGTGCAGGAGCGAGCAGCTTCGTCGCGCTCCTGCGCCCGCGGGATCTGGAGCGTTTCCGCGGCGTCGTCACGGAGCTGAAGGCCGACGACTCCGTCGGCCTGCCCGCCCTGTCCGTGGCCGTCCGTGAGCTGTCGACGCTCGCGGACCGGATCGCCCGCCACGCAGGTCCGGAGCGCCGACGATGAGCCGGGGCGGCCGGCCGAGCCTCCGGGGCTTCACCCTCATCGAACTCCTGGTCGTGCTGACGATCGTGGCGATCGGCCTGACCTTCGCGCTCCTCTCTTTCACGGGCTACTTCCAGCGCACGAACGCCCAGCGCGCCGCCCAGGTCTTCGCCCAGGACCTCACGCTCGCCCGCGCCTCCGCAATCCGCTCGCGCGACCGGGTCGTGATCCGCTTCAACGAGGCCAGCCGCTGGTACGCCGTGCAGACCGGAGGGGGCGCGACGGAGCTCGCGCGCCGCCGGTTCGGCTTGAACGCCGACATCGACCTCACGGCCATCGCGCTGGATATCGTGGGAGACTCGGTCGTCTTCGACAGACGGGGAGTGGCCGACCTGAGCGGGGCGGGGGGCCCCTTGGGCGTGGCCCGATTTTCTTCCGGGGCCGTGACCTACAGAGTATCGTTCAACAGTATGGGAGCTTCGAAGATCGATCGGACTTGAGCCCCTCTGCGTGTGCGTCCGCGCGCCCCGTGCTGGGCTTCACGCTCATCGAGGTCGTGGGCGCGCTCATGATCTTCTCGGTGGGGGTCCTGATGGTCATCCAGGTGAGCGGAGCCCTGGGCACCCGCATGCGCTGGGCCGGGCTGTCGTCGCAGCTCGTGGTGATCGCGAACGAGCGGGTCGATTCGCTCGAGGCCGAGCCCTTCGCCTCGGTCGCACCGGGCACGTCGACGGAGACGCTCACGGTCCAGGGCGCGGCCTATCAATGCACCGTGACGGTCACGCTCGTCACGCCGCTCCTCAAGCGGATCGACGTGTCGCTCGCGCCGAGCTCGGGGCAGGGACCTTCCCACGCGCTCACCTCCTACACGTCCGAGACCTGGTGATCACGCGCTCGGGCTTCTCGATGGTCGAGACTCTCGTCGCCCTGACCCTCTCGGGCGTCGTGTTGATGCTGGTGAGCACCACCTTTCTCGTGCAGAACCGCTACTACCAGTCGCAGCGGGAGTACGCCGCGACCCACGACGCGGCCCGGGCGCTCACCGAGAGGGTGGCGAGCGAGCTCCGGTCGGTGATGCCCGGAGGCATCATTGTCGGAGGCGCTCGCACCCTCCTCATCCGTTCGCCGATCGTCTTGATGGGGGTCTGCGACATCGACGGGAACAGGGTACACGTGCACAACGAGGGGGGTGAGTCCCCGGCGGTGACGAGCGAGGTGGGCGG
>JBFGFY010000047.1:0-18172 GCA_041579355.1 Longimicrobiales bacterium | reverse complement strand
GGTGCGCTGCGATACAGCGACGTGACGATCGAGAGCTTCATCGGCGCGGCTCCGGGAGCATGTACTCCTGCGCGCGCGAGCCCGTGTGAAAGAGGAGGTCCAGCGCGCTCACGCGATGCTCGAACGGCGGATGGAGCTGCTCGTACTCGGGGTAACCCGAGTAATCCATCCAGATCACCTCGATCCCCCGTTCGACGAAGAGCGCCTCGTCCAGGTACGCCTGTGCGCTCGGACCGGAGAGGTATTCGGTCGCACCCGTTCGCTCGCAGAGGCCCAGGAGCTTCTCCGACTGGCGACCGGGAGCATCGTAGTCCATGGACCACGTGATCGGCGTCGTGATTCCCAACAAGTCACGCAGTGCGATCAGGAAGTGGAAGTTGACCTCGCTCAGCCGCTCCTGCGACGCGCCCGCGTACAGAGCCTCGACGCGGGACTCGTACTCCGCGAAGGAGGGAGCCTTCGAGTACGTGTGCCGGAGGGTGGTCCAGTGCCGGTCGCTCCATGTCGGGTCGCTCACGCGGATGTCCCTGATGGCCCGACGGTAATTCCCCTTGCTCTCCACCGGAATGGTGATCCACGTGAGCCCCTGGGGTGTCTTGACGCGGTTGCGGTTGCGCCAGTCTCGGCGCGTGTATTGCACGTCGTCGAGCAGGATGAACTCGTCGACGCGCCGCATGAGGTCGAAGTAACCCTTCCAGGGGACGTAGCTCGACTGCACGATCGCCACCCGCTTTCTCGCGCCCGATCGGGCACCGGGCCGCGGCTGCGGCTCACCCACAACGGTACTCCCGAACGACGCGAATCACCTCCCGCTGCGTGGGCGGGTACATCCCCGCGAAGAACGGGAGTCGCACGAGTCGGGCGCTCACGTCCTCGGTCACGGGGCAGGCACCCGGACGGCCGCCGAGACGCTCTCCCATGGGCGAGAGGTGCAGGGGCACGTAGTGGAAGACGGCGTTCACGCCCTTTTCCTTCAGGAACGCGATGAATCGTGTCCGCTCCTCGGCGGTGGGCATGAGCAGGTAGTACATGTGATACGCCTGCTGGGTGTGGGCCGGCACGTGCGGGCGGCGCACCCCTTCGGACTCGGCCCAGTCGGCCAGCTCGCCGTCGTAGCGGTCCCAGAGCTCGCGGCGCATGTCCTGTATGCGCTCGCTCGCCTCGAGCTGGCAGAGGAGAAACGCCGAGAGGAGGTCGGAGGGCTGATAGCTCGAGCCGAGCTCCACCCACGTGTATTTGTCGACCCGCCCTTCCATGAACTGGTGCCGATTCGTCCCCTTGGTGCGGATGGTGCGTGCGCGGTCGAGGAGCTCGAGGTCGTTGAAGAGGAGCGCGCCTCCTTTCCCACACGTGAGGTTCTTGGTCTCGTGGAAGCTCTGACAGGCGACGGTGCCGAAGGTGCCGAGCGGCCGGCCACGATAGGCGCCGAGCAGCCCGTGCGCGTTGTCCTCGATCACCGGCACTCCGGCCTCGTCGGCAATGGCGTGGATGGCGTCCATCTCGCAGGCGACGCCCGCGTAGTGCACCACCACGATCGCTCGCGTTCGGGACGTGATGAGGCCCGCGAGCGAGCGCTCGTCGAGGTTCAGCGTGTCGGGCCGTACGTCGGCGAAGACCGGACGGGCGCCGCGGAGGGCGAAGGCGTTCGCCGTGCTCACGAAGGTGAACGAGGGCATGATGACCTCGTCTCCCTCCCGGAGGTCGAGCAGAAGCGCGCTGATTTCGAGCGCGTGCGTGCACGACGACGTGAGCAGCGCTGCTCCCGCGCCGGTGGCTCCCACCAGCCACCGCTCGCACGCCTCCGTGAACGGACCGCCCTCCGAGATCACCAGCCCGGTGACGGCCTGACGCATGCGCTCGAACTCGGTACCGACGAGGTACGGCCGGTTGAAGGGGATGCGGCCGTCGACGCGGAGCACGTCGCTCACGCCGGACACTCCGCGTCGCGTCGCTGCACCCGCACGAGGCGAATCACGTACCGGTCGTCTCGCAGCTCACGGACGACGTGCGTCGAGAGCTCTGGCCTCGCTTCGGGCAGACGGACGAGTCCGCGGATCTTGTCGCCGCCGAGCCAAGGGTAGCTGTAGAGCGCGTAGACACAGGCGGGGAACGGCTCGGCGCTGGCGAGCGGGGAGAGCGACTCGACGTTGAAGTTGTGACCCTCCGAAAGGGGTCCGCGCGCGTACCCCATCCCAGGGTAACGGAGCAGATAATGCTCGAACTGACCGTAGTAGACCGGGACGCCCCGCGGGAGCCCCTGCAGTGCATCCATGGCCTCCATCTGGAGGGCCAAGAGGCGCCGGTACGCGTTCGAGCGCTCGGTGAGGGGCGGGTCGTTGCCCGGCCCCTCGGTATCGACGTCCGGCGGATACAGCCGGCCGTTCGTGTTGATGGCGAACCCGATGCAGAGTGCCACGAACAGGGCCGTGGCCGCGTGCGGGAGGCGCCGGCCCGCGACTCGCCGCGCCGCGTAGCCCAGCCAGAGGAGCAGGAAGGGGAGTATCACCACGAAGTAGCGGGGCAGCACGATCGTGAACCCGGCCAGGTACGGCAGCGCGACGAGGAAGAGGAGCACGAAGAAGACGACTACCAGGCCCGATAGTCCGGCCAGCAGCAGCTCCCGCTGCTCTGGCTGGCGTTGCCCCGGAGCGAGGGGCTCTTCGCGGAGGGCCCGCAGGATGGGGACCGTCGTCGCCGCCGCGGCCACCGCGAAGACGGCCAGATAGACCAGCAGGTCGGGCACGTTCAAGAGGAAGCGCCGCAGGTACTGACCGAGACCCGCGAACAGCACGTCGAGCGACGGCACGATCTGGTACTCGCCGGCGCCCGCCAGAGCGACACGACTCAGCGCCGCCACCCCGGCCGTCCAGAGGGCCGGCAGCCCGAGCAGGATCGCCACCCGACGCGCTTTGTCCCGCGCGGGGCGCCTCTCGAGGAGCGTGGCCGCAGCCAACGCGGCCGGCACGATGATGCCGGTCTGCTTGGTCGCGTATCCCAGCATGCCCCATAGTGCGGCCAGCCAGAAGCGCCCACCGCACCACGCATGGAGCGCCGACACGGCGCACAGGAAGAGCACCACCTCCATGTAGAGTGAGCCGACCTGCGCCGAGAAGGTCGGGTGCAGTAGCACCGCGAGACACAGGACGGCGGAGGCGAGCCGCCCGAGGGTGGGCCGAACGAGAGCGAAGAGCGTGGCCAGGGCGAGCGCGGCGACCGCGAAGTGCACCAGGTGCAGGGCCACGAAGCCACGGGTGCCCGTCCCGACGACCATGATCACCACGGCGGTGACGAGCGTCACCGGTGAGGTCGCGTAGGCGTTCGGCCCGCCGGCGTCGTACCCGGGCATCGCCAGCAGGCCGAGCAGGTCGAAGCCGGTCGACGCGAGCGTGAGCGCGGCGGGGAAGAGGCCCATCGCCGCGTCCCAGAAGGGGGGATCGGCGAGGGTGTTCCACTTGAGCGCGAGGACGAGCGTGAACGCGAGCAGGAAGGCTCCCGGCCCGACGCCCGAGGGCCGGCCCGCTCGCGACGGGGTCACGGGTGTCTCAGCCGGTCGCCGCCGCCGCGTGCGCCTCCGCCCCGCCGTGCGCCAGCCACCGCTCGGCGTCCAGCGCCGCCATGCAGCCGGTCCCGGCGGCGGTGACCGCCTGCCGGTAGTAGTCGTCCATCACGTCCCCAGCGGCGAAGATCCCGGGCACCGAGGTCTGTGTGCGCCACTGGACCGGCGTCACGATGTACCCGTTTGGCTTCAGGTCCACGACTCCCTCGAGGAATTTCGTGTTCGGCTCGTGCCCGATCGCCACGAAGAGCCCCCCGACCTGGAGATCCTCCTCGTCCCCGGTGAGCGTGTCCTGGAGGCGCACCCCCGTGACGGCGTCGTCACCGAAGACCTCGGTCACGACCTTGTTCCACTCGAAGCGGATCTTCGGGCTCGCCTTGGCGCGGTCCGCCATGATCTTGGAGGCGCGCAGCTCGTCGCGACGGTGAACGACCACGACTTCCTTCGCGAACTTCGTCAGGTAGAGCGCGTCCTCCATCGCCGTGTCTCCGCCGCCGACGACGGCGAGCACCTTGTCGCGGAAGTGCGGAAGCGCGCCGTCACAGACGGCACAGGCGCTCACGCCCCCACCGGCCTGCGCGAGCCGCTGCTCGTTCGGAAGGCCGAGCCACTTGGCGTTGGCTCCCGTGGCGATCACGACCGTGTCGGCCACGACCACCTTGCCCGAAGTCGTGACGAGCTCGAACGGGTAGCCGTCGGCCCGCAGCTCGACCACGTCCTCGGTGAGCACGCGGGTGCCGAACCGCTCGGCCTGAGCCTTCATCTCGAGCATGAGCGTCTGGCCGTCCACGCCATCCTTGAAGCCGGGGTAGTTCTCGACCTCGGTGGTGAACATGAGCTGGCCGCCGGGAATCATGGTGCGGCTGAAGGACCCCTCGATGACGAGCGGGTGCAGCTCCGCCCGGGCCGCGTAAACGGCGGCCGTCCAGCCGGCCGGTCCAGACCCGATGATCACGATGGTCTCGCGCTCGCGGACGATATCGTCGCTCATTCCTTCATCCCCGTCGTTCCGTGTGTTGTACCCGCGCCAACCTAACCCTTCGGGGTTCCCTACCCCACCGGCCGGCCACCCCTCGTCATCCTTCAGTCGCCTCACGGCCGCGGTAGAACTCCGACCGCTTGTAGCGCTCGATCCCCCGCGCGACCATGAGCTTGCCGATCGCGGCCGCCGGCACCCCGATCAGCAGTCCCACGAAGCCGAAGAAGAAGCCGCCGAGTGAAAGCGCCAGCAGCACGAGCACCGGGTGGAGCCCTACCGATTCACCCACGATCCGCGGGCTGATGACGCTCCCCTCCAGGAGCTGCGTGCCGCCGTAGACGACCGCGACCTTGAGGAGTGAGACTCCGACGCTTCCGCTCACGAGGGCGATGAAGATCGCGGGTATGAGGCTGAGCACGAGGCCCAGATACGGCACGATCGAAAAGACCGCCACGATCAAGCCCAGCGTGCCCGCGTAGGGGAAGTTGGCGATCCAGAGTCCGAGGCCCGTGATCGTACCGATCACGATGGCCACGGTGACCTGCCCGCGCAGGTAACGCGCGACCATGGTGTCGCACTCCGTCGCGAACGAGACGATGAGCGCACGCCGATGCGAGGGCAGTAGCTCGGCCAGCCACGACTTGAGCCCGTCCCAGTCGCGCAGGAGGTAGAAGGTGAGAACGGGGGTGAGCGCGACGTAGCCGAGCACGGTGAAGACCGACCCGATGCCCCGCCCCAGTCCGAGGACCCCGTCCCAGACCCAGGCGCCGAGCGCCTCCTGCCGTTCCTGCAGGAACGCGACGACGGCCTCTCCGTCCACGCTCTGGAGGCGCTGCACGAGGCTGTCCTCGTCGATCAGCGGCACGTCCACCGTGAGCAGTCGGCCGCGGACGCGCTCGAGCCAGCCGGCCAGCCTCTCCAAGAAGACCGGCGCCTGCTGCACGAGGTCGCCGAGCTGCTGTACGGCCGCCGGAATGACGAGAAGGAAGACGACCGCGAGCAGACCGAGCGCGGGCACGGTGAGCACGACGATCGCCAGAGTGCGTGAGAACCGGCGCCGCTCGAGGCGGTCCACGAGGGGATCGAGCGTGTACGCGAGCACCGCCGAGAGGACGAATGGTGCCAGCAGGGATCCGGTCGAGGAAAGGAGCCAAACGACCGTCACTACACCGGCCGTCCCGACGAGCGCCGTGTAGCCGCGGCTCCCCCGGAAGGGGAGCAGCACCGCCCAGAGCAGTGCGAACAGGAAAAGCGGGTTCAGGATCTCCCGCGTGGCCCAAAGGAAGAAGCCGAGGACCAAGATGACGGCCGCGGCCTCCACGCCGCGCCAGAGTGTCACCTCCTCTTGGCGACTCATGCGTCCTGGGCCCCGGGGCGCATCCTCAGAAGATCGAGAGGCGCACGTAACGACGCGGGTTCTCCCGCAGGTCCGCCAACAGCGAGTCCAGCTGCAGGAGGACCCCTTCGGCGCGGACCGCGAAGGTGCTGTCCGTGAGCAGCCGGCCGATCGCGCCGTCCCCCGACTCGAGGCGCGCCGCGACCCGATCGAGCCTCGCGAAGGCGGAGTCGGCCCGCGTCAGCGTGACCGCCAAACCGGAGGTCGAGTCCGCCAGCTCGCCGCTGACCTGACGGAAGTTCGAAGCGATCTGCCGCAGCCCCGCGAGGGTCGAGTCCATCTGAGCCTCGTCGATGATCCCCTCGACGCGCTCGAAGGAGCGGCGCGCCGCACTGGCGGCGAGCTCGATCTCGGCGAGGGCGCTGTCGGCGTTGGCCGTGATCGACGTCGCGACCTCGGCCTGCTGCGCCACGAGCGCCCGGACCTCGGCGGTGATCGCCTGGATGTTCTCGATGGCGGTCGCGAGGCTCGACGCCGTCTCCTCGTTGAAGGCGAGCTCCAGACGATCGGTCAGAGTCTCCAGGTTCGAGGAGATCTGCTCGGCGGAGGCGGTGAGGCGCGACAGCTCGGGCAGCGCGTAGCCACCGAGCGCGCGACTGCCGGTCACCGGATCGGGCTGCAGGAGCCGCTCGGGCACGCGAAAGAACGGGAAGCTCGGGTAGCTCGCGCGGCTCACGACCTCCGCCTGCCAGTCGCCGAACAGGGATTCGGGGCCGAAGACCACCGCCGCATCGTCCGGCAGGCGCACGGCGCTGCGGAAGAGTAGCGTCACGTCCACGCCGGTCCCGTCGTCGAGCACGCGGATGGAGGACACCTGCCCGATGCGCACGCCGCGGTACGTGACGGGGTTGCCCTCGGAGAGCTGTCCCACGCTCTCGGTCAGGACCGTCCCGGTGGTGGCCGGCCCGAAGGTGGTCCCCTGAAGCCAGAGCGTGCCGACGACCGCGACGGCCGCGGCCATGATGATCACGAATCCGACCAGGAACTCTTTTCCGCGCGTCAAGTCACGCTCTCCAGGAGGGCGGGCTTCCCCTCGATGAAGCCTCTCACCACGGGGTCGTCGGCTTCACGGAACTCGTCCGGCGTGCCCTCGAAGCGGATACGGCCCTCGTAGAGCATCGCCATGCGGTCGGAAATCCGGAAGGCGCTCCGCATGTCGTGGGTGATCACGAGGCCCGTTACGCCGAGCTCGTCGGACATCCGGATGATCAGCTGGTCGATGACGGCGGCCGTGATCGGATCCAACCCGGTCGTGGGCTCGTCGTAGAGGATGTACTTCGGGTGCGTGGCGATCGCGCGGGCGAGTCCGGCCCGCTTCCGCTGACCACCCGAGAGCTGTGAGGGATAGCTCGCGCCGTACCCCTCGAGGTCGACGAGCTGCAGGCACTCGGCGACGCGGGCGGCGATCTCCTCCTCCGACTTTTCGCCGGCCCTCACGAGCCCCATACCCACGTTCTGAGCGATGGTCATGGAGTCGAAGAGCGCCGCGAACTGGAAGACGAAGCCGACGTTGCGGCGCAGTCGGTACACGGACTCCTGGTCGAGCCGGCTCACGTTCTCACCGTCCACCCACACGTCCCCCACGTCCGGACGCATGAGTCCCACGATGTGCTTCAAGGCGACGGACTTCCCCGTTCCGGACCCGCCGATCACCGTGGTGGTGGCCCCGTCCGGCACGGTGAGCGTGAGGCCCCGGAGGACCTGCTTGGCCCCGAATGCCTTGTGGAGGTTCACCACCTCGATGCTCACGTGGCCCTCACAGGAGCACCGCCGCCCAGAAGGCGTCGAGCGCCAGGATGATCATCGTGGCCACCACGACCGCCTTCGTGGTCGCGCGGCCCACCCCCTCCGCGCCGCCCTCGGTGTGGAAGCCGAACGAGCACCCGACGCCCGTCACGGTCAGCCCGAAGGACACCGACTTGATCGCCGAAAACTGCACGTCCCAGGGCTCGAAGAAGATCCGGAGGCCCCTCATGAACTCCTGCGAGGACATGTCCAACAGGGAGAGCGAGGTCACCCAACCCGCGGCGATCCCCAGCCCGTTGGCGAGCATCACGACCACGGGGAACATGATCGCGCCTGCCAGCACGCGCGGGACCACGAGGTAGGCCACCGGGTCGTACGCCAGCGTCTCGAGCGCGTCGATTTGCTCCGTAACGCGCATCGTCCCGATTTCCGCGGAGATGTTCGCCCCCACGCGGCCGGCGAGCGCGAGCCCCGTGAGCACCGGCCCCAGCTCGAGGATCATCGTCTTTCCAACGAGCGCACCGACGAAATAGAGGGGCATCGCACCCGTGAACGTGTACGACGCCTGGAGGGCGAGGACGATACCCGTGAAGGTCGCGATGAAGAGCGCGATCGGGACGGAATCGACGCCGATGCGGGCCATCTGCGGCAAGAGGTGCGGCCCCCACAAATCGACCTTCCGGATGGCCTGCACGGCGTCGATGGCCAGATAGCCCGAGCGGCCCGTGGCGGTGACGGCGCGCATTGCGCCGCGGCCCATGGCCTCGACCGGGCGCACCAAGACGGCCTGCACGGAACGCGCGAAGACGGACATCTTCGAATCTACGAAAGCGCTTCGTCGGCCGCAGGCGCCCGACCGCCGTTACTCGTCCCGCGTGACTTCACTCTCCAGCGTGAACTCCACCTCCTCCATGCGGCCGTTTTGGCCGGGAACCTCGTAGGCGATGCGGACACGCTTCACGGCGGAGCGTGGATCGGTGAGCGCGACTTCGAAGTCGAGGGACTGGTCCGTGGAGGTGATGCGCGTGCGGATGCGGTCACCGGGTTCGGCCTCGGGTCCCGACGCGGGGTTCCGGAAGAGTGTCTTGGTCGACTGCCGGCCGCTCTCGAGCTGACGCGTCACCTTGACCATCTTGAGCCAGTCGGGCTGATAGCTGACGCCGTACTCGAAGCCACGCTGGTCGGCGCCCAGCCCTTCGCGGTTGTGTCGTGCCACGCTCGACCCCTCCGGGAAGCCAAGGTTTCGCGAAAAAGGAGGTAAACGAATGTTTCTGGCCGGCAGGCGTAAAGTCAAGTTTCCGGGCTGAGCTCTTGCCCCGAAAGGCCCCACGGTTACGGGGCCTTCGCCCATTGGGCCTACCCAGAGTTTTCCGCATCCTTTCACCACTATAGGTGCAGCGGAATCGGGACGAAAGTGGCGAAAAAGACCAAAATCAACAGCCAGCCCAGCCCGCGACGCACCCGCCCCAGCGAGGGCTCGTGCTGCAAGACGCGGGGGTGCCGAATCCGGCCTCGATTCACGAGCACCACGAGGACGGCCCAGGCCCACCACCCCCACCAGAGGAGGCCGAGCGGCACGAGCGCCAAGACGAAGAGACGCGCGGCGCGAGCGTGCTGCCCCGGCGCGAGCGCATAGAGGATGTGTCCGCCGTCCAGCTGCCCGAGTGGGAGTAGGTTGAGCGCGGTCACGAACAGGCCGAGCCACCCGACGAGGGCCAACGGGTGCAGCACGATGAGGGCCTCTCCCACCGGCACAGGACCCAGCCACGACGCCAGGGCGTGCACGGCGAGGCCGTTGCCGAGCCACACGACCTGCCCGGCGAAGTGGATGGCGAAGGGCGTCGAGAGGCTCGCGGCGCCCGGCATCGCTTCCGAGAGCCCGAGGCCGATCGCCAGCAGGGGCACGGACACGACGAAGCTCGCCAACGGGCCGGCCGAGCCGACGTCGAAGAGGGTCGTCCTGCGCACCATCGGCCCGAGGAGCCGAATGAACGCACCGATGGTCCCGATGATCGAGAAGTAGGGTGGGAACGGAATGAAGTAGGGCAGGCTGGCGCGCACCCTGTGGATCCGCGCCGCCGCGTAGTGGCCCATCTCGTGGGCGAGGAGCACGCCCAAGAAGGGGAGCGCGAAGGGCGCACCCAGGCCGAGCGTGCGCCAATCCACGGCCGAGGGGTACGGAATGTCGACCTGCCCGATGCGCAGGACCTCCGTGGCGAACGGGTCGTACCCCGCCATGAGTGCACCCGCTGCCAATGTCGTGACCAGCGTAGCGGCGAATAGCACGACGTGGAGCCAAGCCTGGCTCTTCGGCTCCGCGTGACCCGGGTAGACCAGCACCACCTGCGTCGCTCCGTCGCGTGCCTGCAGATACGCCGGAGCGGGCCAAGCTGCGAGCGCGTCGACGACCTCCGGAGAGGACGCGTCGAGCTCCGGGCGGAGCGTGCCCTCCAGCACGTTGTCGAACGGGAGGGCGATCAGTCGATATTCGGCCAGCAAACGGATCCAAGCGCCCGGATCCACAGCCTTGACCGCCTTCCGGGGCACCATTACTATCGCCCCGTTCCTGGATCCGACTCCCTCAGGACACGTGCGCCGGCCCGTTCCGACACTCCGGAATGCGCGTCAGCCGGCTTCTGATCCCGCACTCGACGACTAACGTCGTTCATCGTTTCGCAGCCGCCCCCGCCGAGCGGCGACGCACCGGGCCGTATCCGTGGGTCCCTCCAAGAGCCCTCCTGTGGATATCGCAGAGCTCAAGAGCAAGAACGTCGGAGAGCTGCACGATCTGGCGGAAGAGCTGAACATCAGCGACTTCACGGACCTCCGCAAACAAGACCTCATCTTCCGAATCGAGCAGAATCTGCTCGACTCCGAGGTGGTCCTGCGGGCCGTGGGGGTGCTCGAGATCTTACCCGAGGGGTACGGCTTCCTGCGCTCCCAGGACTGGAATTACCTGCCCGGTCCCGACGACATCTACGTGAGTCCTTCGCAGATCAAGCGCTTCAACCTGCGCACCGGTGACACGGTCACCGGCCATGTCCGCCCGCCCAAGAGCGGAGAGCGGTACCTGGCCCTGCTGAAGGTCGAGACGATCAACGACGACGACCCGGACGCCGCGCAGACCCGTAGGGACTTCGACGCCCTTCGTCCGACCTATCCGCTCGGTCGGCTCCGCTTGGAGGTCGAGGGTGAGGGGGGAAGCATCGCGATGCGCGTCATCGATCTGATCGCACCCATCGGCATGGGCCAGCGCGGTCTCATCGTTTCGCCGCCCAAGGCCGGCAAGACGACGATCCTCCAGCAGATGGCGAACTCGATCGCCACGAACTCGCCCGACGTGCACCTGATCGTCCTCCTCATCGACGAGCGACCCGAGGAGGTCACCGACATGGAGATGCACGTCGGCGCCGAGGTCATCTCCTCGACCTTCGACGAGCCGGCCGAGCGCCACGTCCAGGTCGCCGAGATCGTCATGGAGAAGGCGAAACGGCTCGTCGAGCAGGGCAAGGACGTGGTCATTCTGCTCGACTCGATCACGCGTCTCGCACGCGCCTACAACACGACGATGCCCCATTCGGGGCGTATCCTCTCCGGGGGTGTGGACGCGAACGCGCTGCACAAGCCCAAGCGCTTCTTCGGCGCGGCGCGCAACATCGAGGAGGGCGGCTCGCTCACGATCATCGCGACCGCCCTGATCGAGACCGGCAGCCGCATGGACGAGGTGATCTTCGAGGAGTTCAAGGGCACGGGCAACATGGAGCTCCTCCTCGACCGTGAGATCGCCGATCGCCGCATCTTCCCCGCGATCGAGCTGAACCGCTCCAGCACGCGTAAGGAGGAGCTGCTGTTGAGCGACATCGAGCTCAACCGCGTGTATCTCCTGAGGAATTTCCTCGCCGACATGCCCCCCGCGGAGGCCATCGAGTTCCTGCTCGGCCGCATGGCGAAGACACGCAACAACCGCGAATTCCTCGACGCCATGACGCGGGGGGAGTAGGCCCCCGACCATCGCGAATCGTCCCTATTGACAGGGGGGACGGGGGCGTTGCGAATTGGTGCTGGAAACAGATGTTTTCCACACTGCCTTTTCTTTGACGGGGGGATGATTCGATGAAGCGGGTTCTACTGATGACGTTGGGCTTGGCGGCGGTTGCCGTGCCCGCCGAGGCACAGCTCTGGTTCTTCCCGGACTATGCCACGCCGTCGGCGTACGGCATGCCGTCGACCTTCCTTGCCGCGACCTACGGCAAGGGCATGAACGACGCGTCCGGCAAGCTGGACGCCTACGGTGCTGCGGTGGGGCGTTCCGGCCTCGGCAACCGGTTCACGATCGTCGGCGCGCTGGGGCTGATCGACGACCCGGTGCAGAGTGAGTGGACGTTTGGCGGGTCGGTGGGCGTGGACCTGCTGCCGTCGGACGGCTCGACGCAGATCTCCGTGCAGGGCGGGATCGGTTACCTGTCGAGCGACCCGGTCACCTTCACGCGCTTCCCGATCGGCGTCGCGCTGAAGACGATGATCGAGGGTCCGACTGCGAACGTGACCCCGTGGGTCATGCCGCGGTTGAACATCTCACGAGTGTCCGCCGGCGGCACCAGCGCCAGCGAGACCGACTTCGGCGTGTCCGGCGGGTTCGCGGTCACGCTCCCGAGCGGCCTCGGAGCGCACGCGGCGCTCGACCTGCTCGCGGCCAACAGCAACCTCTGGACGCTCGGGGTCGGCGTCCACTACGTGATCCAGTAGCGGTCGGCTCCCTGATGAAGCGGGACGGCCCCGTCCACCTCCGGGTGGGCGGGGCTCGTTCTTTCCCCTAGCTGTCCAGCACGCCGCGGTAGCGGGGGTTCTCCACGAGCTCCTCCCCGTCGAAGACCTGACGGTCCCAGGGGAAGACGACCTCCGCATCCATCGCGAGCGCGGAATAGTCGGGCTGGTACCCCGTCGTGCGCGCGAAGCTGGTCGCGGTCCTCACCTCCGCCGGGTGCGCGCCGCGCACAGCCGCCAACGCGAGCCGGAGCGTGTCGCCCGACGTGGTGATCTCGTCCACGATCAGCACCCGCATTCCCTCCACCTCGGGCGGCACCGCAGAGAAGATCTCGGGGCGCTGGCGCACCTCGTCGTCCTCGCCCCGCCGCCCGATCCGCAGCGTGCAGAATTCCACCTCCAGGATCGAGGCGATGACGGCGGCCGGGATCACACCGGCCCGCTCGATCCCGATGACGATCTCGGGGTCGTAGTCGCGCGCGACTTTGAGCGCCAGCGCTCGGCAGAGCTCGCCGAACATCGCCCAGTCGAGATCCAGGTGCTCGTGAGACCGGATCTCCGAGGGCGTCAGGTCGAAGTGGTGTTGAGACATGTCGGTAACCTAAGCGACGCGAGGGGCGTCGGACACCGGCCGTCTCGTTGACCGCCCCCGGAACGGCTGTCACTCTTCGCCCATGGCCGACCTCTCCGAAGCCGCCGACCAGGCCCTCGAGGCCGCGCTCGCCGCCACGGGCGGCCGCGACCCCCGGGAGTTCTATCGCGAGCGCCTGCGTGAGCTCAAGCGCGCGAGCGCCACCGAATACCAGAAGGCGGTCGCCTACTACAGCGACACGCTCATTCCCGAGGTGGCAGGCGGGGAACGCGATCCACTGGAAGCTTGGACCGAGTACGGGCGTCGTCTCGCGACCGCGCTTTCGCCCGGCCGGACCCTCGGCATCGACGAGACCGGGCGCGCGCACGCGTGGCACGGCGGGCCGCCGACCCGTCTCGTGCTGCACCTGCCCGACGAGAAGGGCGCGCGGGCACTCCTCGTGGGGCTGCCGCCGACCCTCACCGACGCACAGCGCGCTACGTACGACGTGCTCGTCGCCGGCAAGCAGAGGCTGGGCGGCGGAGACCTCCCGGGCTAACAGGTCACCCGGGGCACGTCGGTGTCCCTCCGCGCGCCGCTAGTCCTCGACCAAGTACGCGATTCCCACTGTGCCGATCCCGGTATGGGTAGCGATGACCGGCGTCGCGGGCGCGGCGAGGATGTCCGCCTCGTGACCGTACTCCTCGCGCAGCAGGCTCGTCATCTCCTCCACGACGTCCGGGATACCCACGTGCACGATGCCGAAGCGCAGCTTGCGTGCGCCGCGCGGGATGTGCTCACGAACCACCTGCAGGAGCTTGGCACGCGCCCGGCTCGTGCCCAGCGCCTTCCCGAAGGTGTCGACACGACCGTCGGGGTGCAGCCCGAGGATCGGCTTGACCGCGAGCACCCGGCCAACCAGAGCTTGACTACGGGTGACCCGCCCCGACGCAATGAGCCGGTCGAACTCGTCGACGGTGAAGAATATGCCCGATTGCTGCCGAACACGCCGTAGCTCGGCGACGATCTCCGGGGCGGGCGTCCCGAGCTCGGCCAGCTCGGCCGCCTTGAGCGCGAGCAAGCCCTCCAGCAACGACGCTCCGAGCGAATCGACCATGTGGATCGGCCCACCGTCCGTGCGCGAGGCCGCGACCTCGCCCGCGCCGAACGTGCCGGACAGCGTGGAACCGACGAGCACCGCGATGACCGCCTCGGCCTCCTCGAAGGCCCGGGCGTACGTCTCGAGGAACGCTGCCGGGGTAGGCTGGCTCGTGGTCGGCAGCTCCCCCCCGTCGCGCAGCCGGTCGTGGAACTGCACGGCCGTGATGTCGACCCCGTCCCGGTAGGTCCGGTCGCCCAGCACGAGGGTGAGCGGGGTCACGTGGATGCCGTGCGCGCGGAGTTGCTCCTCCGGAAGGTCACCGGCCGAATCGGTCACGATCGCGACGGGGCGGCGTGCGAGGCTGACGTGGCGTCCCGCCGACTGACCGATCGTGGCGTGCTGGATCTTCATGTCTTCGGCCTTGTGCGTGACCAGCGTCCCCACGCCGCGCAGATAGCCAAAGACTCGGTCGGGCTCGTCGGTGTGGACATGGACCTTCAGCACGTCGCCCGCCCGTATCACGATGAGCGAATCGCCGGCGTCGCGGAGCGCGTCCCGCACCTGCTCCTGCGCCGGGAGCTCGGTACCGCGTACCAGGGCCTCGGTGCAGAAGCGATAGTGCTCGCTCTCGGCCCCGTAGTCCTGGGAGGCCACTACGGCGGGCGGCGGCCCGTTCGTCTCCACGGGCAGCGGCACCGCCGGATCGCCGCGCATGAACAGGCGTACTCCCTCCAGCAGCGAAACGAAGCCTTTGGCGCCTGCGTCAACGACCCCTGCTTTCTTGAGCACGGGGAGCAGGTCCGGCGTGCTGGCGAGGGAGCGCTGCGCTTCGTCTACCATGTCGTTCACGAGCACCGCGAAGTCGGTCGCCTCCGAACGGTGTGCGGCGGTGGCCGCGTCCCTCATCACCGTGAGGATCGTGCCCTCGACCGGGCGCTCCAGAGCGTCCATGAGCTTCTGCGCGCCGATCGTGAGCGCTCTACCGAACTCGCGCGTGCCGATGCGGGCGCGCGATTCCACCCCCTCTGCGAAGCCCAGCAGGAAGTGCGACAGCATCATCCCGCAATTGCCACGCGCCCCTACGACCGCACCTTGGGCGGCCTGGTGGGCCACGAGCCAGACCTCGGCGTGGCGGGCCGGTCGCAGATGGTCCGAGATCGCCTGGAGCGTGAGCGACAGGTTCGTGCCCGTATCACCGTCCGGCACGGGAAACACGTTGATGCGGTTGAGCTCGGCCCGCTGGCGCTGGGCGTAATCACAAGCCGCGAGGAGCGCGCGGCGCAGGCGCGGGCCGTCCACATAGCGTATTTGCATCAGGCCGGAAATCTACCCTGCGCAGGCGTGGGTGCCGAGCGGCACGCTATCTTGCGCGCCGAACCTCCTCCGGAGAAGCCTGCTGATGTTCCTCCTCACGGCGGTCGTGCGGGAGCGCGGCGTTTGACGGCCAGTGACGCCGTGGTCCAGACGCTGGTCTCCGAGCGCGGGCGGTTTCTCGCGTTCCTGACGAGCCGTGTGGGGGACCCCGACACCGCGGAGGACCTGCTCCAGACCGGGGTGCTACAGGCGATCCGCAAGGCGGACTCGCTCCGCGACGAGGAGCGCGTGGTCGCGTGGATCTACAGGATCCTCCGTAACGTGCTCGCCGACTGGGGGCGGCAGCGGGCGGCCGTGGGCCGCGCCGAGGAGCACCTGCTTCGCTTCGAGCTCGCCGAGGTCCCGCCGCCGGACGTGGAGGCGGAGCTGTGCGCGTGTGTGGGCGAGCTCCTCGGTACCCTTCCTCCGGAGCAGAGCGACCTCCTGCGGCTGGTCGAGCTCGACCACGTGACACCCTCCGAGGTCGCCGGGCAGCTCGGATTGACCCCCGGCAACGCGCGGGTTCGCATCCACAGGGCCCGCGCCGCCCTGCGCACCCGGGTCGAGGAGGCGTGCCGCACCTGCGCCCGGCACGGGTGCCTCGACTGCACCTGCCGAGCAGGCACCGTGTAACGCTCGCGAGCGTCGTCCGTCTGCCTTTCCGGACCTCAACAACGGAATCGCGACATGGAAGACCATCGGCATCACACGCACGGCGCGGGCCACGCCGAGCACGACCAGCCGGCAGCACACGGCCACCAAGAAGGGCCTACCGGGCACGCTGGCCACGGTGGGCACGCCGGGCACGCGGACATGGTGGACGACTTCAGGCGCCGGTTCTGGGTTTCGCTCGCGCTGAGCCTGCCCGTGGTGGCGCTCTCGGAGATGATCCAAGAATGGCTCGGCCTGCGCGAGGCGCTGGCGTTTCCCGGCGACGGGTACGTGCAGCTCGTGCTCGCGAGCCTCGTCTTCTTCTACGGTGGCTGGCCCTTCCTCACGGGCCTCGTCAGCGAGCTGAAGGGGCGCGAGCCGGGCATGATGACGCTGATCGCGCTCGCGATCAGCGTGGCGTACGTCTACTCGACCGCGGTCACGCTCGGCCTCGAGGGCAGCGTCTTCTACTGGGAGCTCGCCACCCTCATCGACATCATGCTGCTCGGGCACTGGATCGAGATGCGGTCCGTGCTCGGCGCGTCCCGCGCGCTCGAGAAGCTGGTGGAGCTGCTCCCTTCGGAAGCGCACCGCGTGCGCGACGACGGGTCGACGGAGGACGTTGCGATCTCCGAGCTCGTCCGGGGCGACCGCGTGCTGGTGAAGCCGGGAGAGAAGGTGCCCACGGACGGCGTGATCGTGGAGGGACGCACAACGATCAACGAGTCGATGCTCACCGGCGAGAGCAAGCCGGTCGAGCGGGGCGAGGGTGACGAGGTGATCGGTGGCAGCGTGAACGGCGAGTCGGCCTTCACGGCCGAAGTGGGAAGGACCGGCGAGGAGACCTACCTCTCACAAGTCGTGGAGCTCGTTCGCAAGGCGCAGGAGACCCGGTCGAAGACGCAGGACCTGGCGAATCGCGCCGCTTTCTGGCTCACCCTCATCGCCCTGGGGGCCGGATCCGCCACGCTCGGCGCCTGGCTCTACGCCGGCTACCCCCTCGACTTCGCCATCGAGCGCATGGTGACCGTGATGGTGATCACGTGCCCACACGCCCTGGGACTGGCGATCCCGCTCGTGGTCGCCGTTTCCACTTCGCTGTCGGCGAAGAACGGGCTGCTCATCCGGAACCGCACGGCCTTCGAGAGGGCGCGGGGACTCGATGCGGTGATCTTCGACAAGACGGGGACGCTCACCGAAGGTCGATTCGGCGTGAGCGACGTGGTCGCGCTCGCCGACACCGACGAACACGAGGTGCTGCGCCTGGCCGCCTCGCTCGAGAGCCAGTCCGAGCATCCCATCGCCGCCGGCATCGTCGAGGCAGCGCGGGACCGCGGCGTCGAATTCCCGGCCCCGAAGGGCTTCACGGCCATCCCCGGCAAGGGTGCGGAGGCGCGGGTCGGGAGTACCGACGTGAAGGTGGTGAGCCCCGGCTACCTGAGAGAGAACGGGCTCACCGTCGAGGACGAGCGGGTGCGCTCGCTCGCCGAGCAGGGGAAGACCGTGGTGTACGTGCTCGCCGACGGCCGCGTGGTCGGCGCGATCGCGCTGGCCGACATCATCCGCGAGGCTTCACGGAGCGCGTTGGCGCGACTGAAGGAGATGGGCATCCGCATCATGATGCTCACGGGTGACGCCGAGGCCGTGGCGCGCTGGGTCGCCCAGGAGCTGGACCTGGACGAGTACTTCGCCGAGGTCCTCCCGGAGCAGAAGGCCGCCAAGGTGCGCGAGGTGA
This sequence comes from Longimicrobiales bacterium, assembly GCA_041579355.1. Classification (GTDB taxonomy): domain Bacteria; phylum Gemmatimonadota; class Gemmatimonadetes; order Longimicrobiales; family Gaopeijiaceae; genus UBA2982. The sequence goes on along the minus strand of JBFGFY010000047.1, from coordinate 319 downwards.
AGGAGCGGGGCTTCACGGTGGCGATGGTGGGGGACGGTGTGAACGATGCGCCGGCCCTGGTCGAAGCGGACGTCGGAATCGCGATCGGCGCGGGCACGGACGTGGCGGTCGAGTCGGCCGACATCGTGCTGGTCCGCTCCGACCCGGCGGACGTGGCGAGCATCGTGCAGCTGGCGAAGCGCACCTACGCCAAGATGGTGCAGAACCTCTGGTGGGCGACCGGCTACAACGTGGTGGCCATCCCGCTGGCCGCGGGCGTGCTCTACAACGCCGGGATCGTGTTATCTCCCGCCGTCGGCGCCGTGCTCATGTCGGCCTC
>JBFGFY010000046.1:0-18312 GCA_041579355.1 Longimicrobiales bacterium | reverse complement strand
TCAGGTCGCAGACGCGGATGTCGGCCAGCGGTGCGGTCACGGGTGGTCCTTCGTGGCGATCGGTGGGGTGGCGGCGGCGCGGCGCCGCAGCATGCTGTCACGGGGGCGCGATCGTGGCAACCCGGCGGGGTCCGTGCCGCGCCGGCGGAGCCGCCCGGCCTCAGCGACCGCCGATCGAGGCCGCCTCGGCCGCGCGTAGCGTCGTCACGGCGTCGGGTTGCAGCAGATACCCGGCCGCCACGTTCTTCCGAACGACCGACTGCACCTTTGCGACGTAGTCGGCTCGCGTCGGATACAGGCGCGCGAGCGTCGCCGCGTCGAAGGGCTCGTGTGCGCCGTAGAGGCGGCAGAACCCCGAGCCCGTGTTCATGCCGCTGTTCGTCGCCGTGGGCACAACGTGCGCCGCGAGGCGGATGCCCCCGAGCGCGTTGCCGTGCTCGTCGCGAGCGAAGACGTCCGCCGATCCCGCCGGCGCCGATTTCAGCGGCGGAGCGCTCGGAGGCGGTGCGCCTCCGTCCACCCACCGCACGAGGTGCTCGTACGCGGCGTTCATCACGTGTCGGAATGGCACACGGCTGTACGGCGGCTCGTCGCACGCCGGGAAGCGCACCTCCGCGGTCGCCGGGTCGCGCCCCGTGTGCACCGCGCTAACCTTGGAGCGCTCCATCGCATAGTCCATGTCGACGTGTGACGTGCCGGCCACCTCCCACTGCACGAACGTGTCCGTGTCGGCCTGGCGCGTGTCGAGGCGGCGAGGCATGTCGGTCTCGGCCATCAGCTTGAATACTTCGACCTCTTGGTCGGTCCGGATCCGTCCCCCGCCTCCGTGCACCATCACCCCGTCGAAGACGGGGTTCAGCGGGTGGACGTTGTTGAGATACGTCGCGAGCCGACCGGCCGACTGCGAGTGACCGGTCGCGAGCACGCGCAGGACGATGAAGTCGCGCGGGAGGAGCGCGATATCGCCTGGCATCCGGACCAGGTCGCCGACCCCGGCGAAGAGGTCGTACGAGAGCGCGTCGCCTTCGATCGTCCCGCCGACCGTCACGTCGAGCGAGCCGTAGCGCGCGGGGCTCCACTCCCGCAAGTGGTCGACGCCGACCCTCTGCGCGGACACGCCCACCCACGCGTACCCGTGCCGCATCAGGTGCTCACCCGTGTAGAGCCAGTCGATGTCGATGTCCTGGCTCGCCGTGACGTTGTTCCACTCGACCCACACCGTACCGTTGAAGCGCGCGGGGTCGCGCGGGCGCCGAACGACCACGCGAGTCCGGTACGGGTGCGGCCCGTCGACGAGCACCCCCGTCGCGAGGTCCGGGCTCGTGTAGCGGTTCGCCGTGCCGTCGACGAAGAACTCCTCCTCGACGTAGCCGAAGCCAGGAAGGTCCATCCCGGAGGTGGTGAAGATGAAGTCGCGCGCAGGGTCGCCGCGGGGCGACCGCACGGGGATCGGGCCCGTCACCTCGGAGGGAGGGACGCGGGCCTTCACGAAGCCGACCACCAGATCGGCGATGCGGTCGTCGGGCTCCAACAGCTGGCGCACGAGCCCCGTGTGCGACCGGTTCGGCACCTCCACGAGGCGTACCTGCCGGTTCCCGGCCTCGCGGAGCTCGAAGGCGAAGCGGTCGACCTGTGCCTTGCGCCACGCTTCGTCGCCGTCGGCGTAGACGAGCAGCATCGGCCCCACGCCCGTGCGCGGGTACGGCGTGACCGACGCGGAGAGCCAAGTCGCTGGATCCTCGCCCCAGACGGTCTTCGGGCGGTCGGGCGCCGTTTCCTCTACGTAGAGGAAGGGGCTGATCGGGATCCATCCCCGGATGCGGTCGCGCCCGACCCCGTGCGCCGCGAGGTGGCGCCCGTCCACCGCGAGAAGCGCGGCGAGGTAGGCACCGGCAGACCAGCCGCCGACGTAGACGTTTCCGGGGTCGCCCCCGAAGCGCTCGATGTGTCCGAGCACCCACGCGACGGCCCGAGCCGCGTCCTCGACGTGCGCCGGGTGCATGAACGCCGGGGACAGGCGGTAGTTGGCGGACACGACACCGATCCCGCGCGGCGCCACCCTCGCCGCGAGTGCTTCCCCCTCGGACTTGTCGCCGCCGAGCAGGAGCCCACCATGGAAGTGGACCACCACGGGAACGCGCGACGCCCCCTCCGGCATGTACACGTCGAGCAGGTCGCGCCCGTCCGCGTACTCGGCCTCCGGGACGAAGTCGATGTCGCGGGTCGCCGCCACCTGCGCCGCGGCGTCCAACGGGGTGAGGGCGATCGAGGCCGCGAGCGCGCACCTCCCCAGCCGCACGCCGAAGCTCATGAGGCTCCCGGCGCGCGCCTCACCGCGCCCGCTTTGAGCCGGCGTCATGCCGTAGCGAGCGCCTCCTCGATGTTCTCGAGGGCCTGCTGGATGCGCGTGCGCTGCGTCGCGAGGTTCATGCGCATGCGTCCCGAGCCGCCGAGCCCGTACGACGAGCCGGGGCTGAGGTAGACGCCGGCCTTCTCGGCCATCCACGCCTGGACCATCTGCTCCGGCGTCCGCTCGCGACCCGTCCGCCGCTCCTCCTCCCTCGCCAGCTCGACGGCGCCGATCTTTTCCATCAGACCGCTCACGTCGAGCCAGGCCAGATACGTCCCCTGCGCCTTCCGGTGCTTGATGAGGGGGATCCTCTCCCGGAAGTACCGCTGCGCGAAGTCGTGATTGGCGTCGAGATAGGGGAGCAGCTGGTCGAGCCAAGGTGCTCCTTCCCGCATGGCGGCCTCGTTGGCGATCACGCTCAGCGTGGCGATGTCCGCCCGCGAGTGAGAGCGCACGCGCTCGAGCAGGTCGGGGTTGGTCGAGAAGAACCACCCGAGCTTCATCGCGGAAAGGCTGAACGTCTTGCTCGCCGCCTTGAAGGTGAGGCTGTTGTTCACGATGGCGCGGTTCGGGAGGCTCGCGAAGGGCGTGTAGCGCTGGCCGCTCGTCGCGAAGTCGCAGTGGATCTCGTCCGCGAGCACCACCACACGGTGCTCGAGGCAGATCTCACCGAGCCGCGTCAGGTCCTCGGGCGACCACATGTTGCCGGTCGGGTTCTGCGGGTTGCAGAGGATGAAGGCGTTCGCCCTACGGGCGCGCCGCTCGAAGTCGTCGAAGTCGATGCGGTAGCGGCCGTCGACGAGCTGCATCGGGCTCTCCTCCGCCACGACGCGCGCGTAACGGAGGTCGCTGTAGAAGCCGCTGTAGACCGGAGTGGTCATGATCACCCGTGAGCCCGGCGGCACGAAGGCGTGCAGAGCCGAGATCAGACCCGGGTGGACCCCTGTCGTCAGCTCGATCGTCTCCGGATCGATCTCGAGCCCGTAGCGACGGAGGTTCCACTCCGCGATCGCCTCGCGGATGGAGTCCGGCATGCGCATGTAACCCCAGTTCTCATGCGCGGTGCGCTCCTGGAGAGCGCGCGTGACGCAGGGTGCGACGCGGAAGTCCATGTCCGCGATCCCCATGCCGACCTCGATCTGCCCGAACTCGGCAATGGGCCCGTCCCACTTGCTGCAGTCGGTGCCGACGCGGTCGTAGAGCGCGTCGAAGTCGAAGCGCTCCTGGTCCGGACCCGGGCGGGGGCCCCGCACAGGTGGCGCCGCCGACAACCTACCGGTTGCGACAGTCCCCAGGAGCACGCTCGCACCGGCGCTCCTCAGGAAGGATCTGCGATCGAGCCTCGACATGCTGGCCATGGGCAGCCTCCGTCTTCGCGGGTCGCGCTGCAGCCAACTTCCGCCGCGAGAGGCGGGGGGGCAAGTGAGAGGTGGCCGGGAGCGCCGCCCGGCGGCCCGACCGCGCCCGGCTCAGCGCTCGGAAAGCACCACCCGGAAGCCGATGAAGGGCCGCCGCGCACCCGGGTCCGCCCCGCCCCGCACGGCCGCCCGTACGTTCTGCTCCCCGTCCGTGAACGACCCCCCGCGCATCACCCACAGGGCTTCGGCCCCGAGGTCCCCGCGGGCGTCCGGGTCGAAGGGGTAGGCCCCGTAAGGGCTCCGCGTCCACTCCCACACGTTGCCGCTCATGTCGGCAAGCCCGTACGAGCACTCGGGGCACGGAACGGAGCCCACGGCTGCAAGGGCGCCGGTGCCAAAGTTGGCCCGGTCGCGGCGGGGCTCGTTGCCCCAGGGCCAGATGCGCCCGTCCGTGCCGCGCGCGGCCTTCTCCCACTGCGCCTCGGTGGGCAGCCGCACCTGCCACCCTTCGCGGAGGCGGCGCGCGAGCACGGGAGGAGTCCCGTCCCAGGCCGCGAGCGCGCGGCTCAGCCAGCGCGTGTAGGCCAGCGCGTCCGTCCAGGCCACGTTCGCGACGGGGAGACGCGGGTCGGCGGCGAGCGGCGAGGCGTCCGCGAGCCGGTGCCCGCTCGCCTGCACGAAGGCGAGGAACTGGCCCACGGTCACCTCGTAGCGGCCGATGTAGAACGTCGGCACGTCGACCGTCCCCTGGGGCACGCCGGGTGACCACCGCTCGATGGCGAACGCCAAGCGGTCGACGGCCGGATCGCTCCCCATCACGAAGGGCCCGCCCGCGACCTCCACGAAGCCGAGGAGCGAGTCGTCCGGAAGGAACCAGGCATCGGCGCGGAAGCCCGGGAGCTCGGCCGGCAGCTCGACCGGGGCGCTGGACGAGCCGGCTTCGCGTACGGCGGCAGGCGAGCGCGCGAACTGGAGCGACGCCCACGAGGCGAGGACCAGCCCGAGCGCGGCCAGGGGAACCCCCCAGCGGCCGAGTCGCGGTTCGCTCAAGAGGACCGGACGCTCGCGAGCGCCGAGTTCACGAGACCAGTGCCATCCGCTCGCACGCGAACGACCACCCGTGCTCACAGGCGCGGCCGTACAGCTCGGGCTCGGGTGTTTCCATGAGATTGCGGCCACCTTGGCGGAGGAGCAGCCTGAGGTCGAGTGTGCGCGGCTCGGTCCGGTGCGCGCTCCCCGGCTCGAGCAGGTTCACACACGCCGCCTGGAAGCGCAGCTCACACGCGCGCGCGAAGTAACCCGTCGCCAGCTGAGCATCCGCCGAGGTGATGCGCCCTTCGGTGTAGGCCGCACCGAGCTCGTTGCACGCCCACGCCGAGGCGTCCCCGCAATACGCCGCCTCGAGCTGCAGCAGCCGTTGGCACGCGTTCCGCCGTCCCTCCGCACACGCCTCCTGCCAGAACGGGAGAGCGTCGCCGGGGTGCCGGCCGTCCGTGCGACCCAGGGCGGACATCGCGACGAAGACCATCGTCCACACCCCCATATGCGCGAGGTTGGGCAGATACGGGGTCCAGTCGAGACGGAGTCGATCCCAGAGCGGCTTCGCCCTCAGCGCGGCTACCCCCGCATCGATGCCGCGCACGCTCAGGTTGAGCAGCGGCACACACAGGAGCTTGTCGTAGAACGTCGGCGCGCCGGCCATGCCGAGGAGCGCATACAGACCGAAGACACCGGCGCCGTACAGGGCACCGAAGACGAGCTTCCCCGGCGGTGTGCGGGGCGACGTCGAGGGGTCGGTCACCAGGAGGTGCAGCCCGAGGAAGACGGCCGCGGGGATGTCCGAGTCGATGAAGTAGGGGACGCCCGTGGCGGCGTAGTAGAGTGCGCTCCCTCCGAAGAGCACGACCGCCGCCGTCCCTGCGACGAGCGTGATCTTGAAGAAGTACATCACCACGAGGCCCAGCACGAAGAGCCATGTGTACATCCACGGCGCCAGCGTGAGCGTGGAGGCGATCTCAGGGCCCCAAGTGAGGTCGGTGGTACCGGTGGCGATCAGGACGAGGGAGAAGAGCCCGAGCGTGAACGCCGACGGGTTGAAGATGTGTACGCGCTTACCGTCGCGCTCCCACTTCACGAACTCCTTGCCGAGGAAGCCCACCGCGATCATCAGGAACTGGAGATAGAACCAGTCGTCCTGGAACCAGAGGAAGAGGTTCGTCGAAAGGATGATCGGCCACGGGCCGAAGCCGAGCGTGTAGCTCTCCCGTCGCGACCACGCGAGCAGCATGTCGAAGACGTACGCGAAGACGAGCTGCGCGAGGAGCAGGCCGGCGAAGTCGTACACGGGCCGCCAGTACCACCCCCAGTACGCGTACACGCAGAGCTGGACCGCCGCCTGGACGTAGTGCTGCGGGCGCAGCAGGCTCGTGAGCGTCCTCCCCTCCTGCCTCCGACCGAGCCGCAGGGCGAGCAGAGCCTGCCAGACCAGCAGCGCGGCGACCGCTCCCCAGAACGACCAGGTGAGGCGTGAGTTCGCCTGAACGCGCGGCAGGAAGGCGAGGGCCCCCAGCACTCCGGTGAGCGCGAGCGGGAAGTACATGACCCCCCGGTTTGGGCCCGCGGCCGGCGCGGCGGCGGCCGCGGGCGCTGTCTGTTTACGGCCCCCCCGAACGCCTTTCGGGTTGCGCCTCTGTCGTGCCGCTGCCATGGATCCTCGTCCCGCTTTTCGGAAGGCCCGAACAATGTAGGAGGCACCCGCGAGGGTCAATCGAGTCTTCGGCGACTCGTTCATCATGGCGATCATCGACTGGCGGCGGGCGCTCGTGGTCACCCACCGGTGGCTGGGAATCGGGGGTGGTCTCCTCTTCGTCGCGTGGTTCGCGTCGGGCATCGTGATGCTCTACGCGCGCATGCCGGAGCTCGACCCGGACGAACGGCTCGCGCGCGCGCCGGCGCTGGCGACGACATCCGTGACCGTCTCTCCCTCCGAGGCCGCCGCGGCTTCGGGTCTCCCCGTCTCCGCGGTGGGGGCCGTGCGCCTGGGCATGCTCGGCGACCGGCCTGTCTACCGATTCGGGGCAGGCAGCGCCGTCTACGCCGACGACGGTCGCCAGGTCCAGCCCCTCTTGGCGGGTAGGGCGGTGGCCATCGTGGCCGGCCTCTACCCGGAGCACGCGGGCACGCTGCGGCACGACGCCCGCCTCACGGGGCCGGACCAGTGGACGCTCCAGAGCCGCGCTTACCTGCCGCTGCGGCGCATCGCACTCGGAGACGCGGCCGGGACGGAGGTCTACCTCGCGGAGCGCACGGGCGACCTCGTCATGAAGACGACGACCAGCGGACGCCGCTGGGCGTACGCCGGGGCCGTTCTCCACTGGCTCTACTTCACGCCCTTCCGCGCCCACTCGACCCTCTGGGCGCAGACGATCATCTGGCTCTCCGTGGCCGGGTGCGTGCTCGCGCTCTCCGGACTGTTTTGGGGTCTCCTGCGGTTCTCGGTCCGGCGCGGCCACCGCGTGGGGGGGAACCCCACGCGGTCGCCCTACTCCGGCCTGCTCCGCTGGCACCATTACGCCGGGCTCCTCTTCGGGGTCTTCACCTTCACGTGGATCCTGAGCGGCGGCCTCTCGATGGAGCCATGGAGCTGGCATCCGGGCACGGCTCCGACGAGCGCGCAGCGGGAGGGTGTGTCGGGAGGCGCGCTCCGCGCGGAGAGGCTCTCCACAGAAGCGGTGCGCGCTGCGGCCGAGACGCTCACGGCCGCGTCCGATGCGCGCAGCGGCGGCGGGGCGGCGTCCGGGTCTCGGCTCAGTCTCAAAGAGATCAGCTTGGTTCAGCTGCTGGGGGAGCCGTACTTCGTCGGCCACCGGACGGGAGGGTCGCTCCTCGTGGCGGCGACCCCGGGTGCCCAGGCGTTCGCTCGATTCGCCGACGAGGCGACGGAGCGCGCCGCGCGCGCCGCCATGCCGGGCATCCCGGTCGTGGACGCCGCATGGCTCGGCGAGTACGACGCCTATTACTATGGACGCGGATACGCCGCTGGCAGCGGCCCACCCCTACCCGTGTTGCGCGTGCGCTTCGCCGACGAGGCGGAGACGTGGCTCTACCTCGACCCGGCGCGTGGGATCATCGCCCGCAAGGAAGAGCGGCTCACGCGTTTGAACCGGTGGCTCTACCACGGCCTGCACAGCCTCGACTTCCCGGGCCTCTACGAGCGGCGGCCCCTCTGGGACCTGCTCGTGATCGTGCTCAGCGTCGGCGGCCTCGCCGTTTCCGCCACGACGCTACTTCCCGGATGGCGTAGGCTCGTGCGCGCCGTGCGACGGGTCCGCGGCTGATCAGCGCAGCCACGTCTCCAGGGCGGTGGCGAGGTCGGTCTTCTCGTCGCGGTACTTCACGATGACCGGCGTGTAGAGCGAGAGCCCCTGCTCGACCGCCCATGGCGCAGCGACGCGACGTGCCCCCGCCACCACGACCGCGTTCTCGGGGATCTCCAGCGGGCGCTCCGCCCCGCCGCGGTGCACGGTTTCGTTCACAAGGTCGTAGACAGGTGTGCCGCGCGTGAGCACCACCCCCGCGCCGAGCACGGCCCGCTTTCGCACGATCGTGCCCTCGTACACTCCGACGTTGCCGCCGATCACGGCTTCGTCCTCGACGACGACAGGCGAGGCATTGATCGGCTCCAGCACCCCCCCGAGCTGAGCAGCGGCGCTCAGGTGCACGCGCTCCCCAACCTGCGCGCACGAGCCGACGAGGGCATGAGAGTCGACCATGGTCCCCGACCCGACCCACGCGCCGACGTTCACGTACATCGGAGGCATGCAGACGACACCCGGCGCGAGGTACGCACCGCGGCGCACCGTCGAGCCCCCCGGCACCACGCGCACCCGGTCGCTCGGGTGGAAGCGTCGGACGGGGAGTGTGTGCTTGTCCCAGAAGGCCGCGCCGTCACCGGTCGGTTTACCGCCTTCGGCCCCTACGGTCGGGACCACGATGCCGACACGGAACGCGAGCAGGATGCCGCGCTTCACCCAGGGAACCGCCGACCAGGCGCCGTCCGAGCCCCGCACGGCCGCGCGGACCTGCCCGCGCTCGAGCGCGTCGAGGAGGTCGTCGACCACCTTCGCCGCAAAGTCCGGCAGCGCTTCCGAAGCCGGCATCGCCGCCAGCTCCTCTACCTGCGCGCGCAGCGCCTCGCGATCCGCCTCCGTCACCACGCCGACGGTCGCTCCGGTCACAAAGCCCCCGCCGCGCGAAGGGCCTGGCGCAGCGGCTCCCGGTGCTCCTCCGCCAAGGGCAGGAGCGGGAGGCGCAGCACGTTCTGCATCTTCCCGAGCTCGACCATCGCCGCCTTGATCGGCATCGGGTTGCTCTCCACGAACGCCGCGCCCCAGATCGGCTGCAGCGTGCGCGTGAGGCGGCGCGCTTCGGCCAGATCCGCGCAGTGCATCGCCTCGGTGAGCGCACTCATCGCCTTCGGCACGGCATTGCTCACGACCGAAACGACGCCGTCACCCCCGAGCGCCATGAGCGGTACCGTGAGGTTGTCGTCCCCAGAGAGCACGCTGAACCCCTCGGGGCGGTGCAGGATGATCTGAAGCATCTGGTCGAGGCTGCCCGACGCTTCCTTGATGCCGGCGATATTCGGATGCTCGGCGAGGGTCAGCGTCGTCTTCGCCACGAAGTTGGATCCCGTCCTGCCCGGCACGTTGTAGAGGATGAGCGGGATCTCGACCGCGTCGGCGATGCGCTCGAAGTGTGCGATGAAGCCCCGCTGCGGGGGGCGGTTGTACGGTGGCCCGACGACCATGAGGTGCGTCGGGCCCCGCGCAGCCACCTCTTTGGCGAGCTCGACCGTCGCGGCCGTGTCGTTACCACCGATGCCGCCGAGGACCGGGACCCGGCCTGCGCACTGCTCGACCACGATGCGGACGACCCGCAGATGCTCTTCGAGCGTGAGCGTCGCGGCCTCACCCGTAGAGCCGCACGGCACCAGGAAGTGGATTCCCTGCTCGATCTGCCAGTCGACGAGGGCGCGCAGCGCGTCTTCGTCGATGCTCAGGTCCCGCTTGAAGGGAGTCACCAAGGCGGTTCCGCATCCTCGCAACGTCGGCTCGCTCATGACCCCTCCAGCTTCAAGACATCGTCCATCGTGTAGACACCCTTCCGTCCGCGCAGCCAAAGCGCGGCTCGGAGCGCTCCGTCGGCGAAGACCCGCCGGCTGCGTGCCTCGTGCACCAGGAGCACCTGCTCGTAAGCCCCGTCGATGCACACCTCGTGCCGCCCCGGCACGTGGCCCGTCCGGATCGACGTGACGGGCACGTCGTGCCCCCCCTTGTCGAGGGCCGCCTTGAGCTGCAACGCAGTGCCCGAAGGTGCGTCCTTCTTGGCGGCGTGATGCGTGTCCGTGAGGTGGACGGCAAACCCCTCGACGCCGGCGAGCAGGGCTCCAGCCCGCTCGGCGAGCGCCTTCAGCATGGCGACGCCCACGGAGAAGTTCGGCGCGTACAGGAGCGAGCCTCCCTGCTCCGCCACGCGGCCACGCACCGCGTCCAGCTCATCGTACCAGCCCGTGGTGCCGACCACCACGGGGCAGCCGGCCTCGAGACAGAGGTGGATGTTCCCGACGGCCGCACCGGGTGAGGTAAACTCGATAGCTACCTCCGCGGCAGCCAAGGCCTCGAGCGCCGCGCCGCGATTGGCCACCTGCTCCTGGTCCAGCCGCGCCACGACGGTGACCCCGCGCTCGAGCGCCAAGGCCTCGATCTCGCGGCCCATGCGGCCCATGCCGAGAATCGCGATGCGGGGCGCGGCAGCCGTCACCAGGCGCCTTCGGGCACACCCGGCAGACGGCCCATCCGCCCAAGCACCTCCGCGTTCAACACCGACCCGCCGGCCGCGCCGCGGATGGTGTTGTGCGAGAGCGCGACGAGGCGGATGTGCAGCACCGGGTCTGGGCGGACACGCCCGACGATGGTCGCCATGCCGCGGCCCGCGTCCACGTCCTTTCGCGCCTGCGGCCGATCGGGCTCGCCGCGGAGCACGATGGGCTCCTCGGGGGCGCTGGGCAGGCCACGGCACACCTCGTCGCCCTTCCACGTGCGCAGAACCTCGCTGGCCTGCTCGGGCGTCACGGGTCGCTCGAACTCCACCGTGAGGCAGGCGGTGTGGCCGTGCTCGACGGGCAAGCGGTTCGCATGCGCGCTGACGCCGATCCCGGCGGGCTCGACCGCCCGCCCGTTCAGTGCGCCGAGGATCTTGTTGAGCTCGCGCTCGATCTTCTCCTCCTCGCCGCCGATGTACGGGATGACGCTCCCGAGGATGTCTAGCGACGCGACGCCGGGGTACCCGGCGCCCGACACGGCCTGCATCGTCGCGATCATCGTCTTGCGCACGCGGAACTCGTCGTGCAGCGGCGCGAGCGCGACCGCCGCGACCGTAGTGGCGCAGTTCGCGTTCGTCACGATGGCCCCCGCCCAGCCGCGTGTCGCCTTCTGCACGTCGATGAGCGAAAGGTGGTCGGAGTTCACCTCGGGAATCACGAGCGGCACGTCCGCTTCCATGCGGTGGTTGCGGGCGTTGGAGAGGACGAAAGCCCCAGCCTTCGCGAACTCCTGCTCGACCGGGCCCGCGGCCGAGGCGTCCATCGCGGAGAAGACGACCTTGGACGACACCTCGCTAGGGTCGCACCCGACCACGGTCAGGTCGGCGACCTCCTCGGGGAGCTCGCCTTCGTGCCATGACATCGCTTCGCGGTAGCGCTTCCCTGCCGAGCGTTCGGAGGCCGCGACCTCCGCGACCCGGAAGTAGGGGTGCCTGTCGAGCAGACGGATGAAGGTCTGACCCACGGCTCCCGTGGCGCCGAGCACGGCGACCGGAACGCGATCGGCTCGCTTGGCGCTCATGACCCGAGCAGCGCACGCGCAATGCGTGCATACGCGTCGACCGCGGAACGCAAGTCGTCGACGGACACGTGCTCCCCCTCCGTGTGGGCGTGATGGATCGAGCCGGGGCCGAACATCAGCGGCGTGCCCCAAGCGGCCAGGATCGGCACGTCGCTCGTGTAAGCGACGGTCGTGGTCGCGAACCCGTCGATCACGTGGAAGCGTTGCGTGGGGATGTGGCTTCCCCAGGCGACCTCGGCACGATCGCCGATGAGTCCCTCGATCCGCGACTTCACCGCCTGGGCGTCGCCGACCAGCCGGATCATGCATTCGACCTCGCACTCGCCGGCGAAGACGTTGGCGGCGGATCCGCCCTTGATGGTGCCGACGTTGAGCGTCGTCGCACCGAGCAGCGGGTCGGTGGGGAGCTCGAGCCCCCGCAGGTCCGCGAGCAGCCCGACCATGGCCTCCACCGCGGAGCGGCCGAGATCCGGGTAGGCCGAGTGGGCCTCCTGCCCCGTCACGCGCAGCACGAGGCGCAGCGACCCCTTGGACGCGCTGACGAGCTTGCTCTCGGTCGGCTCTCCGTTGACGAGCCAACGGCTCGTGGCAGGAAGTGACGAGGCGGCACGCGCGCCGTCCGACCGCAGCTCCTCACCCATCACGAAGAGCAGGTCGACCCGTTCCTCGCCCTCGTCGACGAGCCTCTGCGCGGCGCAGATCATCGCGGCGGCGATGCCCTTGGCGTCGCAGGCCCCTCTGCCGAAGAGCTTGCCGTCTTCCAGCCTGGGGCTGAAGAACGCGGGGACCGTGTCGAGGTGGGTCGACAAGGTGACCTCGCCCAGCCCCCTCGTCGCCCAGACGTTCACGCGGCCCGAGGAGACAGGCTGGGTACGGATCTCCCAACCGCGTGCAGCTAGGAGGTCGATGACGAAGTCCGTGACCGCGTGCTCGTGCCCGGACAGCGACGGAATCGCGAGCAGCTCCGTGGCGAGCTCCACCACGTCGAGTGGCCCCACACCCTTTCTGTCGAAGGCGCGCGCCACGGGCGCCACCTCGTCGGGTACGCTCGCCGCGGCCGTGCCCGGACCGAAGAAGGCCTCGTGGATCGCCCGTACCGCGGTCTGCTGGTCCTCGCGACGCACCACGAAGGAGATGTTGAGCTCCGAGGAGCCCTGCGCAATCGCGCGGATGCTCACCCCCTTGTCGCCGAGCACGCCGAAGACCTTGCCGGCGATGCCGGGTGTGTCCTTCATGCCCTCGCCGACGACCGCGACGATCGAGCACTCCTGCTCGACGGAGGGGTCGTCCAGCAGGCCCGCGCGCCGCTCGAGCGCGAACGCCTTGTCGATGGCGCGGAGCGCGGGACGCACCGACTGCGGAGGAAGCGCGACGCAGACGGAGCGCTCGCTGCACCCCTGGCTCAGGAGCAGCACCGGGCAACGGGCCTCGTCGAGCGCGTGCAGGAACCGTCCCGCGACCGACTCCGTTCCGTGCCCGACGCCCGAGAGCTGAAACAGCGCGACGCGGTCGATGGAGGCGATCCCACGCACGGGCCCCATCTTCGAAGCAGGCGCGCGCGGCGTCACGAGGGTCCCGGGATCGCCCGGCGACATCGTATTGCGGATCGAGAGCGGGATGCCACGGTCTCGGCACGGGCGGACGGTCTTCTGGTGCACCACCTTCGCGCCCCAGTGCGAGAGCTCGAGCACCTCGCTGAAGCCCAGGTGCCGCAGGGGTCGCGCGTCCGGGACCACACGCGGGTCGGCGGTCATCACCCCGGGGACGTCCGTCCAGATCTCGACCTCCTCGGCGCGCAGCGCCCACCCGAGCACGGCGGCCGAGTAGTCCGATCCACCCTTACCGAGCGTCGTCCGCTCCCCGGTCTTCGTGGCGCCCAGGAAGCCCGTGACGACCGGCACGGTGCCGTCGGGTGTGAGCACCTCGACGGCCTTCTTCTCGGTCGCGGGGAAGTCCACCTCGGCTTCGACGTGGTTCTCATCGGTCACGACGACGTCGGCGGCGTCGACCGCGCGGGCGGGCACGCCGCGCACGCGTAGGCCGCCCGCGACCAGGTGTATGCTGAGCCGTTCTCCGAGCGAGAGCACCTGGTCCAGCGTGCGCGGCGAGCACTCGCCCAGCAGCCCGATCCCCTGGAGGAGGCGCTTCGCGTCGGCCAAGAGGTCCTCGACGGCCTCGGCGGCCTCGGGGTCGCCGCCGGTCATCTCCTCCACGGCCTGCCGGTGCCTAGTCTCGACCTCCCGCAGCAGATCTCCCGCCTCGTCCCGAACCGCGAGCTCCGAGGCACGACGCAGCGTCTCGGTGATGCCCGACATCGCCGAGACCACCACGACGGGCTCGCTGTGTTGGAGCCTGTCGCGCACCACCCGCTCGATCACCTCGAGACGGCTGGCACCGGTCACGGAAGTGCCCCCGAACTTGAGGATACGGCGTGGAAGCCCGGCCCGTGCCGGGGTCTTTTGTGTCGCGCTCTCGGGAGAGCTCTTCACTCGGGGACTCATGTCTCGACTTCCAGCAAGTTCGGCGCCGCGCGTGCGAGCCTGGAAAGCTAGCATTCGAGCCCCAAGGACGAAGGGGGCGACCCCACCCCACCTCGCACCGCGCAATCGTCAGGTGATCGCCCCGAGCTCGCACCCTTCCGATCGCCAGACCCCGTCGCGCTCCCGGACCGTGCACGAGTAGGCCGCGAGGTCACGGGCTCCCGACGACGTGAGCACAATCACCTCGGCGCGCTCCCATCGCTTCAGCTCGGGCTCCCCCACGCTGACGGAGACCGCCTGCCCTCCGCCGGCCCGCGCGCGCAGCGATCCCTCGACCTCCACGCAGCCGTCCATGTAGGCGAGCTCGGGCCCGCCGACGGCGAGCGTGGGGAGCCCCGGATCTTCCCAGTCACCGGCGTAGCCGAGGCAGATCGTCTGGATCGGACCGGGATTGGCGGCGATATCGTCCACCAGGTCGGTCGCGGCGGCGAGCTGGATGGCGGCGACGGTCTCCGGAGAGGGCTCCGGGGTACCACAGGCGGCCGCGGCAAGGAGGAATCCGACGCCCGCCCGACGAAGCGGCCTTCGGCGGGGTCGGTGACTCCCTGGCCCCGGAGCCCTCGATTCCATCGGCGACTGGCGCTCCATCATGCCGGATATTACGTGAGTCGCGCCCGCCCGACATACTCTCTTGGCTCTTATGCCCCCGGACCTGTCCAGCCCTACCGAGCGAAGCCCCCTTTCGACGTGGTCGATCGGCGTCCTCGGCATCGTCGCCATCGGTGCCTTGGATTTCTTCAGCGGCGTCGAGATGCGGGTCTTTCCTCTCTACTACCTGCCGCTGGCGCTCCTGGCCTGGCGCTCGGGGCGAGCCGGTGCGGTCTTGGCCACGTTGCTCTGCGGCGCCGTGTGGGTGGTCTCGAACTCGCTCGCCGGGCTGCGGTACACGCTCACTTCCACCTGGCTCGTGAACACCGCCATGCAGACGGCCTCCTTCGCGACGGTCGGCCTCCTCATCGCTGTGGTCCGTGACTCCCTGGTGCGTGAGCAGGGCCTCAGCCGGCGGGACCCGCTCAGCGGCATGCTCAACCGCAAGGGATTCTACGAGGAGGCGATGCGCTTGATCGCCCTGTGCCGCCGGACCGGCCGGCCACTCACCGTCGCGTACATCGACGTGGACAACTTCAAGGCGATCAACGACCAGTTGGGGCACGAGCGGGGGGACGAGGTGCTCCGCCACGCCGCCGACGCGCTCGAGGCCGCGATCCGGCCGAGCGACGTCGGGGCACGGCTGGGCGGCGACGAGTTCGTGCTTCTCTTCCCCGAGCTCGGAGGCAGCGAGGCCGCGGTCGCGCTCGAGCGCGTGCATGCGTCTCTCGTCGAAGCGCTGCCCAAGGAGCCCGTCGAGGTGACGGCAAGCATCGGGGCCGCGACCTTCGTGCAACCCCCCGAGAACATCGAGGACATGGTACGCGCGAGCGACGCCCAGATGTACCGGGCGAAGGCGGACGGCAAGAACCGGATCGAGCTGCACGTCTTCGAGCCGGGGCGCGAGCCGGCCGCTGGCTCCGGCGGGCCGGAACGCGGAAACTAGGCACGGACTCGGCGGAGCGCCCGGCATGGAACTCTCGAGCATCGGTGTGGCGGAGGCGATCGTCTTCCTCCTGCTCGCGGGCGGACTCCTCGCCCTTCTCATGTGGATCGCGGGGCAGGAGCCCTAGCCCTCCCGTGCGCCACGACCCTCGACTGAGCACCGACCTGACCCGCCTCCTCGGGATCGACCTCCCGATCCTGCAGGCACCGATGGCGGGCGGCTGGGTCACCCCCGAGCTCGTGATCGCCGTGAGCGAGAGTGGTGGCATGGGCTCGTTGCCGGCGGCCCGGACGACCGCCGAGCAGCTCGACGAGGCCATCCACACGGTGCGCGCCGCGACCGGTCGGCCTTTCGGAGTGAACTTCCTCATGGCCGGACCCGAGCCGGCGCGGGGCGACATAGAGGCCGTCCAGCGAGTCCTGGACGAGATCCGCCGCGACCTTGGGCTCCCGCCGGGTCCGAGGTCCCTGGACCTCCCCCCGTCCGAGACGGGGGCGCAGTTCGAAGTCGCGCTGGCCCGACGGGTGGCCTGCGTGAGCTTCGCCATGGGCTGTCCCGCCCCGATGATCGAGAGAGCCCGTGACGCGGGAGCCCGAGCCCTGGTGATGGTGACCTCGGTACAGGAGGCCCTCGAGGCGGAGGTGGCCGGGGCCGATGCCGTCATCGCTCAGGGAATCGAAGCCGGCGGGCACCGGAGCACCTTCCGTGTGGGTGATGAACCGCTCCCCGAGGTGGGCACCTTCGTGCTGGTGCCCAAGGTCGTGGACGCAGTCGGCGTGCCGGTGGTAGCAGCCGGCGGGGTCATGGACGGCCGGGGTCTCGCGGCCGCCCTGGTCCTGGGCGCGGGAGGCGTGCAACTCGGGACGCGCTTCTTGCTCGCGCGGGAAAGCGCCGTCTATCCTGCGTATCGCCGGCTGCTCCAGGAAGGCGACGAGAGGTCGACGCGTGTGACCACGCTCATGACCGGGCGGCCGGCCCGTGCGTTCGCGAACCGCATCTCGCGCGCACTCGAGTCGCACGGGGTCGCTCCACTCCCTTGGCCCTATCAAGCCGCCGCCGCCCAGGATCTCTTCATGGACGCGATCCGCAACGGGCGCAGCGACACGATGGCGCTACTGGCAGGACAGGGCATCGGCGGCGCCTCGGCGGTAGAGATGGGGGCGGCGGAGATCGTGGAGGCGCTCGTCACCGGCGCCCTCGAGCGGCTCGACCACCTGAACCGAGGAACACCCAAGTGACGACCACGACCCGGGTACGTGGCCGAGCCACCGCGTCCCTGCTGCTGGGCGCTGCGCTGTTCGGGACGCCTCCCGACTCTTTCGCACAGGCTCCGCCCCACCCTCCGCACCGCTTCTTCGAGCTAGGAGACTTCGAGCTCGAATCCGGGCAAATCCTTCCGGGCGCACGCGTGCTCTACGTCACGCACGGAAGCTTGAACGCGGATCGCTCGAACGCGGTGCTCATTCCCTCCTGGTACGGGGGGAACCACCACGGTTACGACTTCCTGATAGGATCCGAGGCCGCGCTCGATCCGGCCGAGTACTTCGTGATCGTGACGGAGATGTTCGGAAGCGGCGGTTCGTCTTCGCCGAGCAACACCCCGACCCATGCAACGCACGATCGGTTCCCACTCGTGTCCATCCGCGACAACGTGCGGGCCACGCACCGGCTCGTCACCGAAGTCTTCGCGCTCGATCACCTGCGAGCCGTCATCGGCTTCTCGATGGGAGCCCAGCAGGCATTCCAGTGGGCCGTTTCGCACCCCGACTTCATGGACCTCATCGTGCCGCTGGCGGGCACCGCGAAGACGTACCCACACGGTGTGATCCGGCTCGAGAGCGCCCTGACGCTGATCACGCAGGATCCTTCCATCCTGGCCGGGGGCGATACGCTGAGCGCGGCGGGCACCCGCGCGTGGACCCTGCACTGGCAGGCCTGGACCCGTTCGGCCGAGTGGTGGCGGTTGAACAGCGACCGGGAGTCCGTCCTCCGCGAGATGCTCGACCCAGCCTTCGGCGCCGCGAGAAACCCCGGGACCCGGCCCCACGATCAGGTCGTGCAGGGCCGAGCGTGGCAGTATCACGACGTGGGAGGCACGCCCGGCTTCGACGGCGACGTCGAGCGCGCGCTGGCATCCATCCGCGCGCGGGTCCTCTACATGCCCGGGCTCACCGACATGTACTTTCCGATTACGGACGCGGAGTACGAGCGCCGTTTCATCCCCGACGTCGACTACCGTCCCATTCCGTCCCTCCTGGGTCACACGGCCGGAGCCGGTCCCACGGAATTCGAGCGAACCTTCATCATCGAGGCGATCCGCGATGCACTCCGGTGAAGGCGCGCTCGGCGTCGGCCAGGTCTGGCTGGCGCGCCTCGGCCCTTACCTGTACGTGGCGGCATGTGTGCTGGCCGTGGTGTTCGAGCCCACCAGCTTCCTCGTCGTCTGGGTGACGTTGGCCGTGCTGTACCACGGCGTGCTCTGTCAGGCGGCGTTCTTGGAAGTGATTCCGTCGGCGGGTCGGCCGGGCGTCGGAGACGGACACGCCGTCCTCACCGTCTACAGGAGAATCGCTCCCCTCCTCGTGGGCGCGGGGCTCGTCCTGCAGCTCTTCGACCTCGACGCGTT
>JBFGFY010000045.1:0-18318 GCA_041579355.1 Longimicrobiales bacterium | reverse complement strand
GGAGCAACGTGTCGGGCGGTGGACCGAAGGGGTCCGGGATGGAGTCACCCACCACGGTCGAGTCCACCGGCGCGAGCTCCAGCGTGAACGTGCGCTCACCCCCGCCGCCCGCGAGTCCGTTGAGATTCACGACGCCGGCCACGCGCACACCGTACTCCACCCCGCGCTCCAGTGCCGCGGTGAGTCGCGCGACGAGGCGACGTCCCGGCAGGAGCCGGCCCGCCGGCGGACCGCCCACCACAGCCGGGTTGCCTACGCTCGGAGGTCCGCCCGAGCGCGCCCCCGGCAGCGCGGGCGGGCCGCGGCGGGCCTGGGCAGCCGCGCCGCCCCGACCTCCACCACGCCCCCCCGCGACCGGGCCTGCGCCGGGCGTGGGAGGCGGCTGGGGTGGAGCGCCGACCGCGGGAGCCGCCGCGCTGTCGGGGGCCACCGGCGGAGCCGGAGGGGCGGCGACCGAGGCCGCCGAGTCGGCACGGGCGATGGAGTCGGTCACCTGCCTCACGAACGCCACGTACTCGTGCTCCTGGAAGAGCCTCGCGACCTCGGGGGCCGTCGATCCCTCGCGACCGAGCACCACCTCCACGGCCGAGGCGTCGGCCTCGGGATCCAGATAGTCGTCGTGCTCGAGGACGAGCGTCAGGGAATCGAGCGCTCCCGCACGCAGGAAGACCGCTGCGGTCGTGTCCGGGGCGAGGATCGGCACGTCGATGAGGACGGTGTCCCCGGCGAGCAGCGTAGTCGCAGCTCCTCCCTTGGTCTCCCGAGGGCCGGGCTCACCGTCACGATCGAGATCGACGAAGCCGGTGACGGTGAAGGCGCCGGGAGGCAGATACCGGAAGGCGTATATGCCTTGATTGTCGGCGCGAGCGACGTGCACGAGCGAATCGGAGCCGACCGCGTGCACGAGGGCGTCCTGGGCCCCCTGCCCGCTGATGCGATCCCAGACCTGGCCCGCCAGCGCCGTGGGAACCGGCTCCCCTCCCGTGGAGAAGACGATCTCGAAGGGGTCGCGGATCTGGTTCCCGAAGAGGTCGCTCACCACGGGGAGGAGCGTCACCCGGTACACCAACCCCGGCCGCCATCCGCCCTGCACCTCGACGGTCAGCGTCCGGCTGCCGTGGCTCACGCGCACCTCGCCCGAGCGGGGCGACACCGTCACGGCGTCCCGTAGCGATCCGCTGCGCGCCTGCTCGCTGATGCGCTCGTCGAAGTGGAAGCGGACGGGCCGCCGCAGGTCCTGCAGGACTGCGAACGTGTCGGGCTCCGTACGCACGACGACCGGGGGCCGGCGATCCTCGGGCCCACCGGGCGGAGCGCCCTGGCTGGCACACGCCGCCGCCCAGAGAGCCGCGGCGCCCGCGAGCAGGGAGGCTCCCAACCACCCGCGTGACCGGTCGCTCAGCTTCCCTCGCCCTCCAGCTCGGCGAGCTTGGCCCGGAGCTTCGAGTCCTGCTCCTCGAGCTGAGTCAGTCGGTCGCGCTCCTTCTGCACGACCTCTTCGGGCGCTCTCGACACGAACGCCTCGTTCGCGAGCTTCTTTCGAGTTCCTTCGACGAGACCGCGCAGACGACCGAGCTCGTCGCGCAGGCGTTGGCGCTCGCGCTCGAGGTCGATGACGCCCTCGAGCGGCACGAAGAGCTCCGTCCCGTTCGACAGCACGCCGTGCGCGCCGACGCCCGTGCCTCGCTCGGCTCGGATGCGGTCCACGCGGGCGAGCTGCAGAATGCCCGCGGCCTGCTCCGACACGGTGTCGAGGAATCCGTCCGGACCCCCGGTCACGTGGATCGTGATGCGCTCGCCCTCGGGCACGCCGTACTCCTTGCGCAGACGGCGCACCTCGACGATGAGCTCCTGGAGCCCCGCCATCGTGCGCTCGACCTCGTGCGACGCGTGCTCGAAGTCGGGCTCCGGCCAAGGCGCGACGATGAGGTCGTCGGGCCGCGGCACGCCCACCGGCCAGGGGAGCCTCGCCCACAGCTCCGCCGTCACGAACGGCACGATCGGGTGGAGGAGCCTGAACGCACGGTCGAGCACGAGCACCAGGGTCGCGCGCGCGGCTTCACGGCTCCCGGCATCGGCGCCGGGCGCCATCCGCGCCTTGATCAGCTCCAGGTACCAGTCGCAGATCTCGCCCCAGAAGAAGTGATAGAGACCTTCGGCGACCTCGTGGAGCCGGAACCGCTCGAGGTCCTCCGTGGCCTGCGCGGTGACGCGCTGGAGTCGGGAGATGATCCAAGCGTCCTCGAGCTGCAGGTGCTCCGCCACCGGCCCGATCTGCTGGACGGGCGCGTCGCCGAGGCTCATGAGCGCGAAGCGGCCCGCGTTCCAGATCTTGTTCGCGAAGTTGCGCCCGTTGGCGAACGCCGCCTCCACGTTCTCGTGGTCGAGGTGGATGTCGGTGCCCACGGCCGCTTGGCTCACCAGCGTGTAGCGCATGGCGTCGGCCCCGTACGCGTGCACTACCTCGAGCGGGTCGATGCCGTTGCCGAGGGACTTGGACATCTTGCGGCCCTTGATGTCGCGCACCGTTCCGGTCAGAAAGACCTCGGTGAAGGGCGTCTCACCCTGAAACTCGTACCCCATCATGATCATGCGCGCGACCCAGAAGAACAGGATCTCGGGCGCCGTGACCATCGTGTGGCCGGGGTAGAAGGCCCGCAGATCGTCGGTCTCCTGCGGCCATCCGAACACGGAGAACGGCCAGAGCTGCGAGCTGAACCACGTGTCGAGCACGTCCGGGTCCTGTTCCAGCTCGCTGCTTCCGCATTCCGGACAGGAGGTGGGATCCTGGCGCGCTGCGATCACGTGCCCGGCCGGACAGTACCACACGGGTATGCGGTGGCCCCACCAGAGCTGACGCGAGATGCACCAGTCGCGGATGTTCTCCATCCAGTGCTCGTAGACCCGCTGCCAGTGCCTCGGCGTGAAGGTGACCGTGCCGTCGCGTGACGCCTGCAGCGCCGGCTCGGCGAGCGGCTTCATCTTCACGAACCACTGCTCCGACAGCCGCGGCTCGACGACCGTATGGCAGCGGTAGCAGTGCGGCACCGCGCGCGTGTGCGTCTCGTCTCCGGCGACAAGACCTTCCTCGCGCAGGGCCGCGAGCACGGCCTTGCGAGCCTCCAGGCGATCGAGGCCGCGGAACGCCGGGGGAACGGCTTCGTTCATGCGCGCGTCGGGCGTCATCACGTCGATCGGCAGGAGGCCCGCGCGCTGCGCGATCTCGAAGTCGTTCGGGTCGTGGGCGGGTGTGACCTTGACCATGCCCGAGCCGAACGCTGGATCGACGTGGTCGTCCGCCACGACCGGAATCTGCCGCCCCGCGAGCGGGAGCTCGACCCTAGCCCCGACGAGGGCCTTGTAGCGCTCGTCGTCGGGGTGCACGGCCACGCCGGTGTCTCCGAGCATCGTCTCGGGCCGGGTGGTCGAAACGGTGAGATACCAGCGGCCGTCGCTGAAATATCCCACCGAGGTGGCCCCGGCCTCGACGGCTGCGCGCGCCGCGGGTATCGACGACTCCGCGAACGGATACCGGAGGTGCCACAGGGTGCCCTGGGTCTCCTCCCCCTCCGCCTCTTCGTTGGAGAGAGCGGTGAGGCAGCGCGGGCACCAGTTGATGATGTACTCGCCCCGGTAGATCAGGCCCTTCTCGTAGAGGCTCACGAAGACCTCACGTACGGCCTGCTGGAGATCTTCGTCGAGCGTGAAGCGCGTGCGCTCCCAGTCACACGACGCGCCGATCGCCTTGAGCTGCTCGAGGATCGTCTTGCCGGTGACGTCCACGAACGCCCACACACGCTCGACGAACTTGTCGCGGCCGAGATCGGATCGATGGAGACCCTCACTCGCGATCGCGCGCTCGACCACGTTCTGCGTGGCGATGCCCGCGTGGTCCGTGCCGGGCACCCAGACCGTGGCACGCCCCTGCATGCGACGCCAGCGGATGAGAACGTCCTGGATGGTGTTGTTGAGCCCGTGCCCCATGTGCAGGGGCGCGGTCACGTTCGGGGGCGGAATCACGATCACGTAGGGG
Source organism: Longimicrobiales bacterium (assembly GCA_041579355.1). GTDB lineage: Bacteria > Gemmatimonadota > Gemmatimonadetes > Longimicrobiales > Gaopeijiaceae > UBA2982. The sequence continues at coordinate 14,285 of JBFGFY010000045.1, read as the reverse complement.
TCCCGGCCCTCCTCCAGGACGTCGGAGGCCGGGACATGGAAGTACCCCCCGTCCATCCACCGTCCGTAACGGAGCGGCTCGATCGCCCGCGGGTCGAGGCGGGGCGCGAGTTCCGAGGTCACGACAGCTCCCATGCACGCACGTCCGTTCGGGGCGGCCCCGGGAAGAGCCACCTGGAGTCAGGGACCGCTAAGATGGCGAGGCGCCCCGGGCTTCGGAACCGCCTGGGGCCGCGAGTCGGGGGGGCCGGGCGCCGTCCCGCGCCTCAGGGCGCGGCGAGCGGCTGGCTCGTGAAGAAGCTGGGATCGATGTTGCGGAGCGTCTGCACCCGCTCCGGCAGCTCTCGCAGCGACTCGGGGCGTTGGGCCTGCAAGCTCTCGAAGATCTCCTCGGGGATCTCGAGGAACGCCTCCGCTGCCGCGGGGCCGAACTGCTTGCCCCGCTCTCGCGACACTTCCTCCAGCGCGTCCTCCGACGGGCGTGAGTCCCGGTAGGCCCGGGTCGAGGTCATCGCGTCGTAGGCGTCGCACACGGCCATGATCTGGGCGACCATCGGGATGCGATCACCGGAGAGCCCCTCCGGGTAGCCGCGGCCGTCCCAGCGCTCGTGGTGATAACGAACCCCGGCAGTCAGGTGCCGCAGCGTGGGAATGCTCTCCAGAATCTGGGCCCCGTCGGTCGGGTGGGCGCGGATGAAGGCGAACTCTTCCTCGGTGAGCCGGCTGGTCTTGGCCAGGACCCGGAGTGGAACGCTCAGCTTGCCCAGGTCGTGCAGGTACCCGCCCGCCCAGAGCGCCGAGCGGGTGTGCGAGTCGAGACCCAGCCGCTCGGCGACCGCCACGGCGAGCACCGAGACGCGGCGGGAGTGTCCGGCCGTGTACGGGTCCTTCGCGTCGATCAGGTTGGCGACGATGGTCAGCAGCTGACTCGTCGAGAGCGGGGACACCTCCTCGGGTAGGAGGCTCTCGCACGACCGGAGGACCGTGTGCCGGTAGGCCTCCCGGTCGAAGTTCGGGATCGAATCGCTCTCGTGCAGACCGAGGTAACACGCGGCGATCTCGGGACTGAACTCCTTGCCCGCGTTCGCGCGGACGACCTCGGCGATCTCCTCGGGGCCCATCGGCGGCCGGTGCGGCCGCAGCGCCGAGAGGGCCGAGACGGTGTCGGCCAGCCTGAGGATGCGCGCTCCGAGCGGAATCTCGTCGGCGCGCAGGGCGTCGGGATAACCGGTACCGTCCCACCACTCGTGGTGATGCCGCAGGAGCGGGGCCAGCTCCTGCAGGTGGGGAATGCCCTTCACGCGCTCCTCGGACCGCCGCGGGTGTCGCTGCACGCGCTCCCTTACCTCCGGGGTGAGCTCGGGCGCGGGGTTCTCCCATGCGTCTTCGGCCAGGCCCACCATGCCCATGTCGGACAGGATGGCGGCGAAGAACAGCTCCGAGCACTCGGCCTTGGACAGGCCCAGCTCCTTCCCGATCTGGGTCGCCAGCATGGCGACGTTGGGGCCGTGGTCCCGGAGGTATCCCTTGGCGGAGCCCATGACCCGCGTCAGGGCCTCCAGGAGGCCCGCATAGAACGCCCTGCCTGAATCCATGCGGTGGGGAGCTCCCGCGCCGGAAGGCGGTGCCGGGGTGCGAAGTGACTGTCCGACTATAAGGGGCCCAACGCCGCTGCCACCAGTGTGTTGCGCTGTTCCGGCTAACGCGAGTTCCCCGCCGTGTCGGGGCGCTGCGTCGCGCGTTCGCGCGCGCGCTCCGCATCGCGGCGGGCCCGAATGGCCTCGAGCCGCTCCCGGACGGTCTCCTGGACGGCCGCCTGGGCGCCCTGACGCGCGATCTCGTTCCACTGCCACATGAAGTCGCGCTGCCCGTATGGTGCGTCGAAGGCGAAGGGGAGCGGGATCGTCAGATCTCCCAGGTGGAGCTGACCCTCCGAGACGCCCCAGCGCCCGCCGTTGCCGTCCTTGAAGGTCCAGTCGGTCCAGGCCGCCGCGGCCGCCTGCGCCGCTGCGACCGAATCCTGCCACTCCTGGAGCCGGCCCGCGATCAGGAGCTCCTCGCGTTGCTCGAGCGTGAGCTCGCTGAACTCCGGCGGCAGCGGCGCCCATAGCCTCCGGTCCGTCGGCCGGGGCCTGAGGACCTCTGCCGGGGTGAGGCCCGGTCGCGGCAGGTCGACGCGGTCCGGATCCCCAAGGGTCGGTCCCACCACCCGTACGGGAGCCGCTTCGATCCGCGTGATCTCCTCCGGATCGTCCGGCCGCTGCACGTCCTCGATGACGTCGACCTCGACGATCTCGATGACCTCGAGGCCGTCCGCCGAGCCGGCGAACGCCGGAAACGGGAAGGCGGCCCCCGCGGGATCGAGGCGGCGGACGAGCGCGGGATAGGCCAGGATGGCGAGCACGTGCAGGGCGATCGAGGCCAGGAAGGCACCCCGCACGAGACCCGGCGACCCGAGGCCGACGCGGTGTGGGGTGACCCGGCCCGAGGTGGGATCCCTGCCGCCGGCCCGATCGTTCATGCTCGTTGCTAAACCGCCTGGATGACCCTGTTCCTCGCCCGCGCGACCGCGTGGGGCCCTCAAGCGAGACGCCCGAGACGGGCGGCGGCTTCCGCCAGCCGAGCCTCGGGAACGGTGAGCGCGACACGAAAGTACCCCTCGCCTCCCCTGCCCAGCGAGGCGCCGGGGAGCACGATCACCCCTTCCCGCTCCAGGGCCCGCCGCGCGAACGCCTCCGAGGGCTCACCGCCCGGGACGGGGATCCAGAGATACATCGTGGCCTTCGGCGAGGTCACCGCGAAGCCAGCGGCCCGGAACGCCTCCACCGCCGCGTCACGGCGCCGCCGGAACGTCTCGACGTTGCCGGGCACCCACTCCGCCCAGCTGTCGAGCGCCGCCACACCCGCGGCCTGGATGCCCATGTACTGACCCGTGTCCACGAACGTCTTCACCTTCGTGAGCGCGCCGACGAGCTCGGCGCTCCCCACGGCCCACCCGAGCCGCCACCCGGTCATGTTGTACGTCTTCGAGAACGAGTGGAACTCGATCGCCACCTCGCGCGCCCCGTCGAGCTCCAGCACGCTGCGCGGCCGGTAGCCGTCGAAGGCGAGCTCCGAGTACGCATGGTCGTGCGCGAGCACCGCCCCGCGCTCCGCGCAGAAGCGGATCGCGTCCTCGTAGTACGCGTCCGGCGCGATCGCCGTGGTGGGGTTGTTGGGATAGTTCAGGTAGAGGATCCGCGCGCGACGCGACACGTCGGCGGGGAGCTCGTCGAGCGGGACGAGGAAGTCGTTCTCGGCGGTGAGCGGCACGAGCCAGGGCTCCCCGCCCGCGAAGGTCACGCCGCCGAAGTACGCCTGGTACCCGGGATCGGGCACGATCGCCGCGTCCCCGGGGCCTACGAAGGCGAACGGGAGGTGCGCGATACCCTCCTTCGAGCCGATCAGCGGGAGGACCTCGGAGCCGGGATCGACCCGCACGCCGAAGCGGTGCTCCATCCAGGCCGCCACGGCCTCGCGGAACTCGGGGAGGCCCGCCTGGAATCCGTATCGAGAGTACGCGAGGTCGCCCGCGACCTCCCGGAGCCGCTCCGCGACGGCGGGGGGAGGATCGAGCTGTGCGTCGCCCGTTCCGAGGTCGATGACGTCGACGCCTTCGGCCTCGATGCGGCGCCGGACCTCCTTCATGCCCGCGAGCGGGTAGGCGGGTAGCGCCCGGTACCGCTCGCTCGTCCGGGGCATCAGTCCTCGGCGACCACCGGATTCGAGAGGGTGCCCACTCCGCCGATCTCGATCTCCACCACGTCTCCCGCGCTGAGCGCGCCCACGCCCGAGGGCGTTCCGGTCGCGATCAGGTCCCCGGGCTCGAGCGTCATGATGCGGCTGATGTGCGCCACGAGCGCAGGAATGTCGAACACCATGTCGTCGGCGGAGCTGTCCTGACGGACCTCACCGTTCAGGCGGGTCGTGACCGAGAGCGCGTCGAGGTCGACGTCGGCGAGCGGAGTCACCGGCCCGGTCGGGCAGAACGTGTCGAAGCCCTTCGCCCGGCTCCACTGCCCGTCCTTGCGCTGGAGCTCCCGCGCGGTCACGTCGTTCAGCGGCAGGAGGCCGTCGACGAAGTTCCAGGCGTCGGCCGCGGCGACGTGGCGCGCGCGCTTGGCGATCCGTACCCCGATCTCGCCCTCGTAGTCGACCTGCCCCGCCCCGGCCGGCAGCACGATCGCCTCGCCCGGCCCGACGAGCGCCGAAGGGGGCTTCAGGAAGATCAGCGGCTCCTTGGGGATCGGATTGCCGAACTCGGCGGCGTGCTTCGCGTAGTTCAGGCCGATGCAGACGACCTTCGAGGGACGCGGGAGGGTCATGTCTACGGCCTTTCCAGAGGCGGGGAGACGAGCGTCAGTGCGCCGACCGTCCGGTCCCCTGCGTGTGGATCCAGGTGCCGATGAGCGCACCGAGCGCGGCGATGGTGAGGAGCACCGCGATCACGGTCCACCAGAAGCCGATGTCGGCATGACCCGCGTCCCAGCCGGCGCTCGCTCGCGAGTACGCCCCGTACGCGATGACGAGATAGAGGACGCCCACGCCCATTCCCAGGATCCGCTTCATCGGCCTTCGTCGGTTTGAGTTCCGTCTCGCCGTCGTACGGGGCGAAGAGAGCAGCAATCTATGTGGGGGGTGGAGCCCCTCCAAGGGTGCCTCCACCGTCGTAGAAGTGGCCCAGTCGACGGCGCACCTCCGGCCACGGCCCCTTCACCAGGGGAGCATCCGGAAGTGAGTCGCGCAAATAGCGGCCATAACGCTTCCCCACGAGACGGTCGTCGAGGACGAGTACGGCCCCGCGGTCGGACCGCGAGCGGATGAGACGGCCGAACCCCTGCTTCAGGCGCAGCGCCGCGTGCGGCAGCATGAAGCCCTGGAAGGGGTCCTCGCCCCGCCGCTCGATCGCCTCCATGCGGGCCGCCGTGATCGGCTCCGTGGGAACCCGGAAGGGGAGCTTCTGGATCACGAGCCCGCGCAGCGGCTCACCCGGCACGTCCACGCCCTCCCAGAAGGAGGAGGTCCCGAGCAGCACGGCGTCGCGGGCATCGACGAAGCGCTCCAAGAGCCGCGACCGGTCTCCTTCCCCCTGAACGTACAAGGGGAACCGGCGGTCGAGCCCCGACGCGCGCAGCCGCTCGGCCACGCGGCGGAGCGCCGCGTGGGAGGTGAAGAGCACGAAGATGCCGCCGCCGCTCAGCCCGGCGAGGTCGCCCACCACCTCCGCCGTGGCGTCCTGGAAGGCCGGGTCACCCCCTTCGGGGGCGGGGAGATCGGTGGGGACGCCGAGTAAGGTCTGAGTGGCGAAGTCGAAGGGGGACTTGATGATGAGCTCGCTGACCTCGACGCCCTCCTCGTCGGGCTCGGCGTCCTCCACCCTCAGGCCGAGCCGGCCCCGAAGGAAGTCGAAGCGACCCCGGGTCGAGAGCGTGGCCGACGTGAGCACGGCCGTTTCGGCACGCTGGAAGAGCGACTCCCGAAGGAGCGACCCCAGCTCGATCGGGGCCGCGGCCAGCACGAGGTTGCCGCGGGCCCCCGCGCCGCGGGATTCGAGCCAGCGCACATACGCCGCAGCGTCCTCCCCCGGTGCCAGCACGAGGCGAAGCGCGTGGGCGGCCGCGGCCAGCCGACGCTCCACGGAGCGCAGGTCGAGGATGCGCCCCTCGAGCCGGTCCGAGAGCTCCTCGGTCAGCTCGATGCGAGCGCGCAGCTCGGCGACCTCACGCTCGAGGTCGCCCAGGGCGGCCAGGGTGGCGGCGAGCTGCTCCGCGACCTCGGCCTCGGCCGCCGGCTCGCCGATCCCCGAGGGACCCAGCCGGGCGGCGCTCTCGCCGGGGGTCACGCGCGTCTCGAGGCGCTCGACCAGACCCTCGATCGCCGCGCGGGCCCTCCCGAGCGAGGGGCGCACCCGGTTCTCGATCCGCTCACGGAGCTCGGGGCCCGGCTCGCTGCCCGCGACACCCTCGTGCACCGCCGTGAGGATCCCCCGACCCTTCCGGTCGAGCCGAGCGAAGGCACGGAAGAGGCCCCGCCGGGTGACCTCGACCCCGAGGTGCGAGGTCGCGGCGTCCTCCAGGTTGTGCGCCTCGTCCAGGATCACGCGCTTGTACGCGGGCAGCACCGCGGACTGCGTGTAGTTGCGGGTGGCCCTCCGGACGGCCAGGTCCGTGAACAGCAGGTGGTGGTTCACCACGAGCAGCTCCGCGGCAGCCGCCCGGCGGCGGGAGCGCTGGTAGAAGCACTCCTGGAAATGCGGACAGCGTCCCCTGAGGCAGATGTCCGCGTCGCTGCGCACCTCCTCCCACGTCTCTTCGGCCGGCGAGAAGGGCAGGTCGGAGAGCGAGCCGTCCTCGGTGGTCTCCATCCAGCGGAGGAGCCCGGCGATCTCCGAGCTGCGGTCCTCCTCGAAGAGGCTCGACTGGCTCTCGGCGGCCAGCAGCGCACGGCGGATGGAGATGTAGTTCCCACGCCCTTTCACGAGCGCCCAACGCACCTCCCCCACCAGGCTCTCGACGAGGGGCAGGTCCTTGCGGGCGAGCTGCTCCTGGAGGTTGATCGTGTTGGTGGAGACGACCGTGCGCTCGCGGTTCTCCCGAGCCCAAAGCACGGCGGGAAGCAGGTAGGCGAGCGACTTGCCGGTTCCCGTCCCGGCCTCGACCACCGCGACCCCGCCCTCGTTGAAGCGCGTCACGATCTCGGCGAGCATGGCGCGCTGGCCGGGACGGTCTTCGTAGCCGGCGTGGCGCTCCGCCAGGGCACCCCCCGGGGCCAGCACGTCCCCGAGCTCCTTCGAGTCGAGCTCGACGAGCACGCGCGGCTCGGGCGGCTCCACGACCACGTAGAGGCGCTGCGCTTCGTTGTCGACGATGGCCGTGCCGAGGCCCTGCTCGTACAGCTCGGCAGCGACCGCCATGTCGGCCTCGGACGGCTCCAGGTCACCGCCCGGGTGGTTGTGCAGCATCACCCCACCCGCGGGGGCGTCGCGGGCGGCCACGAGCACGGCCGCGAAGCTCCCGCGCGCCACGGCCCTCGGGTCGCGCACGATGCGCTCTTCGTCGACGCTCGCGAGGAAGCACACCTCACGACCACCGGCCTTCTCGATCTCGGCGCGGATCCGCGCCGTGGTGTCGGGGGCCAGCGTCAGCGGGACGGGCGCGGCTCGCGTACGTCCTCGGGACTCGTCCTCCTCCGGCTCGAGACCGTCGACGCCCACGAGGACCTGCGCGGGCAGGCGGATGGGGAACCCCTCGGGGACGTCGGCGGGGCCACGAGGGAGGCGCTGCACGATTCGACCCGGCTACGTCTTCAGCTTCTGCTTCTTGGCAGCCGGGAAGAGGACGTTGTTCAGGATGAGGCGGTACCCAGCCGAGTTGGGATGGAGGGACAGGTCCGTCGGCGGGTCACCGATCTGGTGCTCGGGATCCTCCGGGTCGTGCCCTCCGAAGTAGGTCCACGTCCCCTCCCCGAGATTGCCGTGCACGTACTTCGCCGCGCCGTCTTCGCTCGCGAGCACGATCGTCGCGGACTTGAGGCGCTCGGCGCTGAAAGACGTGGTCAGGCCGTAGAAGTCGGGCAGCACGGCCACGTGGTTCTGCGTCAGCATCGCCGGCACCGGGTCGAACTTCGCCGAGAAGTCGAAGAGGGTGAAGGCACCGAGCTCGCGGCGCCACGGCGTGTTGACCTGGTGCCAGTCAATGTCGGAGAAGGCGTTCACCGCGGGAGAGATCTGCACCTCCGCGTCCCTGAAGGCCAACGTGCGGTCCCAGTCCATCCTCGCGGTCGCGTCGGCGTCCGGCGGATCTCCGTCGGCGTACTGGGCCGCGATGTCGACGCCCGCCGCGGCGAGCGCCAGCTCCAGCGTCTCGGTCGCCGAGCACATCGCGAAGAGGAAGCCCCCGTTCTCCACGTACGTCCGGATCGCGTCCGCCACACGCTTCTTCAGCTCGGGCACGTTCGGCACCCCCGCCCGGGCCGCCATCTCCTCGTTGCGGGCCACCTCGTCCTGCAGCCACGGCGCTCCACCGTAGGAGAGGAAGAACTTGGAGTACTGTCCCGTGAAGTCTTCGTGGTGCAGGTGGATCCACTCGTATTCCGAGAGCCCCTCCCCCAGCACCTCGGGGTCCCAGATGGTCTCGAACGAGATCCCCGCGTACTCGAGCGCCATCGTGACGGCGTCGTCCCAGATCCTCGAATTGGGCGGCGTGTACACCGCGATCTTTGGGGCGCGCTCGAGTGGCACCGCTTCCATGTTCGACGCCTCGATCGTGGCCCGCATGCGAGCCTCGGCCGAGGGATCCACGGGCTGCACGCTCACCCCGCGGAGGGCCGCCTCGCGCCTCACCGCCGGGAAGTCGGGCAGAAGGAAGGAGCCCCCGCGGTAGTTCAGCAGCCACTCGGCTTCGTTGCCCCGCTCGAGGACCCAGTACGTGAGCCCGTACGCCCGCAAATGGTCGGTCTGCTCCCGGTCCATCGGGACGAGGAGCCGCTGGCCGTGGGCCGGGGCCGCCGCGGTGACGAGCGTGAGCGCCAGCACGACCCCAAGACCGCGAACGACCTGTCTCATGACCCTCGGTTCCTCAATCTCTGTAGCTCCAGTCGAGCCTCCGGCACGACCGCGGCGTTCGGCCGCGTCGTGATCAGGTCCTCGAGCATGCGAATCGCCTCGGCGGGGTCGCCCTCGCCCCCGGCGGCGTACCGGGCGAGCGCCAGCGTAGCCTCGGCCACCTCAGGTGCGCCCGGATGGGTCTGGAGGAGACCCCTCCGGATCTCTGCGGCCCGGTCCCGCGCCCCGGCGGCCTCGGCCATGCGGGCAGCCTCCGCGAGCAGGGGCGCCCCGTCCTGGGGCCCGAGCTCGCGGGCGTCGGCAGCGAGCTTCCCCGCCGCCTCCGCCGGCGCCCCCCGGTGCGCCGCCACGACGGCCGAGGCGAGCGCCCGCTTGGCCGGGTCCGAGAGCCGGCCGAGCAGGCCGACGAGCTGGATGAGCGGCGTGGCCTCGGAGGGCGGCAGCCCACCGACGGAGCGCATCAGCGCGGAGCGCCCTCCCTCGAGGTCCCCGCGATCGAGCGCGAGATAGGCGCGTTCGAGCGAGCTGCGCGGACCATCGATCCCTTCCAGGGCGGCCGTCGCACCGGCGACGTCGCCTCTCGCTTGCAGGCGCCATGACACGGCGGCGCCGACCCGATCGAGCTCGGGCGCCGTCGGGTGCTCCGCCCGGAACGATCGCCACGCGTCGGCCACCTCCCGCGGCTCCACCGTCGCCTGGAGGCGGATCGTTTCCGCAGCGGCGCTCCGCCACTCGTCGGAGCGTCGCGAATAGGACGCAACGACGCGGCGCTGCGCCGCGAGAGCGGCAACGGTGTCCCCCACCTCGAGAGAGATCTCGACGATGCGTTGATCGAACTGGCGCCGCTCTTCCGGAGACGAGGCCACGGTCCCCAGCTCAGCATAGGCCCACGTGGCGACGGCGCCCATTCCCGATTCCCGCGCGACGATTCCGATCTCGTTCAGGAACGTGACCTTGGCGCGTCCGTTCAGGGAGTCGGAGTGCCGCCGCGCGAGCGCGAGCGCTTCCTGCTCGAGGCCCACATCGAGGGCGAGGCGTAGTGTGGCTCGACGCCGCTCCGGGAGAGCCGAGTCCCCCAGCCGCGCGACGAGCAGCCGGGCCGCGCGCGTGCGATCCGCACCGAGCCTCTCGATCCGGTAGCGCACCGCCTCCATGCCGGAGCCGTCCTCCGAGACAGCGCGCGCCCACTCGGCCACGGCGGCGTCGATCGAGCCCTGGGACGCGAGCAGGTCACCGGTCTGGAGGGCCAGGGCGTCGCCGCCGAGGCGATCGCGTCCGCGCCGGAGCACTTCGAGCGCACGCTCGGGGCCCAGGGCCCGCTCGTATACGGCCGCGACCGCGGCGAACGTCTGCTCGCGGGGCTCGGATGTCAGCCAGCGCTCGGCCTCCCCGACCATCGTCTGTACAGAATCCGCCTCGACGAGGAGCTGGAGCTTCAGCGCACGCACCTCGGGATCCGAAGCGCGCGCCAGATAGGCGTCGACGATGGGGCGTAGGGCGCGCGACTGGTTCTTCGCCCGTAGCACGCGCTCGAGCGCGAAGATCGCTCCCGTCGACGTGGGGTCCATCTCCAGGAGACGGCGCAGGGCAGCCTCGGCGCCGTCGAGGTCCCCTCTCGACTCGAGCGTCGCGGCCTCGAGCAGGAGCCGGCTCAGTGGATCGCCGCCCCTGCCCTGCGCCGCGAGTGGTGCGCTGGCGAGCGACAGCGTCAGGACGACCAGCGTCACACCCCACCGTCGGTTCATCGTGAGCCCCCGCCGGCGGGGGCACGGTTGAGCCGGTCGAAGTACTCGAGCACGAGCTGACGCACCGCGGGACTCAGCCGACGCAGCTCGCCGCCGTCGGGGAGCTCGTACAGCATGACCCCGAGCTGCTCGGCCGTGAGCGGGACCACGTCCCCCCTCTCGAACGCGCCTGGGGTCTCCGACTCGCGCTCCTCGGAGAACTCCTCCCGCTCGAGCGATCGGCCGGCGTCGAGAAGGCGGTGGAAGAGACGCTCCTGCCGCTGCAGGATCTCGGGCGTGAGGCGCCCCTCGGCGAGCTGCTGCGCGAGCAGCTCCGCCTCGCGGGCGAGCTGCTCCAGATCACCGAGCGCGTTCTGTGCTCCCGGCTCGCGAGAGACGTTGTCGAGGTCCTGCGCCACGGACTGCTGCCGTTCGGAGAGACCGCTCAGCTGTTGCGCCATCGCTTGCTCGCCCAGACGCATCGGCGGGAGCTGACCGGTCTGCGACACCAGCTCCCCCTGCCGCTGCGCGAGCTGACCGACCTGCTGCGCGATGTCCTGACCGCTCTGGCCGGCTCCTACCTGCCCGGCCTGCTGAGCGCCCGCGATCGCCATCAGGGCGAGCTGGTTCAGCGAGCCCACCGCCTGCTCGGCGCGCGAGGCGGCCGACTGAGCCGAAGGGGACCGACTCTCGAGGCTCTGGATCGCACCCTGCATCGCCTCCATGGCCCGTCCCATCTGAGCCGAGATGGCCGGATCGCCGCCGTTCGCCTGCGTGCCCGTCTGCAGGTTGTCCGCCATGTTCTGGAGCCCCCGTAGGAGCGAGGCTTGGTCGCCGCGCATCTCGTTGAGCTGGTCGGCGTCGGCCGACTGCATACGGTTTCCCAGATCGCTTTGGCGCCGAGCCAGGGAGAGGGCGTCGTCGGCCGCCTGCTGGAGCGCGGCTTGGGCCTGCTGCGCGGTCTGCTCCGCCATACCGTCCTGCGCCTGCTGCATCTGAGAGGCGGCCTGCTGCAGCTGGTCGGCCGCCTGGGACGCCTGCTGGCTCGCGGACTGAGTGTCGCCCTGGGAGGCCTGGCGCTGTGCCTGCTGCATGCGCTGTCTCGCGTCGGACGCCTGCTGCCGCGCCTGCTGCACCCCGCTCGCCGCCGGACGCTCGTTGATCTCGTTGAGCCGGGCTGCGAGGGAGTCCATGCGCTGCTCCATGCCTTGCGCGCGTTGCGCCAGATTCGCCTGCTGCTCGGCGCGCAGCCGTGCGTCGTCGTTCTCCCGCAGGGCGTCGGCCAGCGCCCGCTGCTGACGCGCCAGCTCTTCGACCTCCCGAGTCGTCGACCGGAAGTCCTGCTCGACCGCTGCGCGGCGAAACGCCTCGAGTGCCTGCTCGAGCCGCTCGCGCAGTGACTGCTGCTCCTGGGCGAGCTGGTCGAGCGCCTGATTGCCCCGGTTCTGGTCCTGCCGGCGGAGCGCCTCCGCCAGCTCCTCCATACGCTCCCGCAGCCCCTCCCCGGCGAGCTCGCGGAGCATCTCCTGGAGCTCTTCGAGCTCCTGCACGAGGCGCGGATCCGCCTGCCCCGCCTCCTCCATGGCCCGCTGGAGCGCATCGACGTCCGCGCGAAGCGAGTCCACCTCGCCGAGCAGCGCATTTTGCTCCTCGAGCGCGCGCCGGAGCGCCTCGCGTTGCTCGAAGTCGGCGTCCTGATTGCGTCCGGCCTGCGGGTTCTGCTGGGCGGCCGTGAGCGCGCGATCCGCGTTGGACTGCGCCTGTTGCTCCGCGCGGGCCCGCAGCTCGTCCAGGCGCGATGCCACGTTCTCGAGCGTCGCCTCCGCCTCGCGGCGCAGCTCCTCGACGTCGGGCATGCGCAGCGCGAACTCCGGCGTTACAGCCATCTGCGCGACCGGGCTGTTGTCGACGACGCGCGCGAAGTAGCGCACCGTGTCGCCGGGCAGCAGGCCCCAGGAGCTCAGGTCGAGCGCGGGTCGAGCGAGCACCGCGCGGGTCCCACCCAGCTCGAGGCCGTAGACCACGGGCTCCTGTCGCTCGCCGAAGGCCGTCACGCGATACGCGACGAGCTCGAAGCGGCCGAGGCCGTAGTCGTCCCGAGCGTCGATCACGAGCGGCTGCCGCAGGCTGAGCGGCAGGACGGTGTCCTGGCCCGGCAGCAGAAACGCGATCGAGGGCGCGGAGTCGGGGACCATCAGAATGTCGAGTGGGTCGGGCTGGATCTCGGCGGGCGCACCGGCCCGGTCGAGGAACAGCCAGGAGAAGGCCCCGCTCTCCCGAGGGGTCCAATCGCCCTGGAACGAAGCGCCTTCGATCTCCATCTCCACCCGGCGCGCGCCCAGCGAGTCGAGCAGTCCGACGCTCGCCAGCGGACGAGACGCCATGCCGGCGAAGGAGAGCCGTGAGCCGACGGGAAGCCGGAGCGGCGGGGGGTCGCCTCGGTACTCGTCGCGCTCGAACCCCGTGTGCGGAGGATACTCGACCTCGATCACGAGATCGCTCACGAAGAGCGGGTCGATGGGGACGATGCGGAACGTCTCGGTGCGCGCCCCGTCCTCCGCCTCGACGCGGTACTCGGTCGCGGCGTTCACCGCCTCGAAGACGTAGGCCGCGCGTCCACCGATCAGCTCGAGCGGCTCCGAGCGCGCCACGTCACCCGCCGCCTGCCAGGCGAGGTCGACGCTCAGTCGGCCCTGGGCGTCCACCTCGACGCGCACGTCGGAGCCGCGCATCACCTCGATCGAGCCCGGGCTGACGAGGATCGGCGCTGGCACAGGGTCGATCATCGTCGCGATCGGCGAGGACACGCCCGCCCACGCCTGTGCGGTCCGCTCGGGACGCATCACACCGAGGGCCACGAGCGCGACGACCGCGAACGCGGCGGTGATCATGCCGCGCCGAGTCCAGAGTGTCACCTCGCGTCCGAGCTCGCCCGCGAGCTCTTCGGAGCCCCGCCCCGACAGCTCCGATGCCGTACGCGCGACGGCCCGGTCGACGAGGCTGCCCGAGACACCGCCCGGGACGGACCGGGAGAGCTCCAGGGAGCCCCGGACGACTCCGGCTTGGATGCCCGACGCCCGCTCGATCGCACGGGCGAGTGGCACCTCACCGAACCAGCGCCGGACGCCGGCGCGGAACCCGAACGCACCGCCGACGACGCAGAGGAGCATGAGCGCGTCGAGGACGGCCGGCGTGTTGCTCCCCTGGCGCCATCCGCCCTCTCCGACCGTGACCCACGCGGCCAGCAGGACGAGGGTGACCGCACCCGCCACCCAGAGGGCGGCGGCGAGAGCCGCACGTCGCTCCAGGTGTCGCCGGACGGCGAGCACCACGCCGCTCAATTGGCCGCCGGCGGGACTCATGTCGCCGACTGACCCAACGCGTAGAGGAAGAGATTCACGCCCATGCGGATCGCCTGCTCGCGGATCTCCGGTGGATCTTCGTGCACGCCCTCGTCCTCCCAGCCGTCCCCCAGGTCCGATTCATAGGAGTAGAAGACCACCATTCTCCCACCCGAGAAGATACCGAAAGCCTGCGGCGGCTTTCCATCGTGCTCGTGGATCTTGGGGAGGCCCTCGGGAAGCTCATAGAAGGTCCGGAAGATCGGATGGTCGGACGGGATCTCCGCCAGCTCCGCATCGGGAAAGATCTCGGCCATCTCACGCCGGAACGATTCGTCCAGCCCGTAGTTGTCGTCGGCGTGCAGGAAGCCGCCCCCGAGGAGGTAGGTGCGCAGCGCGTTCCGCTCGGCGGGAGTGAACGACACGTTGCCGTGCCCGGTCATGTAGAGGTACGGATGATCCGGGAGCGACGGATCCAGCGGCCGCACGTTGACCTCCCGGCTCGCCACCGGCAGACCGACGCGCTCCCGCAGCGCCGCCAGCAGGTTCGGCAGCGAAGAGGGGTTGGCGTACCAGTCCCCGCCGCCCTCGTACTGGAGGCGCGCGACGCGGATCGTAT
>JBFGFY010000044.1:0-18379 GCA_041579355.1 Longimicrobiales bacterium | reverse complement strand
TCTTCTCGAACGAGGCGGGGCAGGGCTCGGCGCCCATCGCACACGCGGCCGCGAAGACCGACGAGCCCGTCTCGGAGGGAGTGGTCGCGCTCCTGGAGCCGTTCATCGACACGATCGTCATCTGCACGATGACCGGTCTGGTGATCGTGATGATGGGCTCACACGTCGAGAGGGTGCCGACGCAGGTGACGCTGCTCGGCGGTGACGTCGCGTACACGGCGCTGGACGACGAAGGCCGGTACGCGATCGTGGCCGCGCCCGCGGAGGTCCAGATCGCGAACGGCCGCCACGCCAGCACGGGTGTCGGAGCTGCGCTGCTCTCGTGGCACGAGGTCGCCGTGGAGCAGCTCTTCGTGGATGCGCAGCAGACGCGCCCCTTCACGGGCACGTTGTACCCCACTCGCGGGCAGGCCGTCGCGGCGGACGGCACCACGTACGCAGCGCTCTACGGCAATGCGGTCGAGAGTGGAGCGCCTCTCACGATGAACGCGTTCCGCGTCGGGCTCGCGCCGCTGGGCGACTGGGGCCACTACATCGTGCTCTTCAGCGTGCTCCTCTTCGCGATCTCGACCGCGATCTCCTGGAGCTACTACGGAGACCGCTGCGCCAACTACCTGTTCGGGCACGGCGCCGTCCTTCCCTACAAGGCGGTCTTCGTGCTCATGCACTTCCTCGGTGCGATCATCTCGCTCTCGGTGGTCTGGGACCTCGCCGACGTGGCGCTCGCGATCGTCATCTGGCCGAACCTCATCGCGCTGATCCTGCTCGCGCCGCAGGTGGCCGAGATGACCCGCAGCTACTTCGGCCGGCGGCCCTGGGAGGCGACCGTCACCAAGAGGAAGTCTCTCGGCCTGTAACGGGCCTCGGCGCGGGAAGCGCGGAGCGACGGAGCCGGGTCAGCGCCCCGGCGTGACCCGCGCACGCGCGAGCTCGGCGTCCTCCGGCCTGCCCATGAAGTCGTACAGGTCGGCGATGCGCTGCCAGTGTGGGGCAGCGTCGGGCGCTTGCCCCACCGCGGCCAGCCGGGCCCGGATCGCCGCCTCGAGGTCGCCTTTCGAGACGTAGCTCTCCGAGAGCACGGCGAAGAGCCGCGCGTCGGCCCCGGCGCCCGTGAGGCCTTCCAGCGCGACCCCATGTCCCTCCTGCGCCCGCCCCTGGCGGACGAGGTGCTGGGCGAGGAGGAGGTAGGCCTCGGGTTGGTCCGGGGCCTCGGCGATCGCGTGCCGGAGGAGCTCCTCGGCGCGCGCGAAGCGCCCCATGACGCCGTAGACCTCGGCGGCGGAGACCACGAGCCCGTAGTTGCCCGGTGCGAGGGCCACGGCGACTTCGTAGGCCTCACTCGCCGCTTCGAGTTGGCCGATCCGCGCGAGGCCGTCGGCGTGGGATTGGTACGCCAGGTACGACTCCGGATGCTCGACGGCCAGTGTGTTGAGCACCGTAAAGGTGTCGAACCAGGTCGGGTTTCGGAGCACGGTGCGCACGGTGAGGAGGAGGGCGGCGGCGAGTCCGAGGCCCAGAGCCACCCGGCGCTCGAGTGGTGTGGCCGTCACGGGCCAACGCGCCACGAGGGCGGCGACCACGATCGAGAGCCCCACCGAAGGAAGGTAGAGCGTGCGCTCCGCCAGCATGACACCGGTCGCAAAGAGCAGGTTCGAGACCGGGAGGACCGTGAGGCAGAACCATCCGGCGCCGAGTGTGACGAGCGGCGCACGCTCGCGCGCGCGCCAACCGAGCACCAGCGTGCCGACGAGGATCGCTCCGCCGAGCAGCACGTCGAGGCTCGGGCCGGTGGCGGGCAGGATGAGCGCCGGCGAGTAGTCGGCGGCCAGGTCGAGCGGGAAGAAGAGGAGACGCACGTACTCCGGCCACACCGAGAGCGCCGTGAGGACGCGCTCCCCCGCGGTGAGGGAGCCGAGGGCAGGGGCGGCGACCTCCCCCGCGGCCGTGCCGAGCACGGCGGTCCTCAGCACCAGGTAGGTGCCCAGAACGGCGACCAGCGCCGTATAAAGGGGCAGCTCCGACGAGAGCTTCCGCATGGGAGCGCGCGTGTGTGCCCGGACCAGGTCGAGCCCGAGGAGGAGACCCGGCAGCGTAACGGCGATCTCCTTGGAGCCGAGCCCCACGCCGTAGAGCAAGGCGATCGCCGCGAGACGAGCCCCTCGCTTCCCACCCTCCCAGGTCTCCCCCGACACGTAGAGCCAACACGCGGCCAGCACGGCGGCGGCGGCGTACAGCTCGGCCTGCCCGACGACGTTGGCGACGGCCTCCACGTGGAGGGGGTGCACGGCGAAGAGCAGGGCGCCGGTCAGTGCCGCACCGACCGGGGCGAGGCGAGCGAGCAGGAGCAGCAGCAGGAGTGCCACGGCCGTGTGCGCGATCACGCTCACCGCGTGGAATCCCAGCGGACTCCCGCCGAACGCCCGCCACTGGAGGGCATAGCTCCCGATCGCAACCGGGCGGTACAGCCCCGCGCCTTCCCTGGCTTGCGGCCAGTAGCGGCCCGTCAGCACGGCGTCGAGCGTCGGGCTGGTGACGGCGGGGTTCTCGCGGATGATGCCCACGTCGTCACGTGCGAAGTCGTTGCCGAGGGAGTTGGCGTAGGCTCCGACCGAGGCGAGCAGCACCAGCAGCGCGGCTCTCGCCTTCGTCACGTCTCGTCCTCGAGCATCCGGCCGGGCCGTACCGCGTCCCTCCCGAACTTGCTCCGGAGCTCGTCGACGGTCCGCGAGACCGTCCGGTCCCGCTCGGTCTCTCCGGCGACGGGAAGCTCGAAGAGCCCGAGCTGCTGGGCCCGCTCCCGGTCCACCAGCCCCGTCAGCCCCACGCCGAGGAGCCGTGCGGCGGTCCGTCGGCCCGCGCGCAGCTCGTGGAGGAGCTCCCGCGCGACGGCGTGTACCGCGGCGTTCGACTCGACCGGCTCGGGGAGCGTGCGACTCCGGGTGCGTGTGCGGAAGTCGTGGTCGCGGAGCTTGACCGTCACGGTGCGGGCGCGGAGCTCCTTCTCCCGGAGCGTCGCCGCCACGGAGGTGCTGATCTCGAGGAGCCGCCGCTCCAAGTCCTCGTCACGCTCCAGGTCGTGGAAGAACGTACGCTCCGACGAGATCGACCTCCGGCGCTCGTGCGGATCGACCTCGCTGCTGTCGAGTCCCCTCACACGCCGGTAGAGCCAAGCGCCCCGGCGCTGCCCGAGCCAACGTTCGAGCCACTCCTGCTGCACGGCCACGGCGTCCCGCACCTTCACGAGCCCGCGCTTGCGGAGCTCTGCGACGAGCGAGGGGCCCACACCCGGGATGTCGGCGAGGTCGAGCTCGTTCAAGAAGTCCTGCTCGGTGCCGGGCGCGACGATGTGCACGCCGGCGGGCTTCGCCTTGGAGCTCGCGAGCTTCGCGATCACGCGCCGGGTGCCCCCGCCGATCGACACCGACACCTGCGTCCGGCGCAGCACCTCTTCCCGGATGCGCCGCGCGGTCGCCTCGAGGGTCTCCGAGCCGAAGAGACGCTCGGTGCCCGTGAGATCGAGATAGAACTCGTCGACCGAGGCGGCCTGAACCACGGGGGCCAGGTCGTCGAGCACGGCCCGCACCTGGCGGCTCTTCTCGCCGATCACGCCCCGCGGCACACCAACGACCGTGGCCTCGGGGCAGAGGCGGAGGGCGTGCGCGGTCGGCATGGCCGACTTCACCCCGTAGGCGCGGGCCTCGTACGAGGCAGACGTGACGACGCCTCGCCCGCTCGGAGACCCACCGACGATGAGCAGGCGCGCCTTCCCGGCGCCCTCGGGGTCGACGAGCCGGGCCACCTGCACGTAGAAAGCGTCGCAGTCTACGAGGAGGATTCGACGCTCGCTCGAGGAATCGACCACTGGCTCCGCTGCTGAGAGGGTACGTCCGGCGCAGGTTTGCTGACGGCGACGGGCCTGGGTAAGATCAGCACCGGCAACGTGATTCGCCACGACACGAGCATCAAACGACATCAAGGAGTAATGGCACATGCCCTACCCGTTCGAGCTTCCCGCTCTCGGATATGCCCACGACGCCCTCGAGCCCCACATCGACGCGCGCACGATGGAGATCCACCACGGCAAGCACCACGCGGGTTATACGAACAACCTGAACAAAGCGCTCGAGGGGCATAAGAACCTCCACGGGAAGTCCGCCGAGGAGCTCGTCGCCGATCTGAGCGCGGTCCCGGAGGCGATCCGCACCGCCGTGCGCAACAACGGCGGCGGCTTCGTGAACCACGCCTTGTTCTGGGACATCATGACGCCGGGTGGGGCGAAGGCCCCCTCCGGTGACCTGGCGAAGGCGATCGACAAGGCGTTCGGGTCCTTCGACGAGCTGAAGGCCAAGGTCCAAGCCGCCGCCGGTGGTCAGTTCGGCTCCGGGTGGGGTTGGCTGGTCGTAGCGAAGGGCGGGCTGTCCGTCGTAGCCACGGCCAACCAGGACAACCCCCTCTCGCAGGGCACGACCCCGATCCTCGGGGTCGACGTCTGGGAGCACGCGTACTACCTCAAGTACCAGAACCGGCGTCCCGACTACCTCACGGCCTGGTGGAACGTCGTGAACTGGGACCGGGTCGCGGCGAGGTACGCGGCCGCGAAGTAGGGCCGACCTTCCTTCCGAACCGAGCCGGGGGGCGGCCCGCTCCCCGGCTCGGATCTCCAGCCCCCGGTTCGGGTTACGGAATCCGTAGGCCGTCGCACGTCCCCGTCCCGCGGCGGCCGACCCACTACGGTCACGCACCACCCGGGTTTTTCCTTGTGTGGTGCTAAACATCTGTTTACTTATGTGCGGCAGGGCGTTTCGAGGGCTTTCGGGGGGACGGAACAAGGCCTGGAGGCACATCCTGTTCGCACGCACGGCCACGCCGGGAAAGGGTGTGGCCGCGGGCCTCGTGCTCGCGGCCACCTTCGCGCTTTGGCACCCTTCGGGGGGAACCGCGCAGAGCCTGAGGGGCTCCCCCACCTCGATCGACCTCCAGAACCGCGTCGCGCGTGAGCACGACTTCACCTTCATCGACACGGGCAACCGGGTTCGCTATTTCGCGACCCAGGGCTGGCTCGTGGAGGTCGAGCCGACGTCGGACTTCGTGCTCCGCGGCGTCTCGTTTCCCTACGCGCGCCCCGAGGTCGATCTCTTCCTGCGCCGCCTGAGCGCACAGTACCGCGCGGCGTGCGGAGACCAGCTGGTGGTCACGAGCCTCACGCGCCCCACGACCCGCCAGCCCCGCAACGCGTCGGAGCTGTCGGTCCACCCGACCGGGATGGCGGTGGACCTCCGCTACAGTCGGAACCGACGCTGCCGCGAGTGGCTCGAGGACGTGCTCACGCAGCTCGAGGGCGCCGGGGTGTTGGAAGCCACGAGGGAGCGCTTCCCGGTCCACTACCATGTCGCCGTCTTCCCGCGGCAGTACGCCGCCTACGTGGACCGCCTCGACGTCCGGCAGGCTTCCGCGGCTCGGGACCGACTCGCGTCGTACACGGTTCGGAGGGGCGACTCGCTGTGGGCGATCGCGCGCTCTCACGGGACGACCGTCGATCAGCTCCGGAGCGCCAATCGACTCGACGGAAACCGTATCTACGTCGGGCAGGTGCTCGACGTCCCGCTCGACTGAGTCGCGACGCGCGCCCATCCGGGCGTGTCTTTGCAATATGCAGAACATGATCCTTGCATATTGCGAGGCGGGTGGAATAAGCTGGCTTGACAGCCCCGTACATCGGGAGAGGCCGTGGCCGAGCTGATCGTACCGGTACCCTCCGCCTCCGCACGCGAGCACTCGCCGCTCGGCGGCGATCTTCTGAAGTGGCTTTATGTCGGCCGCCTGACGCTCGTCTCGGGGATCCTGCTCGCGGCGTTGCGCGTCTGGTTCGAGGCGAGCAGCCAGGACACGCTCATCGTGGTGGTGATGTTCGTGTTCGCCGTCGTGGTCACCGCGGCTTCCTTCTGGTACACCCACGGCCTCGGTCGCCAACCCGGCGAGAACTTCCTCTATGCGCAGGTCGTGCTCG
Organism: Longimicrobiales bacterium; assembly: GCA_041579355.1. Classification (GTDB taxonomy): domain Bacteria; phylum Gemmatimonadota; class Gemmatimonadetes; order Longimicrobiales; family Gaopeijiaceae; genus UBA2982. The sequence continues at coordinate 12,372 of JBFGFY010000044.1, read as the reverse complement.
ACGTCCTGCTCGTGACCGGCATCGTGCACGTGACGGGCGGTCCCGACAGTGGGTTCGCGTCCATCTACATCCTCGTCATCAGCGCCGGAGCGCTGCTCCTTCCCTTGCCGGGCGGCGTGCTCATCGGTGGGCTCGTCAGCATCGTCTACTTCGCCGACCTCGCGTGGGGCCACCAGGGGACGTTCACGATCGACGTGGCGTTGCGGATCGGCCTCTTCTCCGTCGTCGCGCTCATCACGGGCCTCGTCGGCGACCGCCTGCGCAGGGCGGGCCAGGCGCTCGGGGCCGTTGCCGAAGAACTCCACCAGCTGCGGCTCGACACCGGAGACATCTTGGCCAACCTCTCCACGGGCGTCATCACGCTCACGGGGGAAGGGCGGCTCGCGTATGCGAACCCGGCCGCGGGTACTCTGCTCGGAGTCGATCTTCGTGCGCGGCTCGGTGACCCTGTGCTCGAGGAGCTGGAGCGAGTCGCACCCGGCATGGGCGGGATCCTGGAGGAGGCGATTCGCGACCGGCGGGCGGTCAGCCGCGCGCGGGCGACGACCACGGCGGGGCGCGGCACCTCCCGACTCGGTGTAAGCACGACGATCCTGGAGCGGGGAGAAGAGGAGCGCCCGTCCGTGACCGCGCTCTTTTCCGACATCACCGACCTCGAGCGACTCGAGGAGCTGAAGCTGCGGGCCGAGCGGTTCGAGGCGGTGGCCGAGCTCTCCGCGTCGCTCGCGCACGAGATCAAGAACCCCCTCGCCTCGATCCGGAGCGCGGTCGAGCAGCTCGGCGGCACGCGTGTCTCGACCAAGGACCGCGCCGTGCTCGAGCGCCTCGTTCTCACGGAGTCCGACCGCCTGAGCCGGCTCCTTTCGGAGTTCCTCGACTTTTCCGGTCTCAAGCTCGGCGCCCGCGCCGAGGTGGACCTGAACGCCGTGACGCGGGGGTGCCTGGTGGTGGTGAAGCAGCATCCCGACGTCGCAGGGGTCGACGTGGTCGCGGAGCTGGACGAGGGGCCGATCCCCGTGGTCGGCGACGCCGATCTGCTCCATCGCGCGCTCTTCAACCTCATTCTCAACGGAGCGCAGTCGGCCGGCCGGGGCGGGCGCGTGAGGGTGTCCCTGACGGACGAGCGTGGCCGCCCGAGCCCGCGAGGCACCGACATCCGGCACCCCGTCCGACTCACGGTGGGCGACAGCGGGGCCGGCATCGCGTCCGAGACGCGCAGCCGCATCTTCGATCCATTCTTCACCACGAAGCCCAAGGGGAGCGGGCTCGGCCTCGCGGTGGTCCACCGTGCCGTGGAGGCGCACTCGGGAGCCACCTTCGTGGAGCAGAGCCCGGAGGGCGGCGCGCAGTTCACCATCTTCCTGCCCGGTGTGCCCTCGGGCGCCACCGCCCTGAACGCTGGAGTCGCGACGTGAAGATCCTGCTTGTCGACGACGAGACGGCCATCTTGGAGACCCTCGAGATCCTCTTCCGAGGCGAAGGATACGAGGTCGCGATCGCGGACTCCGGACCCAAGGCGCTCGCCGCGCTCGAGGACGAGAGGCCCGACCTCGTGCTCACGGACATCCGCATGCCCGGGGCCGGTGGACTCGACGTTCTCTCGCAGGCGCGCTCGGTCGACCCGGAGCTGCCCGTCATCCTGATGACCGCGCAGGCATCCCTCCAGACGGCTGTTCGAGCCGTCAACGAGGGCGCGTACTACTACCTGCAGAAGCCGTTCTCCAACGAGGAGCTTCTCGCGATTTGCAGGCGAGCCACCGAGGCCCGGGCCCTCAGGGTCGAGAACAAGCGCCTCAAGAAGGAGATCAGGAAGCGTACCAAAGGAGGGGTGCCGAGACCGATCGGCGTGGCGCCGCGCTTCATGGAGGTGCTCGAGCTGGCGGAGACGGTCGCGGCCACCGGCTCCACCGTGCTCATCTCGGGGGAGAGCGGCACCGGAAAGGAGGTCGTGGCTCGCTACATCCACGAGCTCTCGGACCGCTGCGAGGCGTCCTTCCTGTCGATCAACTGCGGCGCGCTTCCCGAAAGTCTGCTGGAGAGCGAGCTCTTCGGTCACGTGAAGGGCTCGTTCACGGGTGCGGTGAAGGACAAGGACGGCCTGCTGGTCGCCGCGGGTGGGGGTACGTTCTTCCTCGACGAGATCGGTGAGATGAGCCCGTCGACCCAGGTGAAGCTCCTTCGCGCCATCCAGGAGCGAGAGGTGATTCCTGTCGGCTCGACGAAGGCCGTGTCCGTGGACGTGCGCATCATCGCCGCCACGAACCGCGACCTGGAAGAGGAGATCCAGCGCGGTGCGTTCCGGAGCGACCTCTACTACCGGCTGAACGTCATCCAGCTGCACCTGCCGCCCCTGCGCGAGCGTGTCGAGGACGTGCCCCTGCTGGCGCGCTACTTCCTCGATCGCCTCTCGGCCACGGGGGACGGTGGTGGGGAGCCCCCGACGCTCACGGAGGAAGGCATGGAGGTGCTGGTGCGCTACAACTGGCCCGGCAACGTGCGGGAGCTCGAGAACGCACTGGAGCGGGCGGCCGTGCTGTCGTCGAGCAAGGTGATCGGACCGGACGCGCTCCCCGAGCGGGTTCGCGAGGCGCCCAAGGCGCGGCTCGCGGCGGACGAGGCGCCGCCCAATCCCACGATGGAGGTCGTGGAGCGGGCCTATATTCAGTGGGTCCTACAGGCCGAGGGGGGCAACAAGACGCGCGCGGCCGAGGTCCTCGGAATCGATCCGTCGACCCTCTATCGCAAGCTCAACCGCTACGGGATCGGAGAGTCATGAGCGACCGACGCCAGGGAAACGATCCGATCATCCGCCACGCGAAGGTTCCCGAAACCGGGCTCGCCGAACGCCGGGACGCTCCGGGCGATGAGCTGGCATGGGAGCGTGTGGTCCTGTCCGTGGTCATTCCCGTCTACAACGAGATCACGACGGTGGAGTTCCTCCTGCAGCGCGTGCGCGAGGTCCCCGTGCGCCTCGAGGTGATCGTGGTCGACGACGGCTCCACCGACGGAACGCGCGACCTGCTCCCGAAGCTCGAAGGCACGCTCATCGACAAGCTCGTCATGCACGAGAAGAACGCCGGTAAGGGAGCCGCGCTCAGGACGGGCTTCGAGCACGCCACCGGGGACGTGGTGGTGGTGCAGGACGCCGACCTCGAGTACGACCCCCGCGAGCTCCCGATGCTCTTGCGCCCGGTTCTCGAGGGCCGGGCCGACGCGGTCTATGGCTCGCGTTTCCTCGGCGGGCCGCACCGCGTGCTCTTCTTCTGGCACTCGGTGGGCAACAAGGTGCTCACGCTCCTGTCGAACATGTTCACGGACCTGAACCTCACCGACATGGAGACGTGCTACAAGATGGTTCGCAGGGAGCTGCTGCAGTCGCTGCCGCTCTCCGCGAACCGCTTCGGCATCGAGCCCGAGCTCACCGCTCGCTTGGCTCAAGCCGGCGCGCGCATCTATGAGCTGCCGATCAGCTACGACGGTCGCTCCTACGCCGAAGGGAAGAAGATCGGCTGGAAGGATGGCGTGTCGGCGTTGTGGTGCATCTTCAAGTACAACGTGCTTCCGCCCAAGGCGCGCGCGTGGACGCCGCCGGAGGTTCCGGCCTGGGAGGCCCCCGAGCGGCACGAGCGGGCCGGGTCGGGCGGTGGGAAGGAGTACCGGAACGAGGCGATCGCGGCACCTGGCGACGCATGAGGGGGCTCGGCTCGCCCCTGCGCGACCAGCGTAGCGCGGCCCTTGTCGTCGGCCTGCTGGCGGTTCTGGTCTATGCGAACTCGCTGACGAATCGGTTCGCGTACGACGACATCCACATCATCGTCAACAACCCGGCGATCCAGAGCCTGGAGACGCTGCCCGGGGCGCTCGACGACCCCTATTGGCCGTCGGACTACGGCCGCGAGCTAGGCCTCTGGAGGCCGGTGACCACGGCCGTGCTCGGGCTCCTGCACGTCGTGAGTGGGGGATCGCCGTGGCTCTTCCACGCCGTGAACGTGGCGGCACACGCCGCGACGTCGGTCCTGGTGCTGATCCTGTGCGCGGCCCTCATGCCGCTGCTCCCCTCGTTCCTCGCGGGCGTGGTCTTCGCCGTGCATCCCGTGCATGTCGAGGCGGTCGCCAACGCGATCGGCCTGGCGGAGATCCTGTCGGCGCTCGCGATCCTGCTCGCCTGTTGGGTGCACGTCCGCGGTCCGGATCGCACGGGATGGGGACGGGCGCTCGCGATCGGCGGCCTGTACGCGGTCGCGCTCGGGGCGAAGGAGGGTGGGGTGACCCTTCCCGGGCTCGTCTTCCTGCTCGACGCCGCTCGGCGGCAGATCGGTCTCGGCCAGCTGACCCAGTACGTTCGCGAGCGGTGGCGGGTGTACCTCGTCATGGCCGCCGTCGCGGGGGCGCTCCTCGCGGGGCGGCACGCGGTGCTGGGCAGCATCGCCCAGCCGTTCGGTCCGCTCGGGGCCGACATCCTGGCCGAGATTCCCCGTATCTGGACCCTCGGGGAGGTGTGGACGCACTACGTGCGCCTGTGGGTGTTCCCGCTCGACCTCGCGGCGGACTATTCGCCCAACGTCATCCCGATTTCCATGAGCTGGCACCCGACGAACGTCGTGGGGGTGGTGCTCGCCCTCTGCGTGCTCGTCGTCTCGCTCGTCGCATGGAGGCGTGGTGTGATGCAGCCCGGCGTCACGTCGGCCCGGGCCGCGGCCTTCGGCACCGTGTGGTTCCTCGTGGCGATCTCGCCCACGTCGAACGTGCTCTTCCTCTCCGGCATCATGCTCGCCGAGCGCGCGCTCTACCTGCCCTCGGTCGGACTCGCGGCTGCGACCGGATGGCTGGCCGTGCGCCTCGCCCGGGAGCGGCCCCGGGTCGTCTGGGTGGCGCTCGTGGTGGCGGTCGCGGCGGGGTCCGTCCGAACGTGGACGCGCAATCCGACGTGGCGTGACAACGATACCGTCTTCAACACGATGCTCGCCGAGGTGCCGCACTCGGGTCGCTCGCAGTGGATCCTCGGAGACCGATTCCTCGAGGTCGGCAGCCTCAGCCAGGGGCTTTTCGCTTACCGTGCGGCTGTCGGGATCCTTGGGGGCCACTACACCGTGGTCGCGGAGATCTCGCAACGACTCATGAACGTCGGTGCCTACGGGCCGGCCGAGCGGCTGCTCACCTTCGCGTGGCGCGATCACCCCCAGTTCCCGCTCGCCTCGAGCCTCCTGGCGTGGATCCGGGCCGTGCACGGGGACGCCGCAGGGACCGAGCAGTGGGCGCGGACTTCGCTGGCTCTCTACGATCCGGATCCGACGCGTTGGCACTTGTTGGCCTGGTCGCTGGCGGCCCAGGGCGAGTGGGAAGAGGCGCGGCGTGCGCGTGCTCGTGCCGAGGAGCTCGGGCGCGCCCGATTCTGGCAACAGTGGATGTACCTGGCCTACGAGCGGCGCCAGGACGGTGACCCCACCGGGACGCTCGCGGCCCTGGATTCGGCCTGGGCGAACGTGAGCAGCGACCTCGGACGGCGCACCGTGGACTCGTTGCGCGTCGCCGAGTTCGCGCTCGAGCCCCTCCTGACCCCCGCAGGGGCCCCTGCGGACCCCCCGGGGATGGGCCCCGAGCCGGTAAACAGATGACGTCTCAAGTGTTCTCGGGGACTCTTGTAAAACGCTTCAGAATTGCAGAATCCCACACGAAAACGGGTGTTTTGGGGTCCGGGACCGGGACCGGATTCGAGGTCTAAATCGTTGACATGATGACACTTACCGCACATCATGGCACGACTGGACCCGGCCTTGCCCATATCCGTGGGCGTTGTGCCCTAGTTTCACTTCACACCTGGAGCATCCAAGATGCGGGACAACAAGGGCTTTACCCTGATCGAGCTCCTCATCGTGGTCGTGATCATCGGGATCCTGGCGGCGATCGCCATCCCGAAGTTCTCCGCCACGCGTGAGAAGGCTTACTTCGCGGCGATGAAGTCGGACCTCAAGAACCTGGCTTCGCAGCAGGAGATCTACTACTCCGACGCGTACTCGTACACGAACAACATGTCGCAGCTGGCGTTCGTGAACTCGGATGGCGTGCTCGTCACTCCGAGCTCTGTCAGCTCGTCCGGTTGGGCCGCGAGCGCGACGCACGCTGCGCTCGGCGGCGCCGAGGGCTGCGCGATCTTCTACGGCACGGCCACCGCGCCGACCACGCCGGTGACGCCGAGTCAGCCCGGCGAGATCGCCTGCACCAGCTAAACGCTGACTCGTAGGACCCGCACCGAGATGCGGGTGTGACCTGAAGCACGGCGGTCCGGGCCTCCGGGCCCGGGCCGCCGAGGTCCAACTCCCCGACGGGTCCCCCCCCCCGAAAGAACGAGAGACCAGCGATGCGCACCCGACGCGACGGCTTCACACTGATCGAGCTCCTGATCGTCGTCGTGATCATCGGGATCCTGGCGGCGATCGCCATCCCCAAGTTCACGTCGACGCGCGAGAAGGCCTTCCTGGCGTCGATGAAGTCCGACCTGAGGAACCTCGCCACCCTGCAGGACGTCTACCACAACTCGAACTACACCTACACGAACGACTTCACCGCGCTCGGGTTCGTCGAGTCGGAGGGGATCACGGTGACGGTGGGTGTGGCCACGGGTACGGGGTGGTCGGCGACGTCGGCCCACCTGGGCATGCCGAGCCATCACTGCGCCCTCTACCAGGGCAGCGCGCCCGCAGTGGCTCCGGCCACGGTCGAGGGACAGATGGAGTGTACGCTCTGACGCGTCCCCGGTAGGCAGCGGCGGGTGTCGCCGTGACGACTCACCCGCTCCGCATGCGCCGCCTCCTCGTACGGCTGGCGCTCCTCTTCGCCGTCGCGCAGCTGATCGCGGCCGGAAGCGTCCTCTTCGCGCTCCCTACGCTCCGGCAGCAGCCGCTCGGGGTCGCCCTCCTGATCCTCCTCGGGGTCGTCGACCTGGCACTCCTGGCCGTCTTCGCCGGGTGGATCATCCGCGGCTCGCTCAGCGGTCCTGTCCAGCGGCTCGCCGCCGACGTCCAACGGATCGCCGACGGCGACTACCATCACCGGGTCGGGGATACCCACCGCCCGGAGCTCCGCGAGATCCAGGAGAGCGTGAACCGGCTGGCCGACCGTTTGATCGCCGATCAGAAGCTCCTGGCCGAAAACATCCGTTCGCTCGAACAGACGAACCGCGAGCTCGTGATTCTGAGAGATGAGATGATCCACTCGGCGCGCCTGGCCTCCGTGGGGTCGCTCGCCGCCGGCATCGCCCACGAGGTCGGCAACCCGCTCGGCGCGATCACGGGCTTCGTCGACGTGGCGCGCAAGCGTGCGGAGCGAGCGGGAGCCGACCTCGAGCTGCTCGACGCGATCCGGGGTGAGGCGCAGCGGATCGACCGAATCGTGAGAGGCCTCCTCGACTACGCCCGCCCGTCGGGCAAGGACGAAGCGCCGACGCCGGCCCGCGACGTGGTGCTGGGCGTGCGCACTCTGCTCGAGAGCCAGGGGCGCCTCGGGCAGGCCGAATTCCTCTGGGACCTCCAGGAAGCCATGGACGAGCACGTCCGCGAGCCGCACCGGCTCGAGCAGGTCCTGGTGAACTTGCTCCTGAATGCTCTCGACGCGGTCGAGGGACGTTCGGATCCCAAAGTGGTGGTACGCCTCTACGCCGAGGAGAGCCCCGAGTCACGACTGCGACCGAGGCGAGAGGACGATCCGCCGGGTGTGAACTACATGCATCGGCGCCGGTTGAGCGACGAAGAGGGCCGTGTCGACCTGGTATCGGCGAGGGGTCGCCTGACGGTGATCGAGGTCGCCGACAACGGGCCGGGCATCGACCCCGGGGACGTCGACCGGGTCTTCGATCCGTTCTTCACCACGAAGGAGCCAGGCAAGGGGACGGGCCTCGGGCTTTCCATCTGCGCGCGGCTCGTCGAAGGGATGGGCGGGCGCATCGAGGTGGGGCGAGCCCCAGAGGGAGGTGCGAGCTTCGTGGTCCGACTGCCTGGCCTGAGCGGGTCCGAAGTCGCTACAGTCCATGCCACGTAAAACGGGCGCTCCGGAGCGGTTGTGAAGATTCTGATCATCGACGACGACGCGGGGCTGAGGAAGTCCCTTTCCCTCATCCTCAAGGACGCCGACTACGAGGTCATCCAGGCCGAGGACGGCGAGTCCGGGCTGGCGGTCGCCACAGAGGAAGTGCCGGACCTGATCCTCTGCGACGTGCGCATGCCCAAGCTCGGCGGCCTCGAGTTCCTCGAGGCGTATCGAGCCGGTGGGGGCACCGCTCTGGTGCTGGTCATGACCGCGTACGGCAGCCTCGACCTCGCCCTGGAGGCGATGAAGAAGGGCGCCTACGACTACATCCCGAAGCCCTTCGGGGCCGACGAGGTCCTGCTCGTCGTGCGGAAGGCCGAGGAGCGGGAGCAGCTGCGCAGGGAAGTGGGCCGGCTCCGCCAGGAGGTGCGGGCGGACGCCCGCTTCGGGGAGCTCGTGGTCGGCTCCCCGGCCATGCGGAAGGCGCTCGAGATCGTGCAGAAGGTCGCGCCCCACGACTCACCGGTGCTCATCACCGGCGCCAGCGGGACCGGGAAAGAGCTGATCGCGCGCATGCTCCACCGCGAGTCGCTGCGCGTCGACCGTGCGTTCGTTCCGGTCAACTGCGGTGGGGTGCCCGAGCAGCTCCTGGAGTCCGAGTTCTTCGGGTTCGTGAAGGGCGCCTTCACCGGGGCCGACCGAGACAAGCCGGGCCTCTTCGAGGCGGCGGACGGCGGAACGCTCTTCCTCGACGAGGTGGGAGAGCTGCCGGGTGCGCTCCAGGTCAAGCTCCTCCGCGCGCTCCAGGAGGGGGAGGTACGGCGCGTCGGCTCGACCGAGACGAAGCGCGTCGACGTGCGCGTCATCTCCGCGACCAACCAGGACCTGGAGGCGGCCGTCGAAAGCGGCGACTTCCGCAAGGACCTGTACTACCGGCTCGCCGTGGTGCCCGTCCACCTTCCAGCGCTGCGCGCCCGCCGTGAGGAGATCCCGCAGCTCGTCCAGCATCTTCTGGAACGGCACTCGCGCCGGCTGCACGTCGAGGTCGAGGGGATCGAGCCCGACGCGATGGAGGTGCTGCTCTCCTACTCCTGGCCCGGCAACATACGCGAGCTCGAGAACGTGCTGGAGCGGGCCCTCGTCCTCACGGATGGCGACAGGGTCTCCCTCGAAGACCTCCCGGAGGCCGTGCGCCGCCCGGCGCCGGCGGGCCCGACGCTGGCCGTGGACGGTGAGGACCTCTCGGTGAAGCGCCATGGGGCCCGCCTCGAGAAGCACCTCATCCAGCTCGCGCTCGACCGGACCGGGGGAAACAAGACCCAGGCAGCCGAGCTGCTGGAGCTCTCCCCGCGCGCGCTGCGCTACAAGATCCAGGAGTACGGGCTGGGCTGACCCGACGCCCAGTGGGGTGTCGGTCGAGGAAGGGGGCCGATCCGCTCATCCCGTCGCCCCCTGAGCGGCCCGACCTTGTGCCCATGCGCGGGCACACCCTCGTCGAGCTGATCTTCGTCCTCCTGCTTGTCGGTATGGCGGCTTCCTCGCTCGCGCCCACCGCCCGGAGGACGCTCGACCACGCGGCGGTCGCTGCGGCCCGCGAGGCGGTCGTCGGTCTGCTGACCGAGGCGCGCCGCGCCGCGATCGAGACGGGAAGCGCCCGGGTAACGATCACGGCCGATCCCGCCCGGGCCGAGGCGCTGTCGGCGGGGCTCCCCCTCCGCGCCGTGCCGCTCGCCGCCGACTTCGGGGTCCGCGTCGGGCTGAGCGGGGCTCGCCCGTCGGTGGAGCTGGCCTACGACCGACTCGGGCTCGGGAGGCTCGCGAGCCAGACGATCGTCTTCCGCCGCGGGGACGCGGTCGCGGAGCTCGTCGTCTCGAGCTACGGAAGGGTGCGCCGGCGATGACCGCGGCACGGGACCGGAGGGCCTCGGGGTTCACGCTGCTCGAGGTGGTGATCGCCCTCGTGGTGCTCGAGGTCGCCGTCGTCGGCGCGGTCGGGGTGCTCGTGGTCGCGTCGCAGACGCTCGCGGCTGCCGAGCGCCTCGAGCGGGCGGTCGCGCTCTCCGAGGGAGCCCTCGACTCGCTCGCGCTCGTCGTCGCACCCACGGACGGCGCCGTCCGTCACCCGGCCGGTGAGGTCCGGTGGCGCATCGGGTCGGACGGAGAAGTGATCCTCGTGGCTTCGGGCCCCGCCGGGGACACGCTCTTCCAGTTCGGCTCGGTGCTGCCGTCGGGTGGACGACCGTGATTCCACCGCGGGTGGCGCGTCGGGCCGCGGGCGGCGGCTTTTCCCTGCCGGAGATGTTAGTGGCGCTGGCGCTCGGGCTCCTCCTCGTGCACCTCGGTCTCGAGTCGTCGCGGCGGCTCGGTGAGGCGCGCGCACGACTCGCGGCTCGCGGCGACGCGCTGGTCGCGCTGCGCGTCTTCCGGCACGTCGTGCGACGCGAGACACGCATGGGTCTCGGCGGAGTCGACTGGTGGTCCGCCGGCGACTCGCTCGCCCTGCGCGCCTTTCGCGGCGCGGCGCTCGTCTGCCACAACGACACGACGAGCGCGCGCCTTGTCGTTTCGTACGTCGGAGACCGCGCACCCGACCCGGCCAAGGACTCCCTCCTGCTCCTGAGCGCGGACGGCGTGCGCGAGGTGCGGGCGCTCGTGGCCGCGTCGGCCCCGCCGCTCCCCTGCTCGGGGCTGGAGGGGGGCTCGGCCGCGCTCTGGTCGCTCGACGCGCCGGCTCCGCCCGGAAACGTGGCCGCCAAGCTCTTCGAGCGAGGATCGTATCATCTGAGCGACGCGGCGCTCCGATACCGCAGGGGTGCCGGGGGGCGTCAGCCGCTCACGCCGGAGGTCTGGTCGGGCGCAACCGCGTGGACACGCTCCTCCGGATGGCTCCACGCCACCCTGGTGACCCGGGACCCGCTCGCAGGCGCGCCCTGGTCGGGGCTCGGGGCGCCCGTCGCACCATGACGGGCGCCCCACGCCACAGACGACGTTCCGCGGACGAAGGCGGTGCGGCGCTCGTGTTCGTGGTCCTCCTCGCGCTCGCGCTCCTCGGCCTCGCGCATGGGCTGCTCGTCGCTGCGCTGGCGGAGGCGGCCGCGTCACGGGCGGGGGTCCGGCTCCTCGAGGCCCACGCTGCCGCTGAGGCGGGGGTGCACAACACGCTACGCCGGCCCGGGGGGGCGTGGCTGGACACCTTGCACGTGGGAGGAGCCGGGGAGGTCGGCCCGTGGCCCCTGGGTCGTGCGTCCGCGCGCGCCCGCGTGCGCCGGCTCGCACCCGAAGCGTGGCTCGTCGAGGGGGAAGCGCTCGCGGGCGGCCGCCCGGTGGCCCGGTCGGGGCGCCTCGCGTGGGCCGCGGACCCGCTCGTGCGCGTGACGGCGCTCGGCGGTGTCTTGAACGCGCCGGCCGCGGTGGCGTGGACGCTCCCCGGGTCTGTGGACGCGAGCCGTCCCGCGGTCGCGGCGCCACCGCTGCGGGCCGCGGACTGCGCCCCCTGGGTCGCCGAGCTCGCGGCGCAGCAGGCCTCGAGGCCGCTCGCACCCGTTGCGACCTTGGCCGACACGGTCGGTGGCCCGGGGCTCGGAAGGCTGGACTTCGCCACGCTCCTGGAGTCGGCCGACGTCCGCGTGTCGGGCGCGGGCACACCCGGGCCGGTCGTGGCCGGCGGTGCCTGCGTGGCCGGGGCCCCGTGGGGGTGGGGCGACCCGGACAACCCCTTACTCCCGTGCGGCGCGCATTTGCCGCTGCGCGGCGCCGAGGGCGACCTCATGGTCGTGGGCGGTGTGGGGCAGGGCGTCCTCGTGGTCGACGGCGACCTCACCTTGACCGCCGCCGCCCGCTACTACGGCGTCGTGATCGTGAGGGGGACTCTCGTCGTGGAGGCCGGCGCGCGCCTCGAGGGGCTCGCGCTCAGTGGAAGCGGCGGTGCGGTCGCCGCCGGGGCTGGCGTCACCGGCTCGACGTGCTGGGCGGCGCGCGCGCTCGCGGCCCACCGTCCGCGGCTCGGCGGCCTGCTCGCCGTGCCGGGTGTGGGTCCGATCGGCCCGCTCTGAGCGCGCTAGGCGCCGCCGGCCTCGGCCGCTTCGATCAGCGCAAGGAGCAGTCGGTCGCGCAGGTCGCCCGCGTGGCGCTGGGTCCGTGGTGACAGGGCGTTGAAGGCGTTGCGCGCCGCGCTCGCTCGTCCCACCCCGACGTACGCGACGATGGCGCCGTCCATGAGGGTCCACGGCGACACCCACGGGACTCCGGTCGCGACGGGGCGGATGAGGCGGTCGGCCGCGGCCGCGGCGCGCTCCCGGTCGCCGAGCGAGACGGCGTGCCGGAAGTCGACCGCGGCGCGGGCCTCCGGAG
>JBFGFY010000043.1:0-18543 GCA_041579355.1 Longimicrobiales bacterium | reverse complement strand
CTCCCTCTTCCTCTTCGGGAGCCTGCTCGCCTGGCGCCAGGAGGTCCGCGAAGGTCGCGGTGAAGCCATTCCGGAGGCGTGGGTGTACGGCACGGCTCTCGCGATGGCGGTCTCCAACCTACTCTTCTTCGAGTGGGTGCCGCTCGGGACGCTCACGTTTCCGTTCCAGCCGATTCCACGGCCCGCCGAGTTCCTTCCTGCCGCGTTGTTCGCGGCCGCGTTCTTCGGCTTTCTGCGGAAGGGCAGTTGGCGCCGAGATCCCTTCGAGCACTGGCTGCTCGTATCGCTGATCATCGCCGCCCTCGCCCACGCGGGATTCATGGCGCTGTCCGAGCAGCGGTACGACGCGCACTACGACGCGGCGCACCTGCTCAAGATCGCGAGCTACGTGGCGATTCTCACCGGCGTCGTGTCGAACGTGTACTCGACGTTCATGCGCGAGGCGAAGGGTCTCGAGGCGCTCCGACTGAGCAACGAGGCGCTCGCCCACGAGATCGAGGTGCGCTCGCACACCGAGCAGGCGGTCAAGGAGAGTCGGGGTCGTCTTCAGGAGTTCCTGGACAATGCGAACGACCTGATCCAGAGCGTGTCCCCGGACGGGCGCATCCTGTACGTCAACAGCTCTTGGAAGCGGATCCTCGGCTACGAGGACGCGGACCTCGAGCGCCTCAACCTCTTCGAGATCGTGCATCCGGCCCATCGGGGTCGGTTGCGGCGTGAGCTCCAGCGGGTCCTCGAAGGGGGTCGTCCACAGCGCTTCGACGTGGAATACGTCGCGGCGGACGGACGGGTCGTCATGCTGTCGGGTGGGATTCAGGCCCAGCAGTCCGCGGGCCGAACCGTCGCCACCCAGAGCATCCTGCGTGACGTGACCGAGCAGCGGCTCGCCGAGCGGCGGCTCGACGAGTCGCAGCGCAACCTCGAGGCGCTCGTCGAGAACACGGGTGACTCGATCTGGTCCGTCGACCGACACCACCGGCTCATCACACTCAACTCGGCCTTTGCGCTCGCGGTCGAGGCGCGCACCCACTCCGAGCCGGAAGTGGGGCAGCTCCCGGCCGACATCTTCCCGCCGGAGGACGTGCACTGGTACGAAGAGCTCTACGACCGGACGCTCAAGGGTGAGCGGCACGTCGCGTTGCGGACGGAAACGGTCGGCGGGCAGCTCCGCTACTTCGAGCTCTACGCCAATCCGATCCAGTCCGCGGAGGGAGTCGGGGGCGCCGTCTTCTTCGGCAAGGACGTGACCGAGCGGGTGCGGGCCCAGGAAGCGTTGGCGGTCGCCAAGGACGAGGCCGAGGCCGCCAACAAGGCGAAGAGCGACTTCCTCGCCAACATGAGCCACGAGCTGAGAACTCCGCTCAACTCCGTGATCGGCTTCACGAACATCCTCCTCAAGAACAAAGACGCACGCTTGAACGAGAAGGACCTGGGCTTCCTTCAGCGTGTGCTCTCCAACGGCAAGCACCTGCTCGCGCTCATCAACGAGGTGCTCGATCTCGCGAAGGTCGAGGCGGGCCGGATGGAGCTCGTCATCGAAGAGATCGACCTGGCGGCGCTCTGCGTGGAGACCGTCCAGCAGCTGGAGGGGCAGGCGAAGGCGAAGGAGGGGCACGTCCAACTCGTCGCCGACGTGCCCAAGCGCGTCACGGCCGTCGAAACGGACTCGGCGAAGCTCAAGCAGGTCATCATCAACCTCGTCGGAAACGCGCTCAAGTTCACACACGAGGGTTCTGTGACCGTACGGCTCGATACGGCCCCCGACGGCACGACGCCGGTGGTGATCGCCGTGCAGGACACCGGCATCGGAATTCCGCAAGATCGACTCGATGCGATCTTCGAGGCATTCCAGCAGGCGGACGCCGGTACCTCACGGAAATACGGTGGTACCGGACTCGGCCTCGCGCTGTCGCGGTCGATCTGTCAGCTCATGGGCTACGACCTGATCGTGGAGTCCGAGATCGGGAAGGGCTCCACGTTCAAGATCGTGATGGGCGAGCGAGCCGGCCGTCCGGTACGGGAGCCCGAGGAAGAGAGCGAAGAGGCGCCCGCCATGGAACGCCGCGCGCGGCCGCTCGAGCGGGCAGCGGCGAAGCCGGCGCCGGCGCCGCGGGCGGAGCCGGTGCCGCAGGTGACCACTCCTGCGAGATCCGGGCGCGCCATCCGTGACTTCAAGGTGCTGGTCGTGGATGACGAGAAGGACTCGCGGGTGCTGATCGCACACTACCTGGAGGAGTTCGGGTGCCAGGTCCTCACGGCCGGAGGAGGAGAGCAGGGCCTTGCGCTCGCCAGGGAGCAGCGGCCCGACCTGATCACGCTCGACCTGATCATGCCGGGTATGACCGGGTGGGAGGTGCTGAAACGCATCAAAGCGGATCCCGAGCTGAGGCAGATACCGGTGGTCGTGGTCAGCGTAGTTGCCGGGGAGGGGCGCGGCAGCCTCCTCGGCGCGGTGGATCTCGTCACGAAGCCCTTCGAACGGGAGGACCTGCTGAGGGTTCTCTGGCGCCACCTCGGGCGGAACCGTAGCGGGCGCATTCTGGTGCTCACCGACGACGAGGCGCTGCGGGACACACTCGAGGAGTTCCTCACGGAGCGGAGCCTCGAGCCCGTATTCCCGAAGGAGGGGACCGGCGCGCTCGAGGCCGTCGCCGCCGACGCCCCTGACGCGCTCCTGTTGGACCTGGGTGAGCGGACGGAGAACCTGGGGGTGGTCGAGAAGCTCCGCGCGAACCGCCTGTATCAGGGCCTCCCCACCTTCGTCTTCGCGGGGGCGGGTCTCGAGACCTCGGTTCAGGAGCGCTTGAGAGAGTTGTTCGCCGTGGTGGTGCCGCGCGAGGACCCGGTCGAGACGCTCGAAGAGGTGCTCGGGGTTCTCTTCCCAGTGGCCGACTCGACACTGTCGTGACCGCGGGCCAACGGATCCTGGTCGTCGAGGACGATCCCGAGATCGCGTATTTGCTGCACGTAGTTCTGTCGGAAGAGGGTCGCGAGGTGATCCTCGCGAGCAGCGGCGAGGAGGCGGGCTCGCGACTCGCGGAAGGCCGAGTAGATCTTGTGATCCTCGACCTCATCCTCCCCGACGCGGACGGGCGCTCGCTCCTGTCCGGACTCAGGGATAGCCCCGAGACCGCGGCCGTGCCCGTCATCGTACTTACGGCACGGGTGGGGCCAGACACGCGTCAGGACTGCTACCGCCTCGGGGCCGATGCGTTCTTGGAGAAGCCGTTCGATCCGGACAAGCTCGCCGGCGACGTGGCGGCCCGGCTGGCGCGGGCGGCGCAGGCGGAGCGGGCCGCCCATCGCGACGCGCGCACCGGCCTGCTCAATCGAGCGGGCCTCCAGGCTCGCCTCTCCGAAAAGGGCCTCCCGTACACGCTCGCGGTGCTGGAGATCGACTCTTTCGCGGAGCGCTCGGAGCGGTGGGGGTGGGACGAGACCGAGCGTGTGAGCCTCGCGGTGGCCCGAGCCTTGGAGAGCCGCGTGACCGAGCATGTCGAGCTGGCCCGGGTCGGAGGGGACGACTTCGCGCTGGTCGCGTACGGTGAGGACGCGGAAGCCCTGGCCGGGATCGCTGCGGAGGCGCTCGAGGGTGTGCGGGGCCTCGAGCTCGAGCTCTCCGATGACGCTGGAGCCCTTACCGCGTCCGTGGCCGTGGTGGTGGGTGAGCGGGGCACATCCCTCGAGGACGGGTTGGACGCGGCGCGCCGTAAGCTCTTCCGTGGGAGGGAGCAGCAGGGTGACGTCGTCCTGGTCGAGGAGCCCTCGAGTCCGGACCGTCCGGCTCGCGTGCTCGTCGCGGAGGACGACGAGATCTCGGCCACGATCCTCATACATCGGCTTTCCAAGGAGGGGATCGACGTGACGCGCTTCCGGGACGGACAGGACGCGTACGAAGCCGCGCTCGCCGACGTGCCCGACCTGCTCATCCTCGACGTGAAGATGCCCGGCATGGACGGCTTCGAGGTGCTGGGCCGCCTGCGAAAGAACGCGCGCTTCGCTCGCACGCCCATCGTCATGCTCACCTCGCTGGGTCAGGAGGCCGACGTGGTGAGGGGGTTCGGGCTCGGTGCCGACGATTACATCCTGAAGCCCTTTTCGCCGACGGAGCTCACCGCTCGGGTCCGTCGCCTGCTCACCCGCGGTCGATCGGCTTCAGCCCTCTAGGATGGCCCAGGTCCCGTCCCTGGACTGGCTGGACCCCGCGCGCGACCCCGCGCTCTTCACCCTCGTCGTCCTGGCGGTCGCGCTTCTCGCGGTCACCGTCGTCTTCTCCGTGTACGCGGTCGTCCTACGGATCCGCAACGACAGGCGGGAGCAGAGGCGCACGGCGCTGGCGGCGCGCTGGCAGGACGCGCTCCTCACCGCGCTGGCGGACTCCGAGAAGACTCCCGACCTCCACCGGCTCGTCGATCCGAATCGTCAGCTACACTTCGTCGGCTTCGTCCTCCAGTTCGCCCGGCGAGTGCGAGGGGAGGAGACCGGCCTCCTGCGCGACATCGTGAGACCGTTCCTCGGGTCCGTGGTAGCGCGCCTCGACTCCGATCGGGTCGAGGTCAGGGCACGGGCCGTGCAGACCCTCGGCACGCTGGGTCTACCCGACCACGAGAGGCGAGTCATCGAGGCGCTCGCCGATCCCTCACCGTTGGTCGCGATGGTGGCGGCTCGTGCGCTCGCGAAGGAGGGGGATCCGCAGTACGCGGAGTTCATCCTGGCGAAGATCCAACGCTTCACGGTCTGGAACCGCCCCTATCTCGCGTCGATGCTGGCGGCCATGGGACCCGAGATCTCGGCGGGCCTGCGCCGCGGACTGGCAGACCCGGGGCTGGGAGCGTGGGCGCGCTCGGTTCTGGCGGAGGCGCTGCACATCCAACGGGATTTCGTCGCGGGCGACGTCGCCGCCGGTGTCGTAGCCACCACGGATCAGCGCACCGCCGAGGAGAGGGACCTCCTGGTGTCGGCTCTGCGTCTACTCGCCGAGGTCGGCCGCCCCGAGCACGTACCCGTGGTCCGAGCCCGGCTCGAGACACACGACGTGGCCGTACGGGCCCAGGCGTTGCGGGCGCTCGGCCGACTCGGCGGCCAGGCGGACCTGCCGCTCTTGGTCGAAGCGCTCGACGACGCGTTCGCGTGGTCCGCGCTCTACGCCGCCCGGGGTGTGCGCGACGCGGGGGGGCGGGACTTCCTGGTGGAGGCCGCGAAGTCCAGCGATCGGAGGGGCCGCCTGGCGGCGCAGGTCCTGGCCGAGGAGGGAGCCCGGTGAGCGAGCTCTTCTGGAGCGCGATCGGCGTCTTCAACTACGTGGTGATCGCGTACTTCGTGCTCCTGAACTCCGTCTACCTCACCACGAGCCTCTTCGCGTTCGGGGCGCTGCGGCGCTACGCGGAGCGGCTGAAGTCGCTCGACCTCACGGAGCTCATCGGCTCTTCGGCCGCCCTCCCGATCAGCCTAATGGCTCCCGCCTACAAC
The DNA here is from genome assembly GCA_041579355.1 of Longimicrobiales bacterium. Taxonomy (GTDB): domain Bacteria; phylum Gemmatimonadota; class Gemmatimonadetes; order Longimicrobiales; family Gaopeijiaceae; genus UBA2982. Next base: position 13,074 of record JBFGFY010000043.1, on the reverse strand, counting down.
GAGGAGCGCACGTGTGTGGAGTCCGTCCGCTCGCTCCTCACGCTCGAGTATCCCGACTACGAGATCATCGTCATCAACGACGGCTCGAAGGACAGCACCCTCGAGCGCCTCATCGAAGCGTTCCAGCTCGAGCCTTCCAGCCGAATCCCGACGGCCGAGGTGCCCACGGCTTCGGTTCGCCAGATCTACCATTCGCAGAGCCACCCATCGCTCTGGCTCATCGACAAGGAGAATGGAGGGAAGGCGGACGCGCTGAACGCGGGGCTCAACTACTGCTACACGCCGCTCTTCTGCGCGATGGACGCGGACTCCCTGCTCGAGCCCGAGGCGCTCATCCGCATCGTGCGCCCGTTCCTCGAGGACGCGACGACCGTGGCTGCCGGAGGAATCCTGCGCATCGCCAACGGCTGCCTCGTGGATCGGGGGCGGGTCGTGGAAGTCGGGCTGCCGAGCAACCTTCTCGCCCAGTTCCAGGTGCTCGAGTACCTACGGGTCTTCCTCTCCGGTCGTATGGGATGGGCGGCGCTCGACTCCACGCTCATCATCTCGGGCGCCTTCGGCGTGTTTCGTCGGTCCGCCGTGGTCGAAGCCGGAGGCTACTCGACCGACACCGTCGGAGAGGACATGGAGCTGGTGGTGCGGCTGCACCATCATTTCGCGGGGCTGAACCTCCCCTACCGCATCGAGTTCGTTCCCGATCCGGTGGCCTGGACCGAGTGCCCCGAGTCCGTATCGGTGCTCGCGCGCCAGCGGGACCGCTGGCAGAGGGGGCTCTGGCAGACGCTCCTCAGGCACCGCGGCATGTTGCTCAACAAGACCTACGGGAAGGTGGGCATGCTCGCGTTCCCCTATTTCTTCTTCTTGGAGATGCTTGGCCCCGTGATCGAGCTGCTCGGTTACGTCGCCTTCACGATCACGATCGCCGCCGGTCGAGCGGACGCCCTCTACGTGACCGCGTTCCTCGCCGTGGCGATCATCCTGGGCGGGGTCTTGTCGCTCGCGGCTGTGGCGCTCGAGGAGCTCTCCTTCCGGCGCTACCCCAGGCTCGTGGACCTGCTCAAACTCTTCGGCCTCGCCGCCCTCGAGAACCTCGGCTACCGACAAGTGAACACCTGGTGGCGGGTGAAGGGGACGTACTCCGCTCTCCGTGGGCGACAGACCTGGGGGGCCATGACGAGGCGCGGGTTCCGCACGAAGGAACGGGGAGAGGTCGTCTGAGCGAGCAGCTCGCCCCGCTCCTCCCCGCCCCCGGTGCCGCGCTCGCCGCGGCGCTCCTCGGTGCGGCGGTCGGAGCCGTATTTGCGGTGGCAGCGTCCCTGCTGCGTGCGCGCGGCGTGCGCGTGGCGTATACGCGCAAGCTCTTTCATTTCGGGATCTTCACCGGAGCGGGTGCGACCCACGCGCTCTGGGGACTCGGCGGGACGAACGTCTACGGCGGCGTGATCGCGCTGCTGGTGCTGGGCGCCGTGGCGCTCGGCGACGGAAACCCGTTCTACGAGGCGCTCGCGCGAGAGAGTGACCGGCCTCGGCGCACGCTCTTCATCGTCGTGCCGTTGGTGACCACCGCGGTGGGTGGTCTCGCGAGCGCCCTCTTCGTGGGTCCGTACGCCACGGTGGGCTACCTGGTGGCCGGCTGGGGCGACGCGAGCGCCGAGCCGGTGGGGAGTCGCTGGGGCCGCCACCCGTACCGGGTGCCGTCGCTCGCGGGTGTGCCCGCCCGACGTACCTGGGAAGGATCGGCGGCGGTGCTCCTGGTTGGGTCGGCAGCGGCGGCCGTGGGGCTCGCGGCTTCCGGGTCCGGGCTCGCGTGGGGCGGCCTCGTAGGCGCCGCGCTCGCGTGCGGACTGGTGGGCGCCGCCGTCGAGGCCGTGAGCCATCACGGCACCGACAACCTCACCGTGCAGGTCGCGGTGTCGCTCGTCGCGGCGTGGCTCGCGGGCTGAGGGCGGGGACCCCCGGGGATCGCCGGGGTACGTCGCACCGCCGGTCTTCAATTGCCGACGTCCCCAACCCGTCGACGTGATGCGCTTCACCTACAGCACCGAGCTTCCGGACCACGCACCCGAGGCCGTCTTCGATTGGCACGAGCGCCCGGGTGCGCTCGAGCGGCTCACGCCCCCGTGGGGCGAGGTGGAGGTGCTCCACCGCGCCGGCGGCATCCGGGACGGGGGAGAGGTCACGCTGCGCGTACGACGGGGGCCCACGAGCTTCCGCTGGGAGCTGCGCCACCGCGACTACGAGTACGGGCGCCAGTTCCGGGACGAGCAGGTCTCGGGTCCGCTCAAGAGCTGGGAGCACACGCACAGGTTCTCTCCGCTCGCGGACGGAGGGACGCTGGTGGAGGACGAGATCGAGGTCGAGCCACCGCTCGGGCCGGCTGGCGCCGCCATGGGTCCGATCTTCTTGAAGTCGGAGCTGGGGCGACTCTTCCGCTTCCGGTACCGGAGACTCTTCACCGATCTGGCGCGGCACTCGGAGCACGAGGACCGGCCTCGGCTCACGGTCGCGATCACGGGCTCGTCAGGTATGATCGGGGAGAGTTTGACGCACTTCCTCACCACCGGCGGGCACCGCGTCATCCGTCTCGTGCGCGACAGCCGCGAGGTGGGCGACGGAGCGATCTTCTGGAACCCGGCCGCCGGGGAGATCGACGCGGACGGACTCGCCGCGGCGGATGCCGTCGTCCACCTCGCCGGAACGTCGATCGCCTCGGGTCGCTGGACCGAGGACCGCAAGCGCTCGATCCTGCAGAGTCGAGTGAAGGGCACGGAGCTGATCGCCCGCACGCTCGCGGACCTCCGCGACGGCCCTCGCGTGCTGGTGTCGACCTCGGCCGTGGGATACTACGGGAACCGCGGTTCCGACCCCTTGGACGAGAGCGCCGCGCCCGGTGAGGGCTTCCTGGCCGAGGTTTGCAAGGCCTGGGAGGCCGCGACCCGCCCGGCCGAGCGCGCCGGGATCCGCGTCGCCACGCTGCGCGCCGGCGTGGTCTTGTCACCGGCAGGCGGCGCGATCGGACAGATGCTGCTTCCCTTCAAGTTGGGCGTGGGCGGACGCCTCGGCTCCGGCAAGCAGTACATGAGCTGGATCGACATCGACGACCACGTCGGGCTGATTCATCACGCGCTCTACACGGACTCGCTCGCGGGGCCCGTGAACGCCACCGCTCCGCATCCGGTCACGAACGCGACCTTCACGGCGGCGCTCGGGCGCGCCGTACGCCGGCCCACGTTGATTCCCGTGCCGGGCCTCGCGATCAAGGCACTCTTCGGGGAGCTGGGTACCGAGGCGCTCCTATGGGGCCAGCGGGTCCTGCCGAAGAAGGCGTCCGCGTCGGGGTACCGGTTCTTCTACGAAGGTGTCGAGGAGTCGCTCCGCTTCCAGCTCGGGCGCGAAGACGACTGATCGGGCACGATGTGCCCTTCGCCGTCTAGGCGCGGGTAGGGGAGGCCCCTCTGGCGTCGGCTGCGCGCCAGGGAAGGATAGGCCCACTCGAAGAGGCGGGCTTCGAACTCCGCCGGCCCCAGGCGTGACTCGGCGTACATGTTCGCCGCCGAGCGCTGACGGGAGGCCTCGAAGAGGAGCAGAGCCGAGGCGACCGACACGTTGAGCGAGTGCACCATGCCGACCATCGGGATCACCACGTGCTCGTCGGCCAGCTCGAGCGCCTCGGCGGAGAGGCCCTTCAGCTCCGCACCGAGTGCGATGGCGACCGGACTTCGGTAGTCGACCTCGCGGTAGTCCGTCGCGCCAGGGGAGGGGTGCGCAGCGAGCACCCGGAAGCCGCGGCCGTGCAGAAAGTCGATGGCGTCGGCGACGCTCGCGTGACGACGGACCCCGACCCACTTCTTCGTGCCCGCCGAGGTGGCGTGGTGCACCTCGAGCCCCGGCTCCGCCGCGACCACGTGGGCGTCCAGCACCCCCGCCGCGTCGCAGTTGCGCAGGATCGCCGAGAAGTTGTGCGCCTTGTGGACGCGGTCCATGAGGACCGTGAGGTCGGGCTGACGGCGGGCCAGCACGGCGCGCAGGCGGCGGAAGCGCTCGGGTCGCATGAGGTGGGGCGGGGGGAAAGGACCTCGCCGAGACTGCGCGGACGGCCGCGGCGGGACAAGACCGCCCGGCAGGGGGGGCGCCTAGCGACCGCCGCGACGCCGGGGGCCGAGGGGGCGGATGGGCTCCCGCTGCGGCGGCACGATCACGTGCCAGAGCCGCTCGAGCCACCCGCGCACTCCGCCCACGCAGAAGCGTCGCTCGAACCGCCCGGCGTGAACCCACGCTTCCTCGTAGTCCGACCCTGGGGCTCCGCCGCACTCGCGGTCGAGCACCTCCCCCGATCTCGGGTCGTAACGCACGTGCTCCACCCCGGGCGGAGGCAGCCAAACACCCGTCCCCGAGGACGCCGATGACGATGCCACCGCACGCATCCAGGACCCCCAGACGGGTGCCGCGAGCGCTCCGCCTCCGCGGTCGGCCACCACCTGGCTGGGCCGGTCGAAGCCGATCCAAACGCCCGCCGCCAGCGTCGGCGTCAGGCCCACGAACCACGCGTCCCGACCGTCGTTCGTCGTTCCCGTCTTGCCGGCGGCGGGGCCGGAGTAACCCGACCAGCGCACCGAGGCTCCGGTGCCCCGGTCGACGACCGCGCGTAGTGCGTCGAGCACCACGAACGAGGTGGCGGGATCCAGGATGCGTTCGGGTGAAGCCGGCTCTGGCCGCTCCCACAGCACCGCCCCGTCGCCGGACTCGATGCGCTCGATCAGATAGGGGTCGACCTTCCAGCCACCGTTGCCGAACGCAGCGTATCCGCTCGTCATCTCGATCAGTGAGGCTCCGAAGGCACCGATCGCGCTGGAGGGCACCGACGGAATCGGGCCCTCGAGCCCCGCGCGCCGGACGACCTCGGGCACCGTGCCCAGCCCGAGCGCAGTGCCGAGATGGGCGGCCGCACGGTTCGATGAACGGACCAGAGCCTCGCGGAGCGGGAGCACGGTCTCCAGGACATGGTCGGCTGGTAGCCAAGGGCCCTGGTCGGTGGCGATGGGCACGGTATCCGCCGAGACCGGATCCACGATCCCGTAGCCCCGCTCGAGCGCCGCGGCCACGAGGAACGGCTTCACCAGTGAGCCCACTTGGCGGCGGGCGAGCGCCACCCGGTCGAACTCGGAGCGGGAGAAGTCCCGTCCGCCGATCCACGCGCGGACGGCTCCTGTATGCGGATCGAGCGCGAGGGCGGCCCCCTCCAGAACCGAGCTCGAATCGGGCGGCGTGAATCGGCCGTACCCACCGGCCTCGATCGCGCTCAGCTGCCGGGCCAGAGCGCCTTCCCCGTGCGCCTGAACGGCGGAGTCGAGAGTCGTACGGAGGCCGAGACCGGGCCGGCCCGCGAGCTCGGGCGCCACCCGCCGAAGCTCTCGCGTCACCGCGGCGGTGAAGTGCGTACGACTGCGCGAGAGCGGGCGGACCTCGCCCGCTGGGGTGAGCTCCAGGCCGCGCGCCCGCGCTTCGGCCGCCTCGTCCTCATCGATCACTGCCGCTTCGACGAGCGTTTGCAGGACGACGTCCCGCACGGCGAGGGCCTGATCCGGACGACTCCGCGGATGGAAGCGCTCGGGTGACCGCGTGATCGCGACGAGCGTCGCGATCTGGCCCACGGTCAGGGCCTCGACGCCGGTGCCGAAGTAATGACGGGAGGCGCGCTCGATGCCGTAGATGCCGTCACCCAGGTAGATCGCGTTGAGGTAGAGCGTCAGCACCCGCTCGTGCCCGAGCTCTTCGATCAGGCGGGGAGCCGTGCGCGCCTCGATCACCTTGCGTCGCCAGGGGCCCACCCCCCGGAGCCTCTCGGCCCAGAGCGTGCGCACGAGCTGCATCGGGATCGTGCTGGCCCCCTCCGACAGCTCACCCTCGCGGACGTTGCGGAGCGCGGCCCGGAGCACCCCCCGCGCGTCGATCCCTCCGTGCTCCCAGAAGCGCCGGTCCTCCACGGCCACGAAGGCGTCTGCCACCCGGTCGGGGATCCGCTCGCGGGGCAGGGCCCGTCGCAGGGGGCCGGCCACCTCGGCCAGGAGGGCGCCGCGTCGGTCGTAGACCCTCAGCGCCTCGGGTAGGGGGGCTCCGTCGCGGAGGTCTGCCAGGCTGACGCAGGGAGCGCCCTCGGGACAGGACACGGAAAAGGCCCGTGAGAGCGCCACGGCGGTGATCAAGGCGAGCCCGATCACGCCCGCGGCGGCGCCGCGGCCTAGGGCCGTGCGGGGGGGAGCCGACTCGAGGAGCGAGGCAAAGGTGGGCACGTGGAGAGGAGATGAAGGAATCGTGCCAACGGTCCCCCGGAGCTGGCACGGGTGTTGCCGTCCCTCCGGCCCCAAGTGTCTCACAAGAACACGGAGGAGATCGACCTTGAGGAGAACGCTGCTCGCAGTGTTCGTGGCATTCGCCGCCATGGGACCCGGGCCGGCCGCGGCGCAGGTGGCCTGGGACGCGCCCCCGATGATCGCGCCGGGCTCGCCCTCGGGGCTGAGCTTCTTCCTGTGGGACGCTCACCCCAGCAACGACCTGGGGGTCCTCGTCTCTTGGCGCCCGTCGCCGGTGCCGGCGGGACTCGGCTTCCGTGGTGGCCTGGCCGAAGCACCCTCCGGCGACCTGGCAGGCGTGTTCGGCTTCGACGTCTCCGGCTCGCTCGGGAGCCTAGGCGAGGTCGGCAGCGCCCGCGTCGTGTGGTGGGCGGGCGCGGGCTTGGGAGTCGGGAACGAGCTGCTCGTCTCCCTCCCCGTCGGGCTCGTGCTCGGTTGGCGCGTGTCCGAGGAGGGCGTGACCTTCCAGCCCTATGTCGGTGGGCACGTCGCGCTCGACCTCCTCACCGGCCCGGGTGACGACATGGAGCTCGATGGGGCGCTCGACCTCGGGCTCGACCTCACCTTCGGGTCCGGCTTCGCCGTGCGCTTCGGCGCGAGCGTGGGAGGAAGGGACGCCCTCGCGATCGGCGTCCGCCTCCCGACCTGACGCTTCCGGGTGGAGGGCGCCGCGTCAGCCCGCTCCGAGTGAGAGGGTGACCATGGCGAGCACGGCGTCCTCCGCCTTACCGGTCCTCAGCGCCGCCGCGCCACCGAGATGGAACGGGCCGAGCACCAGGCTCGCGCCGCCTCCCAGTTGGACGCCACCGCTCACGGCCGCGAGGTGCGCGCGCAGAGGCAGGAATCCGAGGGCCCGCAGCTCGGCGCCCACGCCCGCGTGGAAGTCCGGCCCGAGCTCGAGACCGCCGGACGTGCGCTTACGCACGTCGGCATGCAGGCTCAGGAGGGGTCCGAGCGTCCACTCCGCTCCGACCGAGTAGACCGGCTTCAGCTTCTGCTCGGCCACGGCTGCGAGGAAGCTCTGCGGCGCTCCCGAGGCCGGTTGCTCCTCGAAGCTCGAGGACGTGCTGTCCTGCGCGAAGAAGGCCTGCGCCGCCACGTACGAGAAACCTTCGAGATCCCACTCGAACGTGCTGAGCACGTTCTGTATGGAAGCGCCGAGCGTGAGCGTCGGGAGCTCGAGCACGGCCCCGAGGTCGACGCCGAGGCCCCTTCCGTGGTCGAAGCCCGGGTCGTCGCTCGGATTCACGAGGAGCGGGAAGTCGAGCTGGACGGCCAGCGGGTCCGAGGTCGCCAGGCTGCCGGCGTCGCGCCCGAAGAGGAGCCCGTGGCCGACCGTGTACTTGCCGGTGATCCCGACCGAGAGCGTCGGTGAGACCCGCAGGCCCAGGGAGAGCGCGGCCGTGCTCAGCCAGAAGCCGTCGATCTCGGAGCCGGCGAGCTCGAAGTTGCGCGGCGTGCCCGTGCGACCCGCGTTCCCGAAGAGGAGGAGCTCGGCGGCGTCGGGGGCCAGGCTGGTGCGCCCGCCGACCACGGAGGAGAGCTGGAAGCCGACGGGTCCGATGCTGAGCGCGAGGGCGGTGGCGCCGGCGCTGAGCCTCCCGGCCTGCCCCTCCGAGGCGATCACACGGTCCATCCATTCGGTCTTCACACTCGTCGGCACCAGGCTACCCTCCCACTCGGCCAGGTCACGGAGCCGGATGGGACCGAGCCCGGTCTCCACGGCCACCGCGGGGAGCGCGAGGCTGAACGCGGGAGCGCCGGAGCGCGCGAGCAGTGCCGGGTTGTTGGCCACGGCGCCGAACCCGCGGGCCGACGCCGTCGTGTTGAATCCGAGGCCGAGCGCTGCCGAGCTCGCTTGGGGAAGCTGCGCGGAGGCGCCGCCCCAGGGCGCCGCGACGAGCGCGACCGTCAGGAGCCACTTCGCGTGATGTGCTTTCATGGTGGGCGCCCTCATCCGCCGATGCGGAGCGTGAGATCGAACTTCCCGGTCAGCACGAGCTCCTGTCCGGGCGTGACGGTGATGATGCCCGCGGAGGGGTCCACGTCCGCGCCGCCCGTGAGGACGACCCCGGGCTGGCCCAGGAAGCTCCTGAGCTCCGCGCCGGTAAAGGCGACATTGACCGTCGAGGTCGGTGCGGCGCCGATCGTCGATGACTTCTGGATGGTGCTGATCGTGGGTCCGCTGATGGCGATCTGGAAGCTCGCGCTCACTCCGAACGGGTTGACCACGTCGAGCTGGAAGCCTCCGTCGACGATGCGGTCGGCCAGCTCGGGATCGATGTCCTCCACATCCAGGTTCACGGGGTCGAAGTTCACCGACTCGCCCCCGACGTCGATCGCCACGCTCGAGACGACGATGTTCGTCGGCGTCGCCACCACGTCGACGGTCAGGCTCGAGTCGATCAGCACCGGATCGCCGAGCGGGGAGTCCACGGTCACGCTCGCGACCAGGGCGCCCTCCACGGATGCGGCGGAGAGCATGATCGACCGCAGGAGCACACCCCCCGGCGGGAGGGCAGTGGCCCCGCCGTCGACCGTGAGCGAGCCGAGGAGATCTCCGTCGGCGCTGTCGGTGATCTCGATCGTGAACGAGCCCGTCGCGCTGGCGGCCGGCCGCAGCGGATCGAAGTTGAGGCCGTTGTCGATGCGAAGGTCGACGCGGCCGCTCACGACCGAGATCGACGAGACCGAGGAGGGAAAGTCGATCTGAGAGGCGAACGTGGCGAGGAACGGGGGCTTGGGAACCGTGAGCCCTTCCGCCGCCACGCAGGCGGGACAGAGTCCGGCGAGCGTCTCGGAGAAGCCCACCGGGTCGAAGTCGACGAGGAACGCGCTCGAGTCCGGTGTCAGCGTGACGGCGCCGGGCAGGAGCTCGTCGACCCCGAAGCGGGTCTCGTCCGCGGGCACGATCCACCGCGTTTCGACGGCCGGCAGGTCGGTGGGTATGTCACAGCCCGCGAGGAGCAGGGCGGCGGCGAGGAGGACGGGGCGCGTGCCGGGGCTTGTCATGGAGGGGCGCGATCCGGTCGGGGGAAGTCTCAGCGGCGGCCCCGTGCCGAATGCAACTTCCGAGCCCCTGGAGCCAACCGGCGTCCGACAAGTCTACCACGGGGCTCCGGGGGGTGGAACCGCGAGGCCGGGGCCGGAACCCTTTTCCGGCGCCGGTCACTTCGTGATGGGTCCGAGACGCTCGGCCGTCGAAGGTGAGCCGCGTCGTAAGGTGTTGTTCAGCAGCGACCTACCGCGCTCGAACGCGACCGGACCTAGCGGGCATCGACCTTGCAAGCGGATGCGCCGGTATCCTGCACCCCCCCCAGATCCGCCGCGGAGGCCCTCCCGATGCCGCGTGTCCGCCATTGGGGCGCCGCCCTACTCCTGGGCGCGTCCTTCTTCTTCGTAGGCTGTAGCGACGTCCCGACCTCGCCCGCCGAGGCACCCGTGCCCGAGGCAGGGCTCTTGGACGACGTCACCGACCTCCTCGGCTTCCAGGCTCGTGAGGTGACGGTCCTGCGCCGCTCCGTTCCGCTCGCCGAGGACGAGGTCGTCTCGAGGGTGATCGGCCCAGCGGGCGGAGTGATCTTCCTCCCCCGAGCCGGGCTTACCGTCCTCTTCCCGTCCGGCGCGTTGGAGCGCTCTACGGAGATCACCGTCCGGGCGCCGGCGGGTGACCTCGTCGGATATCACTTCGCGCCGCACGGCCTCGAGTTCCATCGTGAGGTGACGGTCACGCAGGACATGCTGCGGACCGAGGGGCTCGGAGTCCGCGGGCTCTCGGTGGCGTACTTCGAGGGTGAGCTCGCCCCGACGGTCACCGCGCTGGAGAGCCTGCCACTGTGGGTGCTCCGGGTCCTGGGGTTCTTCAGGATCGAGCATTTCTCGGGATACGTGATCGCCACGAATTGACGACGCGAGCCGGGCGGGATCGCTCATGATCTGGGCGGCCACCACCTCGTCTCCTGCCGACCCCGTCGAGCAGGCCCTGGCGCTCGCGCGCGGAGGCCGAGCCGCGGAGCTGCGCCGAGACCTCTCGGGAGCGCTCGCGCGCTACGAGGAGGCGCGCTCGCTCCTGGTCGAGCGAGAGTCATTGCCGCTGTACGCGAACCTGCTCCGATGGAGCGGGTCCGTGCTCCGCGACCTGGGTGACCTGGATCACGCGGACCGGCTGTACGAGGACAGCTTCGACGTCGCGGAGCGGGCCGGCGCCACGTCCGCCAAGGCTGCCGCCCTAAACTGCCGGGCGGTGATCGCCCAGCGCCGGGGACGCCACGAGGAGGCGGTCCTGCTGTACACCCGCGCCGCGCGGCACGCCGCGGAGGCGGGGGAGATCCGCCTCGTCGGCATGATCCAACAGAACCTCGGCGTGCTGGCGAACATCCGCGGCGAGACGCGAGAGGCCCTGAGACGTTATCGCTCCGCGTTGGAGGCTTTTCGCGAGGTGTCCGACGAAGAGGCGGCTTCCTGGGTCCTGAACAACCTCGGGATGCTGCTCACCGACGTGGGGCGACCGAGCTGGGCGCGCCGCTGCTTCCTCGCCGCGCTCGAGATTGCGGTGGCGCGACGCGACGAGGCGCTCGTCGGTGTGCTGCACACGAATTACGGCGAGTGCCTGATCTCGATGCGCCTGTTGGACGAAGCGGCGGTCTCGCTCGACAGGGGGCTGGCCGTCGCGCGGGCAGGAGAGGACCGCGCGCGTGAGGCCGAGGCCCTCAAGTTCCTCGGCGTCCTGTGCCGCGAGCGCGGCCTGTCCGACGAGGCCGGCGCACACCTCGGCGCCGCCCTGCGGATCGCGGAGGAGATCGATCACGGGCTCCTGGCCGCGGAGATCCTGGCCGAGCGCGGCGAGCTGAGCCTGCGAGGGGGCGACGCGGCCGGCGCGGTGACCGCTTGGGGCGCCGCGAAGGATCGGTTCACGGCTCTTCAGGCGGCACGTGATGCCGAGCGCATGGCACACCGCATCCGCAGCCTGCACGCGATGGACGTACGCGACCGCCAACCCGAGGAGGAACGCCCATGAGACCGTCCATGACGACGACCTGGCGAGGCCTTCGGAAGCACGCGGACCCGCAAGCGCAGATCCGTCTCGCCCAGGAGGCGGAGCGCGCGGGGCGCCCGCGCGAAGCCCGGGAGCGGTTCGAGGCCGCGCTCCGGTCGCTCCATCGCCCGGCCGAGGCCGAGTTGGCCGCCAACCTGCTCCGGTGGATCGCGTGGGCGCTGACCAACGAGGGGGACGCGGACGCAGCGCTCGATTGCCTCGAGGCCGCCGAAGCGGTGGCGACCGTGAACGGCAACGACTTCGCGCTCGCGTCCGTGCTGAACACGCGGGCCGGAACGCTGTTCGGGCTCGGACGCCTCGACGAGGCGGAAGCGCTGTTCGAGCGGGTACGCGAGCTCGCGGTCACGGTCCGTGACCTGAAGCTCGAGGCCATCGCCCACCAGAACCTCGGGAGCGTAGCCTCCATCCGTGGGGATCTCGAGCTCGCGCTCGCACGCTTCCAGGCGAGCCTGGCGAGCTACGAAGCGCTGGGAGAGACGGCGTACGTGGGGCCGCTGCTCAACAACATCGGCCGGCTCCAGGTGGAGTTGTTCGACGACGCGGCGGCCGAGGGCACGCTCACACGTGCGAAGGCACTCTGCTCCGAGCAGCGAGACCGCCACCACCTCATCATCATCGAAGTCAACCGGGCTCGTCTCATGTTACGCTCCGGCGAGGCGATGAAGGCACTCCGGACCGCGGAGGACGCGCGCACGCTCGCCGCGGAGACCGGAGAGGAGCGCTGGCTGGGCGAGATCCTTCTGGTCTCGGGCATGTCGCACCAGCGTCTCGGTAACCCCGAGATCGCGCTCGGCTTCCTCGATCGGGCCGCGGCCCTCAGCCGCAAGCGGGAAGAGCCGAAGCTGCTCGCCGACGTCATTCTCGAGCAGGCTCGCGCGCTACGCGCGATCGGCCGCAACCGCGATACGCTCGTGCGCCTGAACGAAGCGAGGCAGCTCTTCGAGCGCCTGCGTGCCCGCAGGGACCTCGCGAACGTACACGAGCGGTTCGCCGAGCTCGAGGCCGCCTTCCTCGAGATCGTGCGGGAGTGGGGTGAGTCGATCGAGAGCAAGGATGCATACACGCAGGGACACTGCTCGCGTGTGGCCGACTATGCCTGCCTGCTGGCGGAGGCCGTGGGGTTCCCGCACGACGAGATGTTGTGGTTCCGAATGGGTGCGCTCCTGCACGACGTGGGCAAGGTGTCGGTGCCGCTCACCATCCTGAACAAGGACGGGAAGCTCGACGAAGACGAGTGGGCCGTCATGTCGAAGCACCCCGTGTACGGCGTGGAGCTACTCGAGGGGATCGAGTTCCCCTGGGACGTGAAGCCCATGATCCGCCACCACCACGAGCGCTGGAACGGGAGTGGCTACCCGGACCGGCTCGCCGGCGAGGCGATCCCCTTCGAGGCACGCATCCTCACCGTCGCCGACATCTACGACGCGCTCACCACGACCCGCGCGTACCGGGCGGCGTTCACGCACGAGCGCGCCATGGAGATCATGTCGGAGGAGGTCGGCCAGAGCGTGGACCCGGACCTGTTCCAGGTGTTCGCGCGCGAGGTCACTATGCTCATCCTGGCGCAGAGCCGTCGGCTGGGGCCGCGTGCCGTGGCGGTGTGACGATCTCGGGACGGGCGTCGCATGCGTCACCCCGGCGATTGGACTAGGTTGGCACCCCCGCCGG
>JBFGFY010000042.1:0-18544 GCA_041579355.1 Longimicrobiales bacterium | reverse complement strand
GGCGTGGGCCGGTGGCCCACGCCCCCTCCGACGCCAGGGGTGCCGCCCTACGGCATCCGAACGTTCACCACCCGCTCGATGCCTTCGGGGTCCTCGAAGTGCAGCGAGACGATCTGACCGCTCGAGACCCGATCGAGCGCGCCGCGCACGTCGGTCGTGGAGGCGATCTGCGTGTCGTTGATGCGTACGAGCTTTTGTCCGCGGAAGCCCGCCACGTTGCGCCGAGCCGCGGCGCTGCCGGGGGCCACCTCGCTCAGAATCACCCCGCCGGGGCGGTCGTAGCCGATCTGCTGGGCGAGGGTCGCGTCGAGCTCCTCGACGTTGATCCCGAGTCGCTCCTCGGAGTGCACCGCCCGTGCGGCCGTGCGGGTCGGCACGTCGTTGATCGGAGCCTCGGCTAGGCGCACCGTCACGTCCATGCGGCGCCGATCTCGGTAGATCGTCACCGACACCCGGTCGCCGGGGCGCTGCTCGGCGATCTTGGCCTGCAGCTCGGCGACGTAGCCGACCGGCTCACCCCCGATCGCGACGATCACGTCCTCGGCCTGGAGCACACCGCGCGCCGGCCCGTCCGCCTCGACGGTCTGCACGAGGACACCGGAAACGGACGGCAGACCGTAGACCTCGGCGTCCTCAGGCGCGACCTCGCCGATCGCGACGCCGATGCGGGGGCGACGCACGTGCCCGTATTCGATCAGATCCTGCATCACCCTGCGCGCCAGGTTGATCGGAATCGCGAACCCATACCCCTGGTAGACGCCCGTGGTCGAGGCGATCGCGGAGTTGATGCCGACGACCTGGCCTTGGAGGTTCACCATCGGCCCGCCCGAGTTACCAGGGTTGATGACCGCGTCCGTCTGGATGAAGTCCTCGATCGCCCAGCGCGACGCCTGATCTCCGAAGCGCGGATCGTCACGCAGGTCACGCTGGAGCAGCCCGAGGGGCCGGCCCCGGGCGCTGACGATGCCGGCCGTGACCGTGAAGTCGAGGTTCTGCGAGTTGCCGAAGCCCGGATTCCCGATGGCCAGGACCCACTCTCCGACCTTCACCTGGTCGGAGTTGCCGAAGGACATCGCAGCGAGCGGCTCCGGGACGTCCACCTTGATGACTGCCACGTCGGTGAACGGGTCGGTCCCCACGATCTCCGCGCGCCGGTAACGGCGGTCCGGGAAGAACACGGTCAGCTCGTCCGCGCCCTCGACGACGTGGTTGTTCGTGAGGATGTAACCGTCCGCCGACACGATGAACCCGCTCCCCGAGGACACGCGCGGGGGCGCCTGTCCCGGGTCACCCGGCACGTCGAAGAAGCGTCGGAACGCGTCCGGGATCTGCTGGGCGGTGCCGCGCGCCACCGCGGGCCGCCGGCTCTCGATCCGGACCACCGCCGGGGTCACGGCCTCGGCGAGGTTCGTGAAGGCGGCGCTCAGGTCGAGCGCGGGCCGCACGGCATCGGGCGACACCTGCGGCGACTCCAGGATCGTCGGCATCGCGTGGGACGTGCTCGTCCAACCGAGGCCGCTCGCCATACCGATCCCGAACAGGAACGCGAGCGCGCTGTACAGGACGATCTTGGCCTTGGCACGCAGTGGGTCGTACATGCTTGTCCCTCCCTCGCTGCTATTCGTTTCGCCGTCGGGCCTTCGGGACCGGGCGTCGTCCGGATCTTACACGGGACGCGCCGGACCGGGTCCGGCCGGCTGGTTCTTCCGCGGTTTCCTGTGAGATGTCCGCGGGGGCCGGCGCGTTGCCTCACCGGCCCCCCGGACGGCCCGAGGGGCCTACTTCTCCTCGTCGACGATCTCGTAGTCGGCCTCTACCACGTCCTCCTCCTCCGCCCCCGCGGCCTCCGGGCCGGCGCCGGCTTCGGCACCCTCCGCGGCCGGCTCGGCCTCGGGGGTCGCCTCCGCCGCCTGGGCCTGGTACATCTCCTGGCCAGCGGCGCTGAACGCCTGCATGAGCTCGTCACGGGCGGCGGTGATCGTGGTCAGGTCGTCGCCCTTGAGCGCTTCCTTGGCCTTCTCTACGGAGGTGTTCAGGCGCTCCCTGGTCTCCTCCGACACCTTGTCTCCCCACTCGGCCGTGTCCTTCTCGACCTGGTAGACGAGAGAGTCGAGTCGGTTACGCGCGTCGACCTTCTCGCGCTTTGCCTCGTCCTCGGACGCGTGCGCCTCGGCGTCCTTCACCATGCGGTCGATCTCCTTGTCAGAGAGGCCGCTGGACGCCTCGATGCGGATCTTCTGCTCCTTGCCCGTGGCGCGGTCCTTCGCCGACACGTGCAGGATGCCGTTCGCGTCGATGTCGAACGTCACCTCGACCTGCGGCATTCCCCGCGGCGCCGGCGGGATCCCGGTGAGCTGGAACTTGCCGATCGTCTTGTTGTCGATCGCCATCTTCCGCTCGCCCTGGAGCACGTGGATCTCGACCGTGGTCTGGTTGTCCTCCGCGGTGGAGAACACTTCGGCCTTCTTGGTCGGGATCGTCGTGTTCCGCTCGATGAGTGCGGTCATCACACCGCCGAGCGTCTCGATGCCGAGCGAGAGCGGGGTCACGTCGAGCAACAGCACGTCGGTCACGTCACCGGCGAGCACGCCGCCCTGGATCGCCGCGCCGACGCCCACCACCTCGTCCGGGTTCACGCCCTTGTGGGGCTCCTGGCCGAAGAAGCTCTTCACGACCTCCTGGATCTTGGGGATCCGCGTGGAGCCGCCCACGAGGATCACCTCGTCGATCTCGCTGGTCTTGAGCCCCGCGTCCTCGAGCGCCTTCTCCATGGGCGGGATCGTCCGCTGGATGAGGTCGTCGACGAGCTGTTCGAACTTCGCCCGCGAGAGGCTGTAGTTCAGGTGCTTCGGACCCTCCTGCGTGGCCGTGATGAAGGGCAGGTTGATGTCCGACGTCATGGTCGTCGACAGCTCCATCTTCGCCTTCTCGGCCGCCTCCTTGAGGCGCTGCAGGGCCATGGAGTCCTTGGAGAGGTCGATGCCCTGATCCTTCTTGAACTCGGTGACCAGCCAGTTGATGATGCGCTGGTCGAAGTCGTCACCACCGAGGTGCGTGTCGCCGTTCGTCGACTTCACCTCGAAGACTCCGTCGCCGAGCTCGAGGATGGATATGTCGTACGTACCGCCCCCGAGGTCGAAGACGGCGATCTTCTCGTCCTTCTTCTTGTCGAGCCCGTAGGCGAGCGCCGCCGCGGTCGGCTCGTTGATGATGCGGAGCACCTCGAGGCCGGCGATCTTGCCGGCGTCCTTGGTCGCCTGGCGCTGGGCGTCGTTGAAGTACGCGGGGACCGTGATGACCGCCTGGCTCACCTTCTGGCCTAGATAGTCCTCGGCCGTCTGGCGCATCTTCTGGAGGATCATGGCGCTGATCTCCGGCGGCGTGAACGTCTTGTCCGCGTTCGGGATCTTCACCTGCACGCGTCCGCTCGCGTCCGATGTCACGTCGTACGGAACGAGCTTCTCCTCCTCCTGCACCTCGGTGTGCTTACGGCCCATGAAGCGCTTGATGGAGAACACGGTGTTCTCCGGGTTCGTGATCGCCTGGCGGCGGGCCACCTGGCCGACGAGACGCTCGCCGTCCTTGGTGAAGGCGACGACCGACGGGGTCGTGCGCCCACCCTCCGAGTTGGGGATCACGACGGGCTCTCCGCCCTCCATGACCGCGACGACCGAGTTGGTGGTGCCGAGGTCGATCCCGATGACTTTGCCCATGCTCTCCTCTTCGGATGAGAGTCCAAACGTGCTGGTTCGTGAAACGGTTACATGGCATGGGACGTGCAATCGACATGCCGGTATACGGGCCGCAAAACCCGCCGTAATGACGGGTTTTCATCTCATCCACTGCCTATGTGGCAGCTTCCCCTAGGCCCGCCGCGTCATGTTCCCGCTCCACGACGACAATCCGACCGAGCTCTTCCCCTTCGTCACGCTCCTGCTCATGGGCGCGTGCATCTGGGTCTGGTGGTACGTGCAGGGGGCGGGCTTCTCACCCGCGGCGCTCGATGGCTCCATCTGCGCGCTCGGTGCGATCCCGGCCGAGGTGACCGGCGCGGCTGCCGCGGGGGGGCCGTGCCGGTTGGGCGGTCTCACCTGGCAGGCCCTCGTTTCCTCGATGTTCCTGCACGGGAGCTGGATGCACCTCGTGGGCAACATGTGGTTCCTGTGGATCTTCGGGAACAACGTCGAGGACTCCATGGGGCACCTCCGCTTCCTGCTCTTCTACCTCCTCACGGGTGTGCTCGCGGCGCTCACGCATGTGATCGCCGAGCCGGCCTCGGTGATCCCCATGGTCGGCGCTTCGGGAGCGATCAGCGCGATCATGGGCGCGTACGTCGTGCTCTATCCGCGCGCGCGCGTGCACACGCTGTTCATCTTCATCTTCTTCATCCGCATCATCCCGCTTCCCGCCTGGGTCATGCTCGGCTACTGGATCGTGATCCAGATGGCGTCGTCGGCCCTGACACCCGCGGGTGGGAGTGGGGTCGCGTACCTGGCCCACATCGGCGGCTTCTTCGCGGGCCTCGGGCTCATCCTCTTCTTCCGGAACCCGAAGCTGGTGTCGGCGAAGCGGCGCAAGGTGAAGCTCGCCCGCCACGAGATCGATCGCGGCGGCTGGTGGTGAGGGGGCGCTCCGGAGATATTGCGGCCGTCGTCCGGACCCCCATCTCCCGACACCCCCGACCTACCGCCCATGAAGCGACCCGGCGCCGCGCTGGTCCTGCTCTGGAGCGCGGCCCTCGTGCTCGTCTCCACGGGCGCCTGGTTGGCGTTCACGGCGTCGCCCGCCGCCGCCGTCGACGCGCTCGCGCAGGCGGGGCCGCGCGTCACCGTGCCCACGAGCGCGCTCGACACGCCTCCGCTCGAGCGGCTGCGATCGGTGCTCGGCCTCCTGGCGCTCACGGGAATCGCGTGGCTCATGAGCGTCGACCGCTCCAAGGTCGCGTGGCGCGTGGTGGCCTGGGGAATCTCGCTGCAGCTGGTCTTCGCGTTCTTCATCCTGAAGACGCCCGCGGGCGCGAGCATCTTCCAGACGATGAACGTCGTGATCGTCGCGCTGCTCGGCTTCACGGTCGACGGCGCGCGCTTCCTGTTCGGGAATCTCGTCTACAACGCGGTGCCCGTCGGGGCCGGCGATCCTGGCCAAGGGCCCTTCACCGAGATGCCCGGCATGGTCGCGAACACCGGCGGCTTCTTCGCCTTCAACGTGCTGCCGACGATCATCTTCTTCTCGTCGCTCATGACGGTGCTGTACCACCTCGGCATCATGCAGCTCGCCGTGCGGGGCGTGGCGTGGGTGATGCAGCGCACGATGCGCACGTCGGGAGCGGAGACGCTCTCCGCGGCGGGGAACATCTTCGTGGGACAGACGGAGGCGCCACTCCTCATCAAGCCGTTCGTCGAGCGGATGACGATGTCGGAGCTGATGGCGGTGATGACCGCCGGGTTCGCGACGGTCGCCGGTGGAGTCATGGCCGCGTACGTCGGCATGCTGGTGGCGTACTTTCCCGACATCGCAGGCCACCTCATGGCAGCGTCGGTGATGTCCGCCCCGGCGGCGCTGGTGGTGGCCAAGCTCATGTACCCCGAGACGGAAACCGCCGAAACGGCCGGCCGCCTCGACTTCGCCGTCGACAAGCCGGACGTGAACGTGATCGATGCCGCCGCGCGCGGGGCGTCGGAGGGGCTGTACCTGGCGCTGAACGTGGGCGCGCTCCTCCTCGCGTTCGTTGCGCTCATCTACATGTTCAACGGCCTCTTGGGGTGGGCGGGAGGCCTGGTCGGCTTGGAGGGCCTCACGCTCGAGGTGATCCTCGGGTGGGTGCTCGCGCCGCTCGCGTGGCTCATGGGCGTGCCGTGGCCCGACGCTCCGCAGATCGCGTCGCTCATGGGCATCAAGACGGTCCTGAACGAGTTCTTCGCGTACATCCAGCTCGCGGGGGTGCTCGGGGGCGAGCACGACCTGTCCCCTCGCTCGGTCATCATCGCCACGTACGCGCTGGCGGGGTTCGCGAACTTTTCCTCGATCGCGATCCAGCTCGGCGGCATCGGCGGCATCGCGCCGTCGCGGCGCCACGACCTCTCGCGTCTCGGCCTCCGTGCCATGATCGGTGGCTCCATCGCCGCCTTCATGACCGCCACGGTGGCCGGGATGATCCTGTGACCTCGGGGTTCACGGCCGGGTGAGGGGCTCCCTCGATGTCGCCGGGGCGGCGGAGCACCTGCGCGCGCAGCTCGGCGTGGCGCCTGAGGTGGCCGTCGTCCTCGGCTCGGGCCTGGCGCAGCTCGTCGAGGAGCTCGAGGACCCGACGTCGGTCGCCTTCGAGGAGCTTCCGGGCTTTCCGCCCTCGGGCGTGCCGGGGCACGAGGGCCGGTTCGTCGCCGGCCGTCTGGGAGGTGCCGAGGTGCTCTTCCAGTGCGGCCGATACCACCTGTACGAGGGGCACACGCCCGACGTCGTGGGTGCGCCGACGCGGGTCGCCGCCCGGCTCGGTGTGCGCGCCCTCGTGCTCACCAACGCGACGGGTGGGATCCGGCCCTCCCTCGAGCCAGGCGACCTCGTCGTCCTCGAGGACCACATCAACCTGATGGCGCGGAGCCCGCTCACGGGCCCGGTGCAGGAGAGGGAGATCCGCTTTCCCGACATGACGGCTCCGTACGACCCGGAGCTGTCCGACCTCGCGCTCGCCGCCGCCGCCGAGCTCGGCGTGGAGCTCACCCGGGGGGTCTACGCGGGCATGTTGGGTCCGGCCTTCGAAACGGCGGCGGAGGTCCGGATGTTGGGTGCGCTGGGGGCCGACGTGGTGGGCATGTCGACCGTCCCCGAGGTGCTCGTGGCCCGCGCCGGCGGAATGCGGTGCCTCGCCTTCTCGGTCGTCACGAACAAGGCGACCGGCCTGGGTAGTGGCACGCTCTCCCACGAGGAGGTCGTGCAGGTCGGACGCGACGCCGGGAAGCGTCTGGCGCGTCTGCTCCGGGTGCTGGTGCCGCGTGTGGTGGCGCGGCTCGCTCAGTCGGGGTCGGCGAAGTGATTCACGGGCCCGTGACCCCGCCCAAGTCCCGGGGCCGACGCGATCGCTCGGCTGACGTAGCGCACCGCGCGGTCGACCGCCTCCACCAGGTCGTCGCCCCTAGCGAGCCCGGCGGTGATCGCTGCCGAGAGCGTGCACCCGGTGCCGTGGGTGTGCATCGTGTCGATGTGGGGACGGCGCCAGACTCGCTCCACGCTGCCGTCCATGAGCAGGTCGACGGCTTCGCCGCCGAGGTGTCCGCCCTTGATGAGCACCGCGGAGGCGCCGAGCTCGAGGATGCGGTCGCCCGCCATTCGCATGTCTTCTTCGTCCGCGACCGACACGCCCGAGAGGATCCGAGCCTCATGGAGGTTGGGCGTGACGACGTCGGCGAGCGGCAGCAGGTCTTCCACGAGCGAGGCGATCGCGTCCTCGGCGAGAAGCCGGTCGCCGCTCGTGGCCACCATCACCGGGTCCATCACGTAGTGCCGGAGCCCGTGCTCGCGGACCGCGGCGGCCACGGTCTCCACGAGCTGCGTGGTCGCGAGCATGCCGGTCTTGAAGGCCGCCGGACGCAGGTCGGCGACGACCGCGTCGATCTGGGCGCGCACGTCGGCCAGGGGCACCGCGTGGACCGCGTGCACCCCCAACGTGTTCTGCGCCGTGATCGCCGTGATGACGGACGTACCGTAGACGCGGAGCGCATGGAACGTCTTCAGGTCGGCCTGGATTCCGGCGCCGCCGCCGGAGTCGCTGCCGGCGATCGTCAACGCCACGGGAAGCGAGTGGGAGCTCATCCCGAGGGAAGGTGGCTGCAAGCATGTCCCTGAGCCAGCGGCGGGAGCGGCTCATCGCGAGGCTGCGCTCGCCGAAGCAGAGGGCGCGTGAGGGCGCCGTGCTCGTAGAAGGCGTGCGCGCCGTCACCGAGGCACTCGATGCCGGTGTCGTGGTCGACTTCGTGGTCACCTCGCCGCGGCTGCGCGCCACCAAAGCGGGCGAGCGGCTGGAAGAGCGGCTCGGCTCGATCGATACGGTGCACGTGGACGACGAGGAGCTCGCCCACCTCTCCGATACCGAGCGGCCACAGGGAACGCTGCTCGTGTGCCGCGAGCCCGAGGCCGCGCTCGACAGCATCCGCGGCGGCGGCCGCTACCTCGTCCTCGATCAGATCCAGGACCCGGGCAACGCGGGCACGCTCATGCGCGCCGCCGTCGCCTTCGGGCTCTCCGGTGTCGTCTGCCTCGACGGCACCGTCGACCCGTGGGGCCCGAAGACCGTCCGCTCCTCTGCCGGAATGCTCTTTCGCATCCCCGTCGTGCGTGGACACACGGACCCGCTGCTCGCCCGGCTCGCCACCGAGGAGGTGCCGCTGTTCGTCGCGGACGCCGGCGGCGAAGACGTCGCCGCCGCACGGGGCACGCCCTCTTTCGCGTTGGTCGTGGGCAACGAGGGTGCGGGCGTGCGGCCGGCGCTGCGGGAGCGGGCCGAGAGGCGCCTCGGGGTGGGCATGCCCGGACCGGCCGAGTCGCTCAACGTCGCGATGGCCGGCTCGATCCTCCTGCACGTTCTGACGCGGGGGAACGGCCGTGGATAGCAACTGGTTCGTGCCCCTCGTCGCCGGGCTCTTCGGGCTCACGATCGGCTCGTTCCTCAACGTGTGCTCGCTGCGCTGGCCGGTCGACGAGTCGGTCGTGTCACCGGGATCGCACTGCCCGAAGTGCCGCGAGCCCGTGCGCTGGTTCGACAACATCCCGGTCCTTTCCTGGCTGATGCTGCGCGGGCGGTGTCGCCATTGCCGGGCGCCCATCTCGGCCCAGTATCCCCTCGTCGAGCTCGCCACTGGACTCGTGTGGGCCGGCGCCTTCGCTGCGCACGGCCTTTCGGGAGAGGCGCTCAGGGGGAGCCTCTTTCTCACGATCCTGTTCGGGATCTCCATTTCCGACGCGCGCTTCTACATCATCCC
Organism: Longimicrobiales bacterium; assembly: GCA_041579355.1. Taxonomy (GTDB): domain Bacteria; phylum Gemmatimonadota; class Gemmatimonadetes; order Longimicrobiales; family Gaopeijiaceae; genus UBA2982. The sequence continues at coordinate 9,572 of JBFGFY010000042.1, read as the reverse complement.
CGACCAGTTCTCCATCGGCGGCGCGGTGCTCGGAGTGGCCCTCTCCTTCCTCCCCGGTGGTCCCACGTGGGTGCAATCGGTGCTCGGCGCCGTTGTCGGCTACGGCGTGCTCTGGCTCGTGGGCGTCGCGGGCACGTCGCTCATCAAGAAGCTCTCCCCCGGCCGTCTCGAGGCGGCGGGCGTGGATCAGGCGATGGGAGGGGGGGATGTGAAGATGATGATGATGATCGGCGCCTTCGTCGGGGTGCCCGGCGTGGCTCTCACCGTGTTCCTGGGCTCCGTGCTCGCGCTGCTCGTCTTCGGCCCGATCTCGTGGGTCTCCAAGCGACTCGTTCCGCTCGGGGTGTTTCTGGCTGCGGGTGGAGCCGTGACCTACGCGTGGGGAGCGCAGATCATCGACTGGTACCTCACGTCGGTCGTGGGTCTGTAGCCGGGGCCGGACGCGCGAGTCAGCGCACCCGTCGGTAGGAACCCCCCGCGATGCGTGCGCCCTCCTGGCGCAGCTCCCAGGTATAGCCGTCGCTTACGAAGCTCCACCGCTCCTCGTAGCGTCCGCCCATCTCTCCGTGGGTCACGAGGGCATGCACGACCGTGCTTCCGTCGATACTCGAGGTGTACTCGAAGAGGGTCACGGGCATCTCCTGGGCCACCGTGATCCCGCGGATCGCGCCGGACGTCGGATCCCAGTACCAGATCCCCTCGGACACGAGACGCCAGCGCCCGGGCGCTCCGAAGTAGCTCCGTGACTTGATGAGCAGCTCGCCGACGCCCCACTCGACTTCGTGCCGCGAGTCGCCGGACTCCCACGTGCCGACGATTCGCTCTCCGAACGCCCTCCACTGCGCCGCACCGTCGGCCTGAGCAGGCAGCGCGCTCGGGGTCGTGAGGAGCACGGCCGCGGCTGCGGCAACCAGTGGGATGGAACGCACGGACATCTCCGTCGATCGGGGCGGGCGTGGCGTGCCGCCCACGGCGTCGCTAGGGATCGGAGCAGTCTCGCGTGTAGCCGCACTGGTCGCAAATGAGCTTGCAGTGCGACTCCCGCATCACGCTCCCGCACAGGTCGCAGACCGCAGCGTGAGGAGGCGGCACGGGCCCCGGGTGGTCGGAAGCCCGCGCGCCGGGATCGGGCGCGCGCTCGGACGAGTCGCGGCGCGCCGTGCTCATTCCGTCCTGTCGATCCCCGCTTCCATGTACCTCCGCGAGAGCCGCACGTAGTGCTCACCCCCGTCCTTGATCCACTCGGCGGCGCTCCCCTCGAGTGTCTTCTTCACCACCCCCGGGACACCCGCGACGACGCTGCGGTCCGGGATGGTGGCCCCTTCGAGGACCACGGTGTTGGCGGCGATCACGCACTCCTCGCCGATCACGGCGCGCTGGAGGATCACCGCGTTCATGCCGATGACGGACCGGTCGCCGATCGTGCAGCACTCGAACTTGGCCCCGTGGCCCACGGTCACGTCGTTCCCCACTACGGTCGGCCCCCACCGGCCGACGTGTACGACGCAGTTCTCCTGTACGCTGGTGCGCCGCCCGATCGTGACGCCGAACTCGGGTGAATCGCCCCGCAGCACCGCACCGAACCAGATGCTGGACTCGGGCCCGACCGTCACGTCGCCTATGATCACGGCGGTAGGTGCGACGAAGGCCGAGGGATCGATTCGGGGGGTCTTTCCGTTGAAGGGGAGGATGAGCGCCATCAGTCCGCCGGCTCCGCCTCCTCTTCGAGCTTGGTGAGGCGGGCCCGCACGACCTGCGTTTCCGTAGCGTCGAGGACCTCGATGCGCATACCCGCCCGCTCGAAGACGGCGCCGCTGAGGGGCACGTGCCCGAGCTCTTCCAGGATGTAGCCGTTGAGCGAGCGGTGCTCCGCTCTGGGGAGCTGGACGGCCAGGGCCGAGGTGAGCTCTCTCAGGTCGATGCCGGCGTCCACCTCGAGCGTCGTCGGGGACAGGTGCACCATCTCGATCTCCTCGAGGTCGAGCTCGTCGTGGATCTCCCCCACGAGCTCCTCGAGCACGTCCTCGAGCGTGACCAGGCCGTCGGTGCCGCCGAACTCGTCGGCGACGAGACCCATGTGGATGCGCCGCGCCTGGAAGTCCTGCAGCAGCTGCGTGAGAGAGAGTGAGCCCGGCACGAAGAAGGGAGGGCGGGCCATCTCGCGAAGCGTCAGGCCGCCGTCGCCCTGCACGAAGCGCTCGTACACCTCGCGCACGTGCACGATGCCCGTGATCTCGTCGATGGAGCCGCGATAGACCGGCACGCGACTGTGGCGGACGTCGGGAAGCGTGGGGACGATTTCCGCAAGCTTCTGATCGTCCTTCCACGCGAAGATGTCCACGCGCGGCACCATCACGTCCCAAGCGGTCAGCTCGTCCAGGCGGAAGGCGCGCTCGACCAGCCGGCTCTCGGACTCTTCGAGCACACCCTCCTGCTCGCCGATCTCCTGGATCTCCCTGAGCTCGCGTTCCTCCGTCGAGAGATCCTCGCCGTTGCCCACGATACGGTCCTCCAGGACGGCGACGGGAGCCGTCAGAGGCCGCGTCCACCGCACGACACCGATCAGGACCGGAGCGAGCGTCAGCCCTAGACGTACAGGGCTCGTCGCGGCGACCACGTGCGGTAGCACGTCTGCGACCAGGTGCACCGCTACGATCCCGCCGAGCACGACGAAGAAAACGGGCCACGCGGACGGCCAGGTCTCGTAGCCGAGCACGGTGACGATCCCGAGCGCCGTCAGGTTGCAGATACGGGTGGCGAGCCGCACGCTCGCGCGGAGGTTGGGCTCCATCGAGCGCACCTCCGCGAGTGCTTCGGCCCCCGCGAAGCCCTCGCGCAGCAGCGTGCGTAGTCGTGGCGCGCCGATCTGGAGCACCGCGGCTTGCGCGCTCGTGAGGACGGCCGAGGCCAGCAGCAGGACCGCGGCCACGGCTGCGGCGAGGCTCATCATGACGGCGTCTGTACGGGCCGGCCTCGACTCGGAGGGTGGTCGCCCGAAGCTCTATCGGTACCTACGTCCAACCCTCGCTCTCCTCGAGCAGCTCTCGGATGACGTCGCGCGTCGTGCGTCCGTCGGCCTCCGCCTCGAAGTTGAGGACCAGCCGATGCGCGAGCACGGCGGGCGCCACGGCCCGAACGTCCTCGTAGGAGGGGATCGGCGCTCCCCGAGAAGCAGCGCGCGCCTTCGCGCCCAACACCAGGTACTGGGAGGCCCGCGGACCCGCACCCCAGGCCACGTAGCGGGAGCTGACCGGGGAGGCTTCGGGCGAGGGCCTCGTGGAGCGCGCGAGGCGAACCGCGAACGAGACCAGCGACGGCGGCGCGGGCACGCGTCGCACGAGCTTCTGGATCTCGATGAGCTCGGTGGCCGCGAGCACCGGCTTCACCTCGGGCTCCTCCTCCCCCGTGGTACGCATCGCGACCTCCTCCTCCTCCTCCTTCGAGGGGTAGTAGATCGGGAGCTCGAGCATGAAGCGGTCGAGCTGCGCCTCGGGGAGCGGGTACGTCCCCTCCTGCTCGATCGGGTTCTGCGTGGCCAGCACGAAGAAGGGCGGCGGGAGGCGGTACGTCTCGCCGGCCGCGGTGACGGACCGCTCCTGCATCGCCTCGAGCAGCGCCGCCTGGGTCTTCGGCGGCGTGCGGTTGATCTCGTCCGCCAGCACGACGTTGGCGAAGATCGGTCCCTTCACGAAGCGGAACACGCGTCGCCCGGTGGTACGGTCCTCCTCGATCACCTCCGTGCCCGTGATGTCCGTGGGCATCAGGTCCGGGGTGAACTGGATGCGGCTGAACTCGAGGTCGAGTGCCTCGGCCAGGGTCTGCACCAGGAGGGTCTTGGCCAGCCCCGGAACGCCCACCAGCAGAGCGTGTCCGTTGGCCAGGAGCGCGATCAGCAGCTCCTCGACCACCTCGTTCTGGCCTACGATTCGTTGGGCCACCTGACGACGCATGGCGGTGGCCGCCTCGGCCGTGCGTTCCAGGAGCTCGACGTCGCGGTCGGCGAGCGTCGCTTCTCGGGTCGTGGTCATGTAAGCAGAGACCTGCCGGCTCCTGATGGGGATGGGCGCGAAGATAGGCGGGTTTTTTCCCGGACGTCAACCGGCGCCCCCTGCTGTGGAAGGCCCTGCGGAAGCCCCGACAACACGAGGCGGGACGCGCTTGCGCTTTTTTTCACAAGGACTAGCTTATGCTGTCTCTGGCGGGTAACGTGTCCGAATTCGGGCGCCGAGCCCGGCGAGCCGGAGGAGTGCGGCCTTGGCCGGAAAAGACGGTGGGACGGACCCGCGGGATGCCTTCAAGGCGACCGGGCGGTACATGGGTTTCGGGCTCACGTGGGCGCTGTCGGTCTTGCTCTTCCTCGGCGTGGGGGCGTGGTTGGACTCCAAGCTCGGCACGGGGCCGCTCCTGCTGATCTTGGGTGCGCTCGTCGGAGGCGGTGCAGGTTTCTACAGCCTTTACTACCACATCGTGATCGAACCCCGACAGCGGGCAGGCGGCGACGAGTGAGCGCTTCGGTGCGGTACGCAGCCGCGTCGGTGGCCCTCATCGGCGTGCTGACCCTGGCCCTCTGGCCCTTCCTGGGCCCGCAGAGCCGGCTGGGTGTCCTCGTCGCCGGCCTCGTGGCGATCCCCGTGCAGATCGTGGCCTTCGCGGCCCTCGTACGGTTTCGCGGTCAGCTGAAGGGGTTCATGGCGGCCTGGGCCGGCGGCATGGCGCTGCGGGCCGTGGCGCTCCTGGTCGTCGCGGTGGTCGTGATCCGCTCGGGCACCGAGACCGCGATCCCCTTGCTGCTCGCCCTGGCCGGCTTCTTCTTCGCCCTCCTCCTACTCGAGCCGATCTACTTCAAGGTGGACCAGACCGAAACGGGGAGGGTGGCCTAGGTGGGTTTCACGGGCGTTCTCGCGTGGCTCCAGGGGGGCGGTGCGGCGGCCTCGGGTGGTGAGGGCGAAGCGCCCGACCTGCAGGGCATGCTCATGCACCACCTGCTCGACGGGAGCGAGCTCGAGTTCCAGATCCTCGGCATGGGGCCGGTCATCCACCTGCCTCACTGGGATCCGATCCACATCGGCGGGCTCACGATCGACCTCTCGCCGACCAAGCACGTGGTCTTCCTCTTCCTCGCCGCGCTCCTCTGCCTCGCCGTCTTCCTGCCGATCGCGGCCGCGATGAAGAAGCAGTACAGGGACCGCGCGCCGAGCGGGCTCGCCAACGCGATGGAGGCGATGATCCTCTACTTCCGCGACGAGGTCGTACGGCGCAACATCGGCCACGGCGCGGACGCGTACACGGGCTACATCCTGACGCTCTTCTTCTTCATCCTCTTCATGAACGTGCTCGGGCTCGTGCCTTTCGGTGCCACGGCCACGGGCAACTTCATGGTGACGGGTGCGCTCGCTGTCATCACCCTGATCGTCGTCGAGGTCTCGGGGATGATGGCGCTGGGCTTCAAGGGCTACATGCGGACGATCTTCTTCGTCCCGCACGGCCTGAACCCGGCCATGTCGGTGATCATGCTGATCATCCTCACGCCGGTCGAGCTGCTCGGGAAGATCGCCAAGCCCTTCGCGCTCATGGTCCGTCTCTTCGCCAACATGATGGCCGGACACACGCTCGTGCTCTCGCTGCTCGGACTCATCTTCATGTTCGCGAGCGCGGGCTTCGTCGTCGTGAACGGCGTCGCCCTGGCCTCCGTCGGGATGGTCACCGCGATCATGATGCTCGAGATCTTCGTGGCGTTCCTGCAGGCATACATCTTCGCGATGCTCACGGCGGTGTTCATCGGACTCATCCGCCACGCGCACTGATCCACCCGGATTTCCACTCCACCCTCCCACCGAAGACCACCTCCAAAGGAAGCTGAAATGCTCTACGGAATGCTCGCCTTCTTCCAGGACGCCGGCGCCGCCGCAAGCCCCGGCGCGCTCGGCCAGCTGGGCGCCGGTATCGGCATCGGCCTCGCCGTGATCGGCGCAGGCATCGGCATCGGCCAGATCGGCAACGGCGCGACTCAAGGCATCGCGCGGCAGCCGGAAGCGGCCGCCACGATCCAGACGGCCGCGATCATCCTGGCCGCCCTGATCGAGGGCGCCGCGCTCTTCGGTCTCGTGATCACGATTCTCTACAAGTTCTTCTAAACCCTCGAGGACGCCGGACCATGAGAGCGAGTCGCATCACGACGACCGCGCTCGTCCTGCTCGCCTTCGCGCCCGCGATGGCGTGGGCGCAGGGGGGCGGTGAGGGAGGCGGGGGCCTGTACGACATCAACACGGGCCTCAGCGTCTGGACCCTCATCGTCTTCGCGATCTTGGTGGCGGTCCTGGGCAAGTTCGCCTGGGGTCCGATCCTCAAGGCGGTCGACGAGCGAGAGAAGGGGATCCAGGCCAAGCTCGACGAGGCGGCCGCGCAGAACGCCGAGGCCGCCCAGCTGCTCCAGGAGCACAAGGCGCAGCTGGCCGATGCCCGTAGGCAGGCGAGCGAGCTGATTGCGGAGGGCAGGACGGCCGCTGAGCGTGTGCGTAAGGAGTTGGAGGAGAAGGCCCGGGCCGAGGCTCAGGGGATCGTCGAGCGCGCACGCGCGGAGATCGAGCGTGAGCGCGACGCCGCGCTCGAGGTCCTGCGCAAGGAGTCCGTGGACCTCGCGCTCGCGGCGGCTTCGCGGCTCATGCACGAGAACCTCGATCAGCCCAAGGACCGTGCGCTCGTGGAGCGGTACCTCGGTGAGCTCGGCAAGGCCGGGGGCGGAGGCGCACGGGCGTGAGGGACGAGACCGTCTCGAAGAACTACGCGGAGACGCTCTTCGCGCTCGCGCACAAGCACGCCGCGATCGAGGAGTACGGTCGCGCGCTCCAAACGGTCACCGCGCTTCTCGACGAAGCTCCACGCTTCCGAACCTTCCTCGAGACGCCGAGGATCGAAGACGAGGAGCGTAAGGCCGTGGTGAAGAGGGTCTTCGCCAGCGCGATCCCGAAGCACGTCGTGAACTTCTTGCTGGTCACGATCGACAAGCGACGGCAGCGGCTGCTGCGCAGTATCTCGAGCGCGTACAACCGGCTCGTCGACGAGCACCTCGGGCGCGAGCACGTCGAGGTCACCCTCGCGCGTAAGGCGGCCCCGGATACCGAGAAGCTGATCGCTGCGAGGCTCTCCAGCGTGCTCGGCAAGGAAGCGATCCCCCATTTCCGGGTGAAGCCCGCGATCATCGGGGGACTCGTCGTTCGCACAAAAGACACCATTTACGACGGATCGGTGAGGCGCCGCTTGGAAGGCATGCGTCGGGGCCTCCTGCAAGCGCCGCTCCCGCACGACGCGCTCCGCGCAGCCGGGAGCTGATCCGATTCTCATGCTCAGGACCTAAACGAGATGGCTAACGACTCCCAGCTTCGCGCCGGCGAGATCAAGGACGTCCTCCTCACCGAGATCGAGCGCTACGAGGAGGACCTCAGGGCCGAGGAGATCGGCGAAGTCCTCGAGGTGAAGGACGGCATCGCACGCATCTACGGCCTCATGAAGGCGATGGCGTCCGAGATGCTCGAGATCCGGTCCTCGGTGACCGGAGAGACGGTGACCGCGCTCGCGCTGAACCTCGAAGAGGACAACATCGGCGCCGTGATCATGGGCGAGTGGACGGGGCTCCACGCCGGGGACCAGGTCCAGCGCACGGGCCGCGTGCTCGACGTGAACGTTGGCGCCGGCTACCTGGGCCGCGTCGTCGACGCGCTCGGCAACCCGCAGGACGGCCTGGGTGCGATCGAGGGCATCGAGGGGAGGCGGCAGATCGACATCGTCGCGCCGGGCATCGTGAAGCGGCAGCCGGTGAAGGAGCCGCTCCAGACCGGCATCAAGGCGATCGACTCGATGATTCCGATCGGGCGCGGCCAGCGCGAGCTGATCATCGGCGACCGCGGCACCGGCAAGACCGCCGTCGCGGTCGACACGATCATCAATCAGAAGGGAACGGGCGTCATCTGCATTTACTGCGCGATCGGTCAGCGCGCGGGGAAGGTGCGGAGTGTCGTGGAGACGCTGCGCGAGCACGGCGCCCTGGACTACACGATCATCGTGACCGCCAACGCGTCCGACCCGGCGCCGATGCAGTACATCGCTCCCTACTCGGCCACGGCGATGGCCGAGCACTTCATGTGGCAGGGCAAGCACACGCTCGTGGTGTACGACGACCTGTCGAAGCAGGCGACGGCGTACCGCCAGCTTTCACTCGTGCTGCGGCGTCCTCCGGGCCGCGAGGCGTATCCGGGCGACGTCTTCTACCTGCACTCGCGGCTGCTCGAGCGCGCGGCCAAGCTCTCGGACGAGCACGGCGGTGGATCGCTCACCGCGCTGCCGATCATCGAGACGCAGGCCGGCGACGTGTCCGCCTACATCCCGACGAACGTGATCTCGATCACGGACGGGCAGATCTTCCTCGAGCCCGACCTCTTCTACTCGGGCGTCCGGCCGGCGGTGAACGTCGGCATCTCGGTTTCCCGCGTGGGGGGCTCAGCGCAGATCAAGGCGATGCGCTCGGTCGCAGGGCGGCTTCGCCTGGACCTGGCCCAGTACCGCGAGCTCGAGGCGTTCGCCCAGTTCGGCTCGGACCTCGACGCCGCGACGCAGCGGCAGCTCGCGCGCGGCGCGCGGACGGTGGAGCTGCTCAAGCAGCCCCAGTACCAGCCTATGCCCGTCGAGAACCAGGTGGTCGCGATCTTCGCGGTGACGAACGGCTATCTGGACAAGCTGCCCGTGGAGCGCGTGCGCCAGTGGGAGCGTGGCTTCTACGACACGCTTGCCGCGAAGCGCCCCCAGCTGCTCAGCGGTATCCGCGAGCAGAAGGTGCTCTCGGACGAGCTCAAGGCCGACCTGATCAAGGCGATCGAAGAGTACAACGCGACGTTCGCCGCGGAGCACGAGGCCGCGGTGGTCGGAGCCGGCGCTTAGGCGAGAGGGAGGAGCGCACACGTGGCCGGAGCTCGCGAGGTCAAACGGCGGATCAAGTCCGTCGAGAACACCAAACAGATCACGCGCACGATGGAGCTCGTCGCGACGTCGAAGCTCAAGCGCGCGACCGACCGGGTGTACGCGACGCGGCCGTATGCGGGTGCGCTCAGTGAGATCGTGCAGGGGCTCTACTCGCCCGGTCTCGCGGAGCGCTATCCGATCCTACGGCGGCCGGAGAACACCCGGCGCGCTGCGGTGCTGCTGCTCACGGCCAACCGGGGCCTCGCGGGCGGCTTCAACGCCAACCTCATCCGCGAAGCGCGCGGCCTCCTCGAGGAGCTGCGCGAAAAGGGGATCGAGACGGAGTTGCACATCGCGGGGAAGAAGGGCATCGCATACTTCCGCTTCCGCGGCGAGCCGATGCTCACGAAGCGCACGGACATCGGCGACAGGCCGACCGTGGAGGACGCCGAGTCGCTCATCGGGCCGCTGCGCGAGCGCTTCGAGTCGGGTGAGATCGACGCGGTCCACCTGGTGAGCTCCGAGTTCCGCTCGGCGATGTCGACGCCTCCGCATACGCGCGCGCTGCTCCCGATTGAGGCGGAGCCGGGGGCCTCGTCGGCCGACGTCTACATCTTGTC